>JANWIF010000001.1 GCA_025450035.1 Gemmatimonadaceae bacterium
GCACGCCCGCCCGGCATCGCCCCCCCCCCCACTGCTCCATGGATCCCTACACGATCTGCCTGCTCCTGGGCGCGCTCGGACTCGGCGCGATGGCGCTCACCGGCGCCGGCCGGCACGGACACGCCGGAGGCCATGGACACCATGCGCACGCCGGCGCCGCACCGCGCGCCACAGCATCCCACGCGGGCACCCCCTCCTCCCCCACCCATGGCGGAGCGCGCGCTACACACCAGACCGGCGGCGCCGCCGCGTCACGCGCCCTCTGGTCGCTCATGTCTCCGCGACTGCTGTTCAGCGTGTTGTTGGGCATCGGCACCACAGGTGTATTGCTGCGCCATACGATCAGTGGCGGAGTGCTGCTCGCCGCGGCCATCGCCGGCGGCGTTGTGTTCGAACGCGCATTGGTGCGACCGGTGTGGGACCTCGCCATGCGCTTCGCTTCGAAACCCGCCCTCACGCTGGAGAGCTGCGTGACCGACCCCGCCACCGCGGTGACCTCGTTCGACGCCGAAGGCCGCGGACTCGTGGCGATCGAGCTCGATGGCCAGCTCGTGCAGATCCTGGCCACACTCGTGCCGTCGGAACGCGCGGCCGGACTTACTGTGCGCGCCGGCGACCGCTTGCGTATCGATGCCGTCGATGCCGAGCGAAATCGATGCACCGTGTCTATCCTGTAATACATTCGTCCCGCTTCTCACCGGAGCTGTCGCATGTCGACCATTCTGTCGGGCTGGACACTGATCGCTGTGGTGTTAGGCATAGTATTCATCGGCGTCCCGCTGATTGTCGCGGGGTTTCTCCGCAACGTCGAAGCCGGCACCATCCGCCTGGTGAGTTGGTTGCACGGAGGAACGGTCATCTACCGCGGACCCGGCAAATCGAAGGAGATTCCGTTGCTCACGACCGGAACGACGATCTCGAGCAAAGTGATCAACGTCGACCTGGACATCACCGACCAGACGGCCGACATCGATGACACCGGAGTCGCACGCCCGATCAAGGTGCGCGTTCTCGCGAGCGCCATCGTGTGCGTCGGCGATACGGACGCGTTGATCAAAACAGCGGCCAATCGATTCTTCTCCAAACGCGAAGCCGATCAGATCAGCACGCTCACCGATCTGTTGTCCAGTTCTGGACGCCGGGCGATCAACCTGCTGACACACGACCAACTGTTCTCGGCCAAGACGGCGCCGCGCGCGCTCCCGCTCACCACGGGAACTGGCAGCGCCCTCAAGACCGCCCCGATGGTGGCGGTCATGGCGGCTGGCGACGGAATCATCGAGGACGAGGACGACCCGTTGGCGGTGATCATTCGTAAGGCATGCTCGCGCGAGCTCACCGATCTTGGACTCATCTTCAATTCGCTGAACATCAAGGTCGTGCAGTCGGAAGTCGCCGACGCGCGGCGGCGCCAATCGGCAGCCGAAGCACAGGCGAACGCGGAAATCGTCGCCGCGAATCAGTCGCGCCGATCGAAGGAGGCGCAGCTCGACGCCGAACGCGCAATCTCCGACAAGCAACGCGAGTTGGAGCAGACGAAAGCCGGTAACGCCGCGCTTGTGGCGCAGGCCGAGGCGAAACGGCAGGAAGCGATGGGCGTGCAACGCGAGGCCGAACTCGATGCAACGCAGATCGCGCAGGCCAAGGCCGATGCGGCACGTGTACGCCTCGAGGCCGAAGCGTCCGCCGACGCAGAGGCGATTCGCATCCGCAGAATCGCCGACGCCACCGCGGAGAGCATTCAGAAAGTGAATCAGGCGATCGCTGCCGGCGGGGAGAGCTATTTTCGCTATCGGCAGATCGAGCTACTGCCGCAGATCGCTCCGGTCATCGCCGATGCGTTGTCCGACGCGAAGTTGATAACGATTGCGGGCGGGGGGGGCGCGGGCGCCGGCGGAGCGCCCGAGATGGCGACCAACAATATCATGAGTGTCATCCAGACCGTGCTGGCCGCGCAGCTCGTGGCGCGCGGAGGAATTCTGGATGGTGCAGTGCCGCCCGTAGAGCTCGGGAACGGTGGTGACGCACGCACTTCAGCCCCCGTGACCGACGTGGGTGCGTTCGGCGCGCGCCCCAAAAAATAAGAGCGAGGGGCCCAGGTGAGTGACCTCCAAGCGCGGAGCGACGTTGCCTTTCCCCGGCTCAGCGACGCCCAGATCGGCACGCTCGCCCAGTTTGCCACGCGGCGACGATTCCGGGAAGGTGAATCGCTGTTCGAGGCGGGTGGCAACTCGAACGCATTCTTCATCGTCACGTCGGGTTCGGTCGAGATCATCGATCGGTCCGGCAGCGAGCCGCGCACCGTCACCGTGCACCAACCGGGCGAGTTCACCGGAGACATCGACATCCTGAGTCGCCGGCGGCCACTCGTGACCGCCGTAGCGCGAGGCGACACCGACGTTCTCGAGATCACCCCCTCCGACATCCGGCGGGTCATCTCCGAGCGGCCAGCCATCGGCGAGGTGATTCTGCGGGCGTTCATCGCGAGGCGCGAGGCCCTGATCGACTCCGGCTTCCAGGGCGTTCGCGTAATCGGCCCGGGTCGTTCGCGCGAAGCCTATCAACTGCTGGAGTTCCTGAGCCGCAATCAGGTTCCGGTCACCTGGATCGACACCGACGAGGATCCGGGCGTCGGAGAGCTGCTCCGTCATTTCGGGTTAGGCGAGCACGACCTGCCCGCGGTGGCGTGCGCGGGCCGGCCGCTCATGCGGAATCCGTCGGTAGAGGACCTGGCGGAGGCGGTGGGCCTCAAGCCGCCGCTCGGAATCGACGTGTATGATCTTGTGATCATCGGCGCCGGACCCGCGGGCTTGGCGGCCGCGGTGTACGGCTCGTCGGAGGGATTGCGCACCTTGGTGCTCGAACGCGCGGCCCCTGGCGGCCAGGCGGGAGCGTCGATGAAGATCGAGAACTACCTCGGCTTCCCCACCGGGATTACCGGTGCCCAACTCACCAGTCGCGCCACGCTGCAAGCGCAGAAGTTCGACACGCGCTTTTCCGTTCCCTCACCGGTGACCGCGTTGGAACGGCATGATGCGCACTTCGTCGTTCGTCTCGCCGATGGCGAATCCGCGTCCGCGCGCTGCGTGCTCATCGCCACCGGCGCCGACTACCGCCGGTTAGACGTACCGGGATCTACGCGCTTCGATGGGGTCGGCCTGTACTACGAAGCGACCCCCACCGAGTTAGGCGCGTGCGGCCAGGCGCA
The DNA here is from genome assembly GCA_025450035.1 of Gemmatimonadaceae bacterium. Lineage (GTDB taxonomy): Bacteria > Gemmatimonadota > Gemmatimonadetes > Gemmatimonadales > Gemmatimonadaceae > JADGGM01. The sequence goes on from JANWIF010000001.1 coordinate 3,209, forward strand.
GGTCGTGCTCGTCGGCGCGGGCAATTCCGCCGGGCAGGCGGCTGTCTTTCTGGCCGAGCATCTTGCGCACGTTCTCCTGCTCGTACGCGGGGGCGACCTGCGCAAGAGCATGTCGAGCTACCTGACCGATCGAATCGAGGAAGTGAAGAACATCGAGGTGCTGTATCACACGGAAATTCGGCGGATGGACGGCGGGGAGCGGCTGGAGAATGTCGACATCGAGAACACCGAGACCGGAGAGACGCGCACCGTCGCCACGCCCGCGGTGTTCACGTTCATTGGCGCGGTGCCGCGCACCGATTGGCTCCCGCCCGAGATCGAGACCGACGCGAAGGGATTCATTCGAACCGGGCGTGCCGTGGCCCGTTCTCCGCACTGGTCCGCGGAGCGCCCGCCGTTTCTCCTGGAGACGAGTCAGCCGGGAGTGTTCGCGGCTGGCGATGCGCGCCTCGGGTCGGTGAAGCGCGTTGCATCAGCGGTAGGCGAAGGGTCGATGGCGGTGACGTTCGTGCACGAGTACTTGGCGGAACCGTGGCGCGCGGGCCGATCGTGATGGTCACGTGATCCCCAGCCGTTTACGGCGCATCGCCCGCGCTCTATGGGTCGTGCTCGCGCTCGTGATTCTCGTGCCGCCGATCGTGATGGAACTCGCGGCGGCGTCCCCCCCCCTTCCATCAGCGACGATAACGCTTCCGCCGGCGCGCGGCGACTTTCACGTCTATGTCGCGGACTGGGGATATCACACGTCCGTTCTCTTCGAGCAGCCCGCCGGGTGGCGGCTCGGCCCGGTGGACGACGAGAATGCGCCGTACGTCGAGTTCGCGTGGGGTGATCGGCGATTCTACATGGAGTCGAACTATCAGCCGCAATCGGTCTTCGCGACGCTCTTTCTTCCCACGTCATCGGTGACGTACGTCGCGGGCTGGAACGCGCCGCCGGAACGCGATGCCCAACCACGGACGTTGTACGCGCGCACCGTGAGCGCCGCGCAACTCAGCGCGCTCGTGGCAAGCCTCGAATCGTCGATCCGGCGCGATGCAGCGAATACACGCGTGCCGCCATTCGCGCCGGTTGCGGGATATGCGGGCCGATTTTATCCCGCGCACGGCGACTATCTGTGGTGGTTCGATTGCAATCGATGGACCGTCGATCGCCTCGCCGCCGCGGGCCTGGCCCGCGGCGGGCGCGGCGTGATTTTCACCCGACAGGTGCGCTCGAGGCTGATTGGATTCCACACGGTGCGCCCGCCGGTTCGTTAGGCACCTGTTTCGAGCACGACGCGAAACCTCGCCTTGCCGCTCATCATGCGCGCGTACGCCTCGGCGGCGCGTTCCAGCGGATAACGTTCAATCTGCGCCTTCACGCCCGTCATCGCGCTGAATTTCAGCGTGTCTTCGGAATCGATGGACGCCCCGCTCGCCCATCCCCGCACCGACTGGCCGCGCGAGACGAGCGCCATCGGTTGCACCTTGACCGGCTCCATCGAGACTCCCACAACCACAAACGTACCGGCGTACCCCAGGCCTCCGATGGCCGCGTTCATCGCGTCCGCGTCGGTGACGGTCGCCAGAATGGTTTTCGCTCCGCCGAGGGTGTGCAGCGCCGCGGCCACATCGCCGGTCGTGCTGTCGATGTAGTGATGCGCGCCCAGGCCTAACGCCGGCTGCCGCTTGTCCGCACCGCGCGCAATCGCCACCGTGCGGAACCCCATCTTGGAGGCGAACTGCACTCCGAGGTGGCCCAGGCCGCCCACGCCGAGGATCGCGACCAGGTCGCCCGCCTTCGCCCCGCTGTTTCGCAGCGCGTTGAACGTCGTTAGGCCGGCGCAGAGCAACGGCGCCGCCTCGACGCTCGAGAGTTCGTCGGGAACGGACGCCAGGGCCTCCTGCGGGGCAATCATGTAGTCGGCGTACCCGCCATCGTACGTGAGGCCCGGAACGCTCGCCCGCTCGCAGTGCACCAGGTCGCCGCGGCGGCACGGCTCGCATATCCGGCAATGGCCGCCGTACCAGCCGATGCCGGCGCGTTGTCCGGTCTTGATCAGCACCACGTCGTCACCGACCGCATCGACGATCCCGACCACCTCGTGGCCGGGTACGATAGGATACGGGATGCCCGGCATGTGCCCCTCCACCGCGAGCGAATCGCTGTGGCAAATCCCACATGCCTGGACGCGGATTCGCACATGCCCCCGTGGCGGGGTGGGGATCTTTCTGCTCACGAGGGTGAGCGGCTGGCCTGGAGCGCCGACCTGAACAGCTCTGCTCGTCAATTGGGTCTCGTCGGACATATTCCTCGTCGAATTCGTCGTGGCTGGGTGGTGTGAATGCGCACTGTTGCATCTATAAATGGTGGTAGGCAAGCGCAGCCAGACGGTTCCGTCGCAGCGCGCGAGTATATGGGCTGCCAATCCCCTGAACGGGTCGCTACATTAGTGAGGGATACGGCATAAACCTAACTAATATCGCCGTGTGATTAGGGATAGCGGCATACCGGCCGAGCTGGAGGGGAAATGTCTGGCCGTCGAGTCTCGCTGATCTGGCAACACGATCCGACCATCTACGCCCCTCCAAAGTACCGTCGGGCCTGCCGATACGAGGCATTCATTCCCGATGGGCTCGCCAGCCGTGCGCTGCGGCTGTCTGGGGATCTCGCCGGCATGATCGCCGAGGCTGATGCCGCCGTCCGCGTGCTGAACAGTGGCGCGCGGCCCGCACTCGCGCCATTGGCCAGGCTGCTGTTGCGCACGGAGTCCATCGCGTCCTCCAATGTCGAGGGGATGCACCTCGGCGTCCGCGAGCTGGCACGCGCCGAGGCCCGCGTGGAGTCTGGCGGGAAGGCGGGTTCCACCGCCCTCGAGATCATGGCCAACATCGACGCGATGGAACTCGCGATCCATGAGGCGGCGACCGTGGAGCGGTTCTCCGTCGCGGAGATCCTCGCGATTCACCACCGGCTGATGGAGAAGGCTCCGAACGCCCACATGGCGGGGCAGCTCCGGACCGTCCAGAACTGGATCGGCGGCAACGACTACAACCCGTGCGGTGCCGACTTCGTGCCGCCGCCGCCCGAGTACGTCGATGCGTTGCTGGCGGACCTCTGCGACGCGATAAATGTCGATGAGCTCCCGCCGCTCGTCCAGGCGGCGTTAGTGCACGCGCAGTTCGAGACGATTCACCCATTCGAGGACGGCAACGGACGCACCGGTCGCGCGCTCGTGCACGTGATCCTGCGCCGCCGCGGAGTCGCGCCCGCCTACGTACCGCCGATCAGCGTCGTGCTGGCGAGCGCCCGAGACCGCTACATCCAGGGGCTCACCGATTACCGGGAAGATCGAGTCGATCAATGGATCGAGCAGTTCGCCGCCGCGGCGGCCGCGGCGGCGTCTCTCGCCACCGCCCACCTCGACGCCGTCTACGCGCTCAGCGCCAGTTGGCGAGCCAGGCTCGTTGCGTCGCCGAGCGCGCCACGCGCCGATGCGGCCGCGTGGGCAGTCATAGAGGTTCTGCCAGCGCATCCCATGATCAGTGCCCCGGTAGCGGCGGCGGTGACCGGACGCTCGAAGCCGCAGATCTACCAGGCGATGAAGAAGCTGGAGTCCGCCGGCGTGCTCATCCCGCTGTCCCAGGGACGTCGTAGCCAATCATGGGAGGCGGTGGGATTGCTCGACCTCCTCGCCGGGCTCGAGACCGGACGAGGCCCACGATCCCCTGGCGGCGGCGCGCTACCGTGAGAACGGCTGGTGGGTCAACGCCGGAAGGGATCTGACACCGACATCGGCCCTTGCGCCGGTGGGTATCTGTCCATACAATGGATGATTATCGTCCATCGGGTGGATGAATATCAGCCGTTTGACGGACAAATATCACAAAAGCCCCTCAGCTCACGAGCTTCTCATGGCAGAGCTTGCCATAAGGCAGCCCATGCTACCCCGCGTCGCCGCCCAACATCTCACGGTCGGTGCTGACGTGATGCCGATCGTTGTGATCATGGGCGCGCGGCAGACGGGCAAGAGCACCCTCGTGCGTTCCCACCCGACATTCGGGAGCTACGCGTATCTCACGCTCGACACCGTCGACATCCGGGCCCAGGCCAAGTCCGACCCACGCGCGCTCCTTCGCCGTGCGCCGCGGCTCGTGCTCGACGAGATCCAGCGCGATCCCGATCTGGTGGTCGCCCTCAAAGAGGTCATCGACGAGTTGGCACACGAGGGCAAGCGCACGCCCGGACAGTTCGTGCTGACGGGCTCCGCGAACCTGCTCGAGATGCGCAAGGTCAAGGAGTCACTCGCTGGCCGGGCCGTCTACACGACGCTCTGGCCGATGACGCGTCGAGAGCAGCTCGGACTCGGTACCGCTGGGATGTGGTCCGAGTTCTTCACCTCCCCGGCGGCCCAGTGGTACGACCTTGTGATCGCCTCGACCGCTCCTGCCGCGGATTGGCGCGAACACGTCGGCATGGGCGGCTACCCGATCCCAGCGCTCGATCTCCCGACAGCCGACCAACGTGCGGTTTGGTTCCAGGGGTACATCGACACGTACTTGGACCGCGATCTCCGCGACCTTGCCGATATAGGAAGTCCTCTCGACATGAAGCGGCTCATGCGGATCGCCTGCCACCGCGTTGGGCAACTGGTGAACCGAAGTGCATGGTCCAGCGAAGCAGGTATCGCGTCCACCACGGCCTACCGCTACCTGGACCTCTTGGAGCAATCCTACCAGCTGGTCCGCATCGAGGCATTCGCGGTCAACCGGGGCAAGCGCCTCATCAAGAGTCCGAAGGCGTACTGGAGCGACACCGGCTTGGCGCTCCACCTGGCGGATTCCCCGCCATTGAGCGGCTTTCACTTCGAAAACCTGATCCTGTGTGACCTCATCGCATGGCGCGACAGCTTGCCGCGCCGCCCAACGGTCATGCACTGGCGGACAACGAACCAGGACGAGGTCGACTTTGTGCTCGAGCAACCGGGCGGCGCGATCCTCCCCGTCGAGTGCAAGAGCGGCGAACGGCCAACGCACGCCGACGCCCAGGGACTCCAACTTTTTCTCGACGAATACCCGAACGCTCCAGGCGGCATCCTGGTACACGGCGGCACCGAGACATTCTGGGTGGCTGACCGCGTCCTCGCGGCACCGTGGTGGCGAGTGCAGTAGCAACGTCGCGTTCCGCATCGGCCCTTCCAGCGCGACGGAGGCACCTGTCAACCCGCGACGCAGCGTTAGGCCTTCGGACGAAGTGTTCGTTTCAGTTAGCAAGTGAAACTGGCCATCATTCCCCGAACGGTCCGCCTTACCTTACCTTGCCTGGCAGGCACTGCGTCTGAGGAGTCTATTGCGTGTCCATCTCATCGCACTCGACGTGATGGATCGGATCCCTTGCTCTCGGGCGGCCGCATCACTCCGAACCGACGAGCAAGCATAGCAACGTGATGAGCATAGTTTGGCCAAGCAACAAAGGCGATGGCAACGATCATCGCCACGAAGCGAAGCCACTTATATTCTGGATTTCGCAACAGTTGAATGCTGAATCCGATAAGAAAAACCGACCATCTGAGAGCCTGCTCTGTACGATCCAGCTTGACGTCAAGTTCGAACTTGCGCCGATACGGCCAGAAAAAGAACCAGATGGTCACTGTGCCGGCAAGCAAGCCGCTCAAATACCTCAGAGTATCGTTCAATCTCATCCTCCGTTCGCTGACGATTAGCTCACCTGGGCCGCGACGGTAACGTCGGGGGCAGCGACGAGGACGCGGACATCACCTCGTGGGGCGGAGCCGTGCATCCGTGAGCGTGACGAATCGCTTTGCCTACCGGGCCGCGCGACCCGACGGCGCACTCGAGCGTGGAGTGCTCTCCGCGGAGAGCCGAGAGGCGGCCGCGCCTACGCTCGAAGCACAGGGGCGATCACTCCAAACGGTTCATATACCAGTGACTGCGGCACGCCGGTGGTGGTGAACACGCCGATCACGTTGTTCATCGGGTCCTTGACCCCGCCCCGCGGCCGGTCACGTCCGCACGTTCCAGCTCGCCCCCTCCCTCATACACGCAACGCCAAGCGAGCTGACCAGACAGATGCCGCGAGCGCGGCAGAATTCTGCCGCGCCGGGCTTCGCCATTCCTCCGTTTGCCACTACAGCTTTGCTACCCCAGCGCCGGGACTACTGGAAATGCACGTCTGTTACATTCGCCTCGATCAGATCACCGCTTTGCATCTCGACCGTCAAGCGCGTTCCTCCGTCGACGGCTTCCACGCGTATCTCGTTCACTGAAACACTTTCGCCCCACGGAAAGCGTCTCGGGCAGTGCACGTCAATGACTCCACTCGCGACTAGCTGCACGATAGGGTGCCCCGGTATACTCGTCTCGAAGCGGTATTCCACTTCACCCTTGGCCCAGTCGAGCTCCATCTTGGTGAACGTGGCGTCATGCAGGTCGTTGAAGGAAATCATTCTTGATCTCCGATAGGCAGATGGGCATCTGGCGACTTAGGATCAACGGGATGCCCATGAATATCAAGCCGGTTGCCGGCTGGATCGTTGACGTGAGCATGTGGCGGTGAATCGTTAGGATGAGACAATATTCTCTGTTTCCCGGTCACAGGGTCAACATAGGAACCTTTCCCATTCATCGGATCAGGTCCTTTGGGAATCAATCCCTTTTCTTTGGCAAGCTGGTCGATTTCCGCTGCCGTCTTTCCCGCTACCTCGCTTGGGCTGATCGCCGGTGATGCGGCACCAGCCGCCTCAGCCTCCTCACCGACCGGCCCCATGGCAAAGCCCAGCGCCAGATCGAAGGCCCCACGACCCGCAATTCTGTCGATCTCATCGCGATCCGCCGCGAGACGGCGGTTGCGCCAGGACAAAAGCTTCGTCAGCCACTGCGGCCACAGCCCAAACGGATCCGAGTACGTGATCGGATCGCCGTTTGCATATCCGTACGCATTGAGCCCGCCGGCCAGTCCGATGGGGTCTTCCTGCGTGAAGCGCCCCGTGGCCGGATCAAGATAGCGGTTGCGCCGGTAGAGGTACCCGGACGCGTCCGTCTGCCCCTCGATGAGGGTGCCATACCAGCTCGGCGGGCCGTCGGCGTAGA
>JANWIF010000002.1 GCA_025450035.1 Gemmatimonadaceae bacterium
ATGACCCATCCCTTCGATCACCAGCCCGGGCGCCGCATCGCCCCCCCGATGCGACGCGAGCTGCGGCGGCTGATCATCGCCCTGGCGGCGACCTTCCTCGCCGTCTTCGTCCTCATCCCCTGGCTGGTGAGCTTCGCCACCGACTGGCTCTGGTTCCGCCAGTTGGGCTTCACCACGGTGTACCTGACGTCGCTCACCTGGCACGTCATCCTGTTCCTCGTCGGCGGCGTGGTGTCGTACGCCATTCTGGCGGGGAATATCCGGCTCGCCACCCGCCACACCGGTAAGTCGCCGGCGCTCTTCGTCCAACGGAACGCAGAGCCGTCCGTGGATGTGTCGCGCATGGCGCTGCGGTTGTTATGGGTTGTGCCGCTGTTCATCGCGCTCGTGGTGGGGCTCTCCATGGCGGCGAGCTGGATGACGTACGCGCAGGCGTTCCATGCCGCGCCGGTGGGCGCCACCGATCCGCTTTTCGGGCGCGACATCGGCTTCTACATGTTCCAGCTGCCGGCGCTCTCCGCCGCGTTAGCCATCGCGGTCGCGTTGGTGGTGCTGTCGCTCGGCGCCGCGGGACTGGTGTACGTACTGCGCGGGCAGCTCCCCATCGGCGCGCACCATGGACCGGCTGACCGCGGGGCGGAGGTGCACCTGGCGTCGCTGGCTGCCGTGCTCTTCCTGCTGATCGCCGTGCAACTGTGGATCGTGCGCTCGGCGGAGCTGCTGTACTCGACCACCGGCCCGCTGGTGGGGGCCAGCTACACCGACGTGCACGTCTCGCTGCCGGGCATCCATCTGTCGGCCATCGCCGCGCTGATCGCGATGGGCCTCGTGATCTATGGTGCGGTGCGCGGCCGGCTGCTGCGGCACTTGGGCGTCGCGGTGGTGCTCTACGCCGCCGTCGGGATCGTGGCCCGCGGCCTCGTGCCGCTGGCCGTGCAGCGACTGGTCGTGTTGCCTAACGAGCTGGTGAAGGAGACGCCGTACCTCCAGGATCACATCGCGGCGACGCGGGCCGCCTGGGGGCTGGACAAGGTGCAGACGCGGGCCCTGAGCGGCGAGGCGACGCTCACGATGGCCGACATCAAGGCGAACGCGCCGACGATCAACAACGTGAGGCTCTGGGAGCGCGACCTGCTCCAGCAGACGTTCAAGCAACTGCAGGAGATCCGCACGTACTACGACTTCATGTCGGTGAACGACGACCGCTACACGATCGAGGGCGACTATCGGCAGGTGCACCTCTCGGTGCGCGAGCTGAATGCGGCGTCGCTGCCCACGCAAACGTTCATCAACAACCGCCTCACGTTCACGCACGGCATGGGCCTGACGATGGCGCCCGTGAACCAGGTGACGGACGAGGGGCTGCCGGTGCTGTTCATCAAAAACCTGCCGCCGGTGTCGACCGTGGGCATCAAGCTCACGCGGCCGGAGATCTACTACGGCCAGGCCGCGGAGTCCTACGTGTTCGTGAACACGAAGCAGAAGGAGTTCGACTATCCGTTAGGCGAACAGAACATCTACACGTCGTACCCGGGGACCGGCGGCGTGCCAGTGGGCTCGCTCCTGCGCCGTGCGCTCTATGCCATGCAGTTCGGGTCGATGCAGATCCTGTTCTCCGACGACATCACCGGCGGTGCACGCGTGATGTACCGTCGCAACATCATGGAGCGGGCGTCCACGGCGCTGCCGTTCCTGAGCTTCGACGCCGAGCCGTACATCGTGATTACGGACGACGGCAGATTGGAGTGGGTGCTGGACGCCTACACCACGAGCAGCGGCTACCCGTACGCCAAGCCGGTGGACGACATCGACTACATGCGCAACAGCGTCAAGGTGACGATCGACGCGTACACCGGCGCCGTGAACGCATACATCGCCGACCCGGCCGACCCGGTGATCCGGACGTACGAGCGGATCTTTGCGGGGATCTTCAAGCCTATGGCCGCGATGCCCGCGGACGTTAGGCGCCACATGCGCTACCCCGGGCAATTGTTCCGCACGCAGGCGCTGCTCCAGGCCACGTATCACATGGACGATCCCCAGGCGTTCTACCACCGTGAGGATGAGTGGCAGATCCCCGAGGTCCAGGAGCAGGGGGGAGGGGCCGATGTGACCGCGTACATGCGGCACATGATCATGCGGCTTCCGGGCGAGCAGAAGGAGGAGTTCATCTACATGACCCCGTTCACGCCGCGCGGGAAGGACAATCTCGCCGCGTGGATGGTGGCGAGGATGGACGGGGCGCACTACGGCCAGCTGACGGTGTACCGGTTTCCGAAGCAGAGTCTGGTGTACGGGCCGAAGCAGATCGTGAACCGGATCAATCAGGACACCGACATCTCGCGTCAGATCACGCTGTGGGACCAGCGCGGCTCGGAGGTGATCCACGGCGAGCTGTTGGTGATTCCCATTCAGGAGTCACTGATCTACGTGCAGCCGCTGTTTCTGCGCGCCTCGGGCGGATCGATTCCCGAAATGAAGCGCGTGGTGGTGGCGAGCGGCGACCGCGTGGTGATGGGCGAGACGCTCGACCAGGCGCTCAACGCGATGTTCGGCGGTGGTCAGGCAGCGGCGGTGTCGGCGCAGCAAGCGGATACGGCGGGCGCCGCCGCCATGCCTAACGCTGCGGTCCCGGTGGCACCGGCCGGCGTCGCGTCGCTGGTGCAACAGGCGCAGTCGCACTACGATCGCGCGATTGCCGCGCAGCGTGCTGGCGACTGGGCGACCTATGGGAAGGAGATCAATGCCCTCGGATCCGTGCTCGAGCAATTGCGCTCCCGGCATCCGTAGCGTCTTGGGTTCCGTAGCCCAGTCATCTGTCGCCCCGCCTTCGCCGGTGTTCCGATGGAGATGCGCTTAGGCGGCCCAGACGTTTCGCATTGCGTGGCTCACCGCCCGTACAGCGCCACGATCTCCGCCTTCGCCAGCGTGTGCGCGTGCAGATTGAATCCCACGTACGCCGCCGTCGCGCTCGCGGGAATGTCTAACTTGTCGGTGTCGAGCGCGAACACCGTGAAGTGATAGTGATGAGGCGTGTCGCCGGCCGGCGGACAGGGCCCGCCGTAGCCCGCGATCCCGAAGTCGGTGTCCCCCTGCACAGCGCCCTGTGGCAGCAGATGCTTGGACCCGTCGCCGGCGCCGGCGGGCAGCTTGGTGACGTTCGCCGGTATGTCGTACACCACCCAGTGCCACCACCCGCTGCCGGTTGGCGCGTCGGGATCGTATGCGGTAATGGCGTAGCTCTTCGTCTTCACCGGGGCGCCATGCCATTCGAGCGCAGGCGAGATGTTGTTTCCGGTGCAGCCCATTCCGTTGAACACCTGGGCGGCGGCGATCTTGCGACCGGGATGGATATCGGGGCTCGTCGCGGAAAACCTCTGCGCGCTCGCCGACCCGGCCGAGGCGAGAGCGCCGATCGCGACGACGAATGCTGTCCTGAACCGGTTGCGCGAGAGGGACATGACGAGATCTCCGTGGGTTCGAGTGCTGCTGCGACGAACGAACCGGGCCGGCGACGTGCGCCGGACCGGCGTTCGCCATCTCAGCCGCGCCGATGCAGCGCCGTGGGCGGCAGCATGCCGTTCAGCCGCATGTAATTCGCCAACTGACTATAGTGATCCGCCAGGTCTAACGCGTGGCCGAGTACCATGCTGATGCGGCTCAGCTTATGTGTCTGCCCTTCGTAGGTCAGCGAGACCTCGTCGGCGAGTTTCGAGTCCTGCAGTTGCGCCATCGCCTTGTCATGGATTCTCCCGTGGTTGACGTCGATTGGACGACCCCCAGTCTATCTGGTCCGCGCCCGTCCGGCGAGCCCACTGGCACCGGGTTGGCGAGCCCGAACAGCCTGCTCACACGTCTCGGACAATACTCGTCCCGTCCCGGGCGCCGCGTCCTGAGTCGCCCCAGTCGGGCGTCACGGTATCGACGTGACCGCGCGTCCGAGCAGCGCGAGCACGATCTTCTTGTCGCCGAGTGCCGATGCCTTGATCAAGATCGGTCCTTTCACCGCCTCGTAGCCCATGCTCGTGTTGGGCCCGGCCACGTCCCACGGACCCAGCGGGTATTCGGACGTATCGGTCGGCGGAGTCGTGGTGTCGCCAGTGAACTGCCGGCGCATGGCGTGCGTCGCCATGCCAATCACGTGCTGATCCTCCGCGAACGACACGGCGCCATCGTGCCACTCCCAGAGCGTCAGCTCGTACTGCTGCTGCAGGTTCCCGCCGCCCGGCATTGTCGTCTTGTACGTGCAGTCGCGCGCGCCGACGGCACCGGGCTGCGGGCCGCGCTCGGGTGGCCCGGTGAGCTTGCGGCCGATGATCGATTCGACGACAGACTGCGGCACGAGCGCGCACATGTCCACGGTGCTGTCCTTCGCGTCGGCCGCATACAGCGACTCGGCCTGGGCCAACGCTGCCGTCGCCGTCCCGCTGATGGGAAGCGGGTGCGCGAGGTGCGCGACCGCCGTGTCCAGTAGCTTTGCCGCGCCCTGCATCGAGAGCCGCGTCCCGGTCCAGTCGATCTCGACGTGCTGGTCGCCCTTGAGCGCGTGCAGGTCGCAGCACTGCATCGGGCCCTCGGCTACCTGGTCCCACGTGCCCTTGATGGTGTCGCCCGTCGAGAGGACGGTCGATCCCATCTTCTCCTCACCCTGCTTACCCAGTTGGTCGGTGAGCTTCCGGCCGAAGCCGACCATCTTCATCGCCGCCTGGCCGCCGTTCCAGTCGACGCTCACCAGCATGCGGCGGTGATTCTTCGTCTCGTAGCGGCATGACTCCGCGTCCGCGTTTGGTTTGAAGTCACCCCGATACGGCGGCGCTGCGAGTGGTCCGATCGCTGTCGCGACCAGATTCGAATCGAGGAGCGAGCACGGATCGCCTTCGGTGCTCTGTGCCCCGCTTGCGACACCCGACGTGTCCATGGGGACGCCCAATTTCTTGGACAGCTCGGCGAGCTTCGCCTTGGCGTCGGCGTTTGCGTCGTGCTTTCCGCAGGCAGCGGCGAGCACGAGTACGATCACTGGGACAACGATCCGATGGATGCGCATGAGAGTCCTCACTCGATTTGGCGAACGTGGACACCTCCCCCGCTCCGTCGCCAGGGGCCACGACGCTACACCATGACGTGCCATTCCGCACCAATATTCGACGCTTGGCCGCACTTCGCCAGGCGCGGTCGGCGCGGAGCGGGCGCCTTTCGGACTCCCGCGACACCTGCGAAGTTAGGGCGTGCGACTGTCTGTCCGCCCTCGTCAACCGCGCAATGACCGTCTCGTACGACAACAGCAAGATCATCTTCGACGGACTCAAGGCCGCCGGCATCAGGTCCATCTCGGCGCTCCCCGAAACGTGGCTCGGCCCGCTCCTGCAACGCGCCGAAGA
>JANWIF010000003.1 GCA_025450035.1 Gemmatimonadaceae bacterium
CCACAAACATTGCATGTCCCGCCTCCCCTTCGTGTTCGTGAGCGTCTGCGTTGTGGCCGCCACGCCGGCCGCCCCCGCACAGTCGGCCCAACCCTGGCCCGACCGCGCCGTGCAGCGCGACATCCCGTTAGGCCCGATGATCCGCCGCGCCTTTCGCGCCGGCACGCGCGACTCCTCCGGGTCGCCGGGTCCGCGCTACTGGCAGCAGAGCGTCGACTACGCGATCGAGGCGCGGCTGGATGTGGACAGCGCGGTGCTCCACGGCACCGAGCACATCACCCTGCACAACTCGTCGCCCGACACGCTCACCGTGATCGTGATCCGGCTGCTCCAGAACTATTTCACCGCCACGGTGGACCGCAACGACTACGTGACCGACATCACCCAGGGCGACGTGATGGAGCGCCTGGTGGTGAACGGCGACGCCGTCGCGCTCTCCGATCCGCGTGCGTATTCGGTGGATGGCACGGTGGCCACGGTGCACCTGGCGTCGCCGGTGCTGCCCGGCGCCACGGCGTCAATCGATGCGGCGTGGCACTTTGCCGTGCCTAACGTGCCGCTGGACAAGCGCGCGGAGCGCATGGGCCGATGGGGCACGTCGCTGTACCAGATCGCGCAGTGGTATCCCCAGGTGGCGATGTACGATGACCTGCGCGGCTGGGACCGCGACCAGTATCTGGGCAAAGGCGAGTTCTACAATCAATTCGGCAGCTTCGACGTCAAGATCACCGTGCCGGCGGGCTGGCTGGTGGGCGCGACCGGCACGCTCGCCAACCCGAACGATGTGCTCGCTCCGGCCACGCGCGACCGACTCGCGCTCGCCATGAGCGCCGACACGACGGTGCACGTCGTGGACGCCCCGGGCCGCGGCGCCGGCGCGGCGACCGCGAGCGGCAGCGCGCTCACCTGGCACTTCACCGCGCCCCTGGTAAACGACTTCGCCTTCGCGACGTCCAGGGACTTCGTCCTCGATGCGACGCACGCCAACACGCCCAGGCCGACGCTCGTGCAGGTGCTCTATCTCCCCGAACACACGCAGTACCGCGCAACGGCGCGGTTGGCCCGGTTCGCGCTGGAACATCACGCGACGATGGTCATGCCCTACGAGTTCCCGCAGGCCACCGTGGCCGATGGCCCCGAGAACGGGATGGAGTATCCCATGATCATCTTCTGCGGCCCCGAGTTAGGCGTGATCACCCACGAGCTCGGCCACGAGTGGTTCCCGATGACCGTCGGTTCCAACGAAACCTGGTACGGGTGGCAGGACGAAGGGTTCAACGAGTACATCGACGCGTTCTCCGATGCCGCGTACGAGAAGAAGCCGGTCGATTTCGCCGACGCCGGCGCGGCCTACCGGAGCGTCGCCGGCTCCGAGCTGGAAGCGCCATTGATGTGGCCCTCCGATTTCGCCGGTCCGACCTACGAGGAACAGGCGTACGTGAAGGCGCCCGTCGCACTGTTCGCGTTAGGCGGGGTTGTCGGCGACTCGGCGGTCAAAAACGCGTTTGCCGCCTACGCCAACGCGTGGCGATTCAAGCACCCGTCACCATGGGACTTTTTCTTCTTCATGAATCACCAGTTAGGACAAGACCTTGGATGGTTCTGGAACGCATGGTGGTTCACCCGCGAGACGTTCGACCAGGGCATCAGCGCGGTGACCCGGGTCAACGGACACCTCAAGATCCGGGTCACCGACCACGGCGACATGGCCATGCCCATCATCGCCCGCATCGACTGGTCGAATGGCACCACCCAGACCGTCACCCGCCCCGCCTCGGTATGGTTCGACGGCTCCCGCTCGTTCACCCTCGCCGTCCCGACCCGGGGCCGCAAGGCCAAGTCCGTTAGTCTCGACCCGGAGAATCGGTTTCAGGATCTGAACCGGGGAGACAATGAGTGGTAGCTGGCCTGCGGCGGGGCGGGCGGCGGCCGGCGGGTGCGTGGCGGCTGGTAACGACGCACAGCGTTCACAGTTGGTAGTTCACCAACCACCAACTACCACCAACCACCCCCGGGGTTATAATTCCCCCCATGAACATCGCCATCACCCCCAAGAAATCTGAGGGCCTCGAGCGTCTGCTCGAAGTGTCGGTGCCGGTGGAGGAAGTGCGCGAGCGCGAGGACCAAGCGGCCAAGCGCTACGCGAGGCAGGTTCGCCTCCCTGGATTCCGGCCGGGTAAGGCACCGGCGGCGATGGTGCGCAAAAAGTTCGCGGACGCGATCCGGCAAGAAGCCATCGAGTCCGTCGTCCAGGACGCGTTCAAGGAAGTGCTCGAACGCGAGAAGGTCGAGCTTGCTACCCAGCCCCACGTCCACGAAATCAAGTTCAACGTTGGACAACCGCTCACCTTCGAGCTGCACCTCGAGATCCGGCCGTCCATCGAGTTGCCGCGCACCGAGGGGTTCCGCGTCACACGCCCAACGCGGGTGGTGACCGACGACCAGGTGCGCGATCAGATCGAACATCTCCGGCAGGAACGCGCTACCTGGACGCCGGTCGACGACCGCCCGCAGCCCGGCGACATGGTGAGCGTGGAGCTCGCCACGGCGGACGACACAGGACTGCTGGGTGCGGATGGCGCGCACGAGTACCAGATCGTCCTCGGCACGCAACAGGCAATTCCAGGGATAGAAGAGCTGATCATGGAGACATCACCGGGCGCCGCGACCGAGCGGCCTGTCAAATGGCCCGACGACTTCCCCGACGAAGCGCAGCGCGGAAAAACGAAAACCGTTCGCGTCTCGGTGAAAGACGTCAAGCGCAAATCGCTTCCTCCGCTCGACGACGCCTTCGCCCGCGAAGTGGGTGACTTCGACTCACTCGACGCGTTACAGAAGACAGTGCGTGAGGACCTCGGCCGCCACGCAGAGCGAGAGGCCGATGCTGAGGTTCGATCGAAGCTGGTAGATGAAGTGATCGGCGCCAACCCCTTCGAGGTCCCGCCGAGTTGGGTCTCGCAGCTCGTAGAAGCCTACATGGAAAGCTACGAGGTCCCGGAGGGAGAACGCGAACGGTTCCAGCACGAGTTCCGTCCCGTGGCCGAGCGTCAGGTAAGGCGTGACCTGGTGATTGACACGATCGCCAAACGCGAGAACCTCGAGTCCAGCGAAGCGGAAATCGACGCGCGAGTGGCCGATGTGGCCGCCAAGCGCGGCACCGATCCGGGACAGGTTTACGCGTCCCTCCAGAAGGCGGGGCGAATCAAGGAACTCGAACGCAGCATCACCGAAGACAAGGTGTTCGCATGGCTGATGGAAAAGAATACGGTGGAATAGCCAGGGCCACGCTCGGTCGGGCGTTGGCGGTGCGGGACTCACGCGACAGCGGCGAGCACCCGCGACATCACGTTCAAGGAGCCGAAGGACCAATGTCGACCATTTATCCCCCGTACGTCATCGAGCGGTCCAGCCGCGGCGAGCGGACATATGACATCTTCTCGCGCCTCCTCATGGACCGGATCGTGTTCCTGGGGACGCCCATCAACGACGATGTGGCCAACATCGTCATCGCCCAACTCCTGTTCCTCGACGCGGACAACCCGGAGCGGGACGTCAACCTGTACATCAATTCTCCGGGCGGTAGTGTATCGGCGGGGATGGCGATTTACGACACCATGCAGTTCATGAATTCGCCCATTCGCACCATCTGCATGGGAATGGCGGCCAGCATGGGTGCCTTCCTGCTCGCGGCTGGAACCGCCGGCAAGCGCTCGGCGCTGCCGCACGCCCGGATCATGATCCACCAGCCGTCCGGCGGAGCGTCGGGGACGGCATCGGACATCGAGATCCAGGCCAAGGAGATTCTGTACCTGCGGTCGAAGATGAACGAGCTCATGGCCAAGCACACGGGGCGGACGGTCGAGCAAATCGAGCGTGACGTGGACCGGGACCGGTTCATGTCGTCCGAGGAGGCCAAGAACTACGGACTTATCGACAACGTGATAGTTCAGGCCCGCGCGCTGGCCACAACTGAAAAGAAGAGCGTTTTGTGAACTAATTCACAAGCCCGTACCAAGCGCGGCGCTTGACCGTCTTTTTGGGGGGTGTTAAGTATCGCAACCCCCTTCCGCACCCCCCTTCAGAGGGGATGCACTGATGCCCGCTTCACCCGTTCCGGCGGACCCATATGTCGCACGACAAACATCTGCGCTGCTCGTTCTGCGGCAAGTCGAAGGACTCGGTTCGGAAGTTCATCTCGGGGCCCTCGGTTTACATCTGCAACGAGTGCATCGCACTGTGCAACGAGATTCTCGCCGAGGATGAGGAGCGCGAGGTTGCCGAAGCGATAACGCAGGTCCCTACGCCACAAGAGATCAAGGACGTCCTTGACCAGTACGTCATCGGGCAGGAACGGGCCAAGAAGGCGCTCGCGGTGGCGGTCTACAATCACTACAAGCGCATCAATAGCGCGAGCGGACGCGAGGACGACGTCGAGCTCGACAAGTCAAACATTCTGCTTATCGGCCCCACCGGCGTTGGCAAGACGCTCCTCGCCCAGACCCTCGCCCGCATACTCGACGTCCCCTTCACCATCGCCGACGCCACCACGCTCACCGAAGCCGGCTACGTCGGCGAGGACGTGGAGAACATCCTCGTCCGTCTGCTCCAAGCCGGCGAGTTCAACGTGGCCGAGTGCGAGCGCGGGATTGTGTACATCGATGAGATCGACAAGATCGCGCGCAAGAGTGAGAACCCGAGTATCACGCGCGACGTCTCGGGCGAAGGAGAGCAGCAAGCACTACTCAAGATCCTCGAAGGGACGGTGGCATCGGTGCCGCCGCAAGGTGGGCGCAAACACCCACAGCAGGAATACATCCAGATCAACACCAAAGACATTCTGTTCATCTGCGGCGGCGCGTTCGACGGCCTCGAGAAAATCATCGAGGCGCGCATCGGCCGCCGCCAGATCGGTTTCACCAAGGAAGAGGTTCAGAACGGCAAGGTGCAGGACCTGGCCAAGCATCCGTTCGCCGAGGTGGAACCGGACGATCTGCTCCGCTACGGATTGATCCCGGAGCTCGTCGGCCGCCTGCCCGTATGCGTAGCCCTCGAAGCGTTGGACGACGAAGCGCTGGTGCGCATCCTCAAGGAACCGAAGAACTCGCTGACCAAGCAATACACCAAGCTGTTCGAGCTCGAGGAAGTGAAGATCACGTTCGACGAGAGCGCCTTACGGGCAGTGGCCATGAAAGCGCTCAAGCGCGGCACGGGCGCCCGCGGTCTCCGCGCGATCCTCGAGGAGATCATGACCGACGTCATGTTCGACCTCCCAAGCCGCGACGACATCACCGAAGTGAAGATCACGGAGTCGTGCGTGCTGAACGGCACGCCCCCGCTGTTGGAACTGTCGGCGAAGCGGCAAAAGAAGGAAGCGTAGAAAGCGGGACA
>JANWIF010000004.1 GCA_025450035.1 Gemmatimonadaceae bacterium
AAACACACGCATACAACCTCCAGAAGAATCGATCGGCCTGCACGGTCATCCTCCACGATGGCGGCGCCCGGAGCCCGCCAGTACTGCCCTGCCATCTGACTGCTACACCAGCCCTGCGCCACGGCGTCCCAGCCTGCCGGGCCTCGGCCGCCTGACGCCTATCCCTGCAGCCGCAACTCCGCGATTTCGCGATCCAGGCCATCCACCAGCCCACGGACTCGTTCACTCATCGCCGGCGTCCGCGTCCGCCTGAGGGATTCGGCATCGATGATCGCCGACGTCTGGCGAACGGCCTGCTCGAGATCCCCGTTGACGACGACATATTCGTACTGCTGAACCGCCTCCAACTCCCGTTTGGCCGTCTCCAGCCTCACGAGCAGATCCTGCGGCTTCTCGGTCCGGCGCGCCATGAGCCGTTTGATCAGCACTTCTGCCGACGGCGGCACCAGAAAGACCAGGACCGACGCCGGAAACGCCGCCGCGACCTTCGCCGCGCCCTGCACATCAATGTCCATGATCACGTGCCGGCCGCTGGTCAGGACCCGATCGACTTCGCTGCGGAGCGTGCCGTAGAGCTTGCCGTGGACCTCGGCCCATTCCGCGAAATCCCCGGCCTTTTGGCGGGCGATGAACTCGGCGTGGGACAAGAAATGATAATCACGTCCATCGGCTTCTGCGTGCCTTGGCGCGCGGGTGGTAGCCGATACCGAGTATCCGAGGTCGGTCCGGCGGGCCAGCAACTCCTTGGTGATGGTGGTCTTGCCGCCCCCCGATGGGGCCGAGAGGATGATCGGAAAGGCGGTCAGCGGCACTGGCTCACTCGAGATTGTCGACCTGCTCGCGGATCCGCTCCAACTCTTCCTTGATCGCCACGACGTCCTGCAGCATTGGGGCGTCGTTCGCCTTGCTGCCCGTGGTGTTGGCCTCGCGAAGCATCTCCTGCACCAGGAATCCGAGCCGCTTGCCGATACCGTCGGCGGCTCCGTCTCGGAGGGTGGTCCGGAACGCTGCGATGTGCGACGTGAAGCGGTCCAGCTCCTCGGCGACATCCAGGCGATCGGCGAGCAGCGCGATTTCCTGGGCGAGGCGCTGCTCGTCCACCGCAATCCCTTCGGTGAGCACGCGCACGGCCTCGCGGAGCCGGTCGCGGGCGGCGATCACGCGGACAGGCGCTCGCTCGCGGATCCGGCCGACCGCCGCCTCGATCAGCGATACCCGCTCACCGAGGAACAGCGCGAGGCGCGCGCCCTCAGCGGCCCGCATCGCCGACAATGCGGCGACCGCCGCATCGACGATCGCGATGAGTTGCGCGCCTCCGCCGTCCCCGTTGTCCGCTTGGATCCCATCACTCTCCGCGGCGTCGGGCTCGGACGCGATCACATCGGGCAGACGCAGCACCGTCGCAAGGTCCACCTCGCCGCCGAGACCGTAGCGAGCTTTGAGCGCGGTGAGTTGCTGGACGTAGCCGGCGAATCGCGTCTCATCGATCGCGCCACTGGTGGCCGAGACGTCGCGGTGCGTACGAGCCGAGAGCGTCACGTGTCCGCGGGTGATCTGGCGGCGGAGCGTCTCGCGGACGTCGCCCTCCCAGCGGGCAAACGCTCCGGGGAGTTTGATGCTGGGATTGAAGAAGCGGTGGTTGACCGTGCGGACTTCGACGCTCACGCGGGCTCGCCCGACGAGTCCGTCAGCGGCCCCAAAACCGGTCATGCTTCTGATGATGGGCAAGGGCCTAAGTTATGACGCCACAACAACCTTGTCAATTCCAGCGGCGCCGCCGCTCAATTCCAGAACGACCATCGCACGCCGTAGATGTTGACCTGTCGCGGCATCAAGTAGCCAGGCACGAGCGTGTATGGGTATCCCAGCACGTTGCGGAAATCCCAGAAAATGGTGGCCTGCAGGATGCGCAACTCCAGCAGCGTCGAGAGGCTGTACGACACCGGCGAAAACACCTCGCTGCCATTCGCGACGGGAAATGGCGTGGGCGAGCGATACTCGAACACGCCGGACGCGTGGATCGAGAACGTGCGCCGCGGGAACTTGTGCAGCCACTCCGACTGCAGCGACAGTTCGGCGCGTGCCTGATAGTTCGGGCGATACGGCCCGGGCGACCCCCAGTCGATTCCGGTGATATCGGCATGGATTCCTTCCCAGATCACACCGCGGATCGATCCGAACTCCCCCGTCGTCCGGCCGAGCGCAACCGGGACATAACTCGGATCGTACACCGAGAGCGCCGCGACCCGGCCGGTGTCCTGCGTCATCACGCCGCCACTGAACCACAACGGCCCCACACGCAATCCGACCTCGCCGCGCATGGCGAGCGATGTCGGCGGCGCATCCAACGCGCCCGTCGACGTCGTGCGGCTGGCCGCGCCCATGATGCTGATGAACGGGAGTGGTGTGAGACGCGCCGACACTTCCTCGATGGTGATGGGAATAGTCTGGAAGGCGTTGGGCGCTGTCGCGGCCGGCCACGCCGACGGTGCATCGTGATCGATGTACGCCGACAGCGCGAGGGGACCGCTCTCGAAGCTCGCCCGGCCGGACGGTTCGTTGCTGGTGCCGTGGCCGGCGAACACGCGGAACCGGTCCGTGCCGCTGAAGCGAATGCCCCATTTGGAGAACCCGCCGGATGCGATGTACTGCGATTCCGATGCGGTGGTGTCAGCCGTCGGCGTCGCGAACGGAAGGCCCGTCACGGGATTGATGATCGTGTCGGTGGCGAGCGTGGACTCACGGCTGGAGTTCTTGAACTGCAGCGTTGTGGCCATCACCTGGGCCCACACGCCGTGGTCCGGGTCTCCATATCCTCCCCGGACATACGCGGTCGTCCACGTGCCCTCGAAATCTCCGAGCCCAGGTCCGGGCGGCGGGCCGCCGTTGAGATCGACCTCGGTCAGCGGGTCCATGCCCCGCCGGTACCGATTGCCGAAGACGTCGAAGGACCACGGGCCCCGCGCGTAGCCGAGCCGCGCCATCAACGACGTTTCGTCGCCCCCGCCGCCCTCTGGTCCGACGTTGGTGAACTGCTGCGCGGCGACCTGCAGCGCTTCGCCCGGCTTGAACCGCTGTCCGTAGAAGGCGCGGTATTCGTTCGTCTCCTGCGTGCCCGTCGCGACATCGGCACGGGAGGACGGCGTGAGATGGTCCACCCGCCAGCTCCGCAGATAGACGCGCAATTCTTCCGCGCCGCGTTCGACTGCGACCTCCTCGAGCGTCCAGATCTGAATCGTCGCCAGATCGGTCGTGTTCCCGTCGCGCGCGTTGAGTGGATCGAGCTCGACGCCATCGTAGAAGACACGAATGCGCGCCGCGTTCCCCATGTAGGTGCCGATCATCGGCGTCGAGAGCCAGCCCGCCCGGAAGTCGGTGAAGCCCGGGATGCGGGCCAAGAGGTCGGTCAGGGTCTGGGCCCCCGACGCGAACAGCTCATCTCTGTTCCAGTGGTACGCCGGTCCGATCCCCAGGAGGCGCGGCTGCTCCGAATGGGCGATCGGTGCGCGAGTCTTGGTGGTATCCGGATGATAGGACAACAGGATGCTGTCGGCCTTCGACACGTGAGCGCGGGTCGTATCGGTCCCCGCAACGGAGTCGCTCCGTACGTGCGCGGAGTCTTCGCCGGATCCCTGGGCCGCCGCACGGCCCGGCGCCACGTACAAGACGGCCCCGGCAAGACAGCCGAGGCCGACCCGCAGCACCCGTTTCTGCCACGAGCGCGTCGGACGGCGACGCGGACATGCGGCGAAGGTCAGCGCACCCGCCCGCGGGCGAATTCCACAAACATGCCGACTGGTACCCCAGTGGGCCCCTTGGGGATCGCCACGAGATCCGACTCGGAATACGCGGTGCCCGCGATATCGAGATGGACCCATGGCGTCGTGTCGACGAAATCCTGGAGGAACTTGGCGGCGGTGATCGCGCCCGCGGAGCGGCCTCCGGTGTTCTTGATGTCGGCCACGTCCGACTTGATCGAGTCCCGATAGTCATCCCACACCGGCATCTGCCACCCACGTTCGGCGGCGCGCTCTCCCGCCGCGAGCACTTCCGCGACGAGCGCCTGGTCGTTGCCGAACACGCCCGTGGCGATGTGCCCCAGCGCCACGACGCAGGCACCTGTGAGCGTCGCCGCGTCCACGATCGCCGACGGCTGGTAGCGCTTGACGTAGTCGAGGAGATCGGCGAGCACCAGACGCCCTTCGGCGTCCGTATTGATGATCTCGATGTATTTGCCGGATGCGGCCTGCACGACATCGCCCGGCTTGAGCGCGTTCCCGGACGGCATGTTGGTCGTGGCGCCGACCACGCCGACGACATTGATCGGCAGCTTGAGACGGGCGATCGCCTCCATCGCACCGAGGACGCCCGCGCCGCCGCACATGTCGAACTTCATGAACTCCATCCCCGCTGCCGGCTTGATCGAGATGCCGCCGCTGTCGAAGCACAGGCCTTTGCCGACGAGCGCGATGGGTTTCACCGCCGGCGGGGCGCCCTTGTACTCGAGCACGATCATGCGAGGGTCCTGCGGCGTGCCCTGGGCGACCGAGAGGAATGAGCCCATTCGCAGCGATTCGAGCTCTCGCCGCCCCATGACGGTCACTTCGAGTCCGTGCCGGCGTGCGATGTCCCGGGCGACGTCGGCCATGTGGTCCGGTGTGCACACGTTGCCTGGCATCATGGCCAGCCGGCGCGCGACGTCGTACCCCGCACCGATCGCCGCGGCCGATGCGAGCGCCTGTTCGGCGCCCGCCATGTCGTCGACATGAATCGTGGCGGCCGTCAATGGCGCGCGGCGCTCCTCGGCGGGCGGCGGCGTCTTGAGGTCGGTGTACTCCCACGGTCCGAGCCCGAGGCCGATCGCGACGTGCTCGAGCTCCGAGGGGGTCGCCGGGCCGGCGTACCACGTCATGGTGCCGACGCCCATCCCATGCGCGCGGCGTGCGGCCAACGACGCCGCGCGGCGCAAGGCGGCGCCCCGATCACCGCCTTTGCCCAATCCGACGAGTAGCACGCGGACCGGACCCTTGGTGCCACCGGCCAGATGAAGGACCTCATCGCGAGCCCCGCGGAAGTCGCGCCGCTCGAGGGTACGGGACAATGCACCGCCCAAGGCGGCGTCGACGGGGGCCAGCGGGGCAGCGATCGTCGCCCCCTGCGCCAGCCCGAGCACCAGCAACGGAGTGTCGAGCGCCGCGAGATCGACGCGGCGAACCGAAAGTGTCAGCATTATGGCGAGGAGAAGGAGTGCGGTCGGCGAGACGAACGAAGGAAAGTATGCCAGGCCGCCAACGCCCACCAGCCGCGTGGCAGCAAGGGACACCGAACTGCCGGAATGCTCCCGGGTGACAATCGGCCGCCGCGGCGGTCACCCGGTCGTGCCAAACCCCGCGGCGATGCAGTTGATCGAGAACAGCAGCGCCGACAGATACGCGTTCCGCTGGTCGGGACCCGGCGAGGGCGCCCGGACCCGGTGCAACAGTTCGATCTGGCGACGATGCACCTGATCAAGCATGACGACCCGGCGCTGGAGCCGGTTGCGAAGTTGCGCGAACCGTTCGCCGATCTGGCTCGCGCCCGTGACGCCGAGAATGGCGGCCACGGTACGCTCATGTTCGGCTTCCACCATGCCGAGGATCGCGGAGCGGACACCGCCGTCGGGAACGAGATCGGCGTAGGCGCGGCACAATCCGAGGTCGACCTCGAGTAGCGTCTTCTCGGCCTCGTCGAGGATCAGCCGGAACACGGGCATCTCGTGGAACATCCGCGCCAGCAGCGCCGCGCCGCGCGCGCCGCGAATGCCCGTGAACGACGCGATTCCGCTCCCGATGCCGTACCACCCTGGCACACAGTGCCGGTTCTGGGTCCACGCGAACACCCACGGGATGGCGCGCAGGTCGGCGAGTGCGCGCGCACTCCCCCGCCGGGCGGGCCGCGATCCCAGGTTGAGGAGCGCCAACTCCTCGAGCGGCGACGCGGCACTGTAGTACGCGAAGAACGCGGGATGCTCGACCAATCCGCGATAGGATGCGAACGCGGCGCCCGACAGCGCCTCCATCGCTTCCGTGAACTCCGATGATGGTTCGGGTGCGTCGCGTCCGAGCGTGTGGTCGAGGACGCTGGCGCCGAGCAGCTCCAACTGATAGAGCGCGGCGTCGGCCGACCCGAACTTGTACGACACCACCTCGCCCTGTTCGGTCAGACGCATGCGGCCGTTGATCGAACCGGCCGGCTGTGCGGCGATCGCGCGCCCGGTGGGCGCACCACCGCGTCCGACCGAGCCGCCCCGGCCGTGGAAGAAGGTGATCGGGATTCCCGCCTCGGCGCCGGTCCGCGACAGGCGGGATTGCGCCTTGCTCAGCTCCCACGTCGCGGTGAGAAATCCACCGTCTTTGTTCGAATCGGAGTACCCGATCATCACCTCCTGCGTCCCGCCGAACATCCGGACCGTCCGCCGGACGACCGGGACCGCGAGCAGATCGCGCATGACGGCGGGCGCGGCCCGCAGGTCCGCGATCGTCTCGAACAGCGGCACGATGGGAAGCGTGGAGCGCTCGACGCCGAGAGCATCGGAGTAGAGTCCCGCCTCCTTGGCCAGGAAATAGGCGCCAAGGATGTCCTCGACACCCGCGGTGCCGCTGATGATGAAGCTGCCGAACGCCCGGCGGTCGACGCTCGCGCGCAATTCACTCACGAGGCGGAACATCCCCAGCGTGCTGGCCGCCGCAGCGGGCCACGAGCGCTCGCGCTGCTCGGTGGTCCGGGGCGAGCTGAGCTCTTCGAGCAACCATGCACGGCGCGCCGGCCCCCCGGCGGGTACCTCGCCGTCGAGCGCGGCGACCGCGTCCACCGCGCGCCGCAGCACCTGCGCATGTTCGCGAAGGTCGAGCCGGACGCCGGAGAATCGGAACGCCTCCGCCTCACGCCGCAGCGGCACGACCAGCGCCTCGGCGAGGGTCTCGCACCGGGATTCGCGCAGCGCTCGCTCGAGGGTCGCCAGATCGCCGATA
The DNA here is from genome assembly GCA_025450035.1 of Gemmatimonadaceae bacterium. Classification (GTDB taxonomy): domain Bacteria; phylum Gemmatimonadota; class Gemmatimonadetes; order Gemmatimonadales; family Gemmatimonadaceae; genus JADGGM01. The sequence goes on from JANWIF010000004.1 coordinate 7,011, forward strand.
AACTCCTCCGCATCCGCGTAGCGCGGCGTGTGCGCTTCGGTCCAGCCGCGTTCGGCGTGGCTGCGCGTCGTCCCGACCCGGCGCGACATCATCGCCAGGAATTGGCGGAAGATCTCGTTCGGATTGCGCTCGGCGATTCTCGCGGCGTCACCGCTCGACGCCAGCGCCTTGACGACCGCGCGCCGAAACCACAGCGGCGCCGCGACCGCTTCCTGCGAGATGCTGATCGTGCGGAGCAGTCTGGTCAGCCGCTCATCGTATCGCCGCAGAATCGCGAGATTGTTCGCGAGCACGGCCGCACGCATTACATCGTTGGTAACAAATGGGTTACCGTCGCGATCTCCACCAATCCATGAGCCGAAATCGAGCACCGGGCCGACGCTCGCGCCGGCCTCGGGATAGGCCTCGTGCAGCGCGTCCCTCAACCGTTCCTGCAGCACCGGCACCGCGTCGTAGAGCGTTGCATCGACGAAGTAGCGACCCCAGGCCACTTCTTGCTCGACGGTCGGATTCGGCAGCCGGAGCTCGCCGGTCAGCCACAGGAGATCGATATCGGTGCGAAGCTGTCCGAGGAGGGCTGAGCGCTCCCGCGGGGTGGCGCGGCGCTCGGCGAGCGCCTCGTACGTGCGATAGATCGCGCGGTATTTCTCCAGCACGGTCACGCGTTTCGCCTCGGTCGGATGCGCGGTAATGACGGGCGTGATGTGCAGCGCCGCGATCGCACTTTCCACCGCGGAGAGGGGCATCCCCCGCGCACGAGCGTCCCGCAGCGCGCGGCGAAATGTGCCCACGGGCGGCTCTCCCGCCTCCGACGACTCCGTCTCCCGCCGCGCGCGGAAGGCAGCGTATTGCTCA
>JANWIF010000005.1 GCA_025450035.1 Gemmatimonadaceae bacterium
GTCGAGCGAGTCGGGGGAGAGCCGTACGCGATCCACCGTGGGAACGGCGGACGCCCACGGGATCGCGATGGTCGGTCGCGGGAACAGACTCACGTTGCCGCGCCCGGCCACGCTGACCGTGAGCAGAATGGGATTCCCGACTCGTCCGATCGTACTATCCACGCGCGACGCGATGCGCAGTGTGCCAACGGCGCCGGTCCAATCGGCGGGACGGCCGGCCAACGGCGGCTCGATGGCGACAACGATCGCGCTGTCGCTCCGCAGCTCGTACGTCTCCTCGTGACTGAAGAAGCTGTACGTGAGCGGCATGGCGTACACGAGTCGCGCCGGCGGGATGGCCAGACGGCCGGCGGCGAGCGGGAATACGGCGCGTTGATACACGTGCGCCTCGTATCGATGCTGGCCCACGATGCGAGTCGGGAACCCGGACAGCGGCGCCGGCGGCTCGTACGCCATCATGCCCCGCATCTCGGGCGCAATGGCTTCCATGCGCCGCATGCGATCTCGGACGCTGGCGTCGAGGAAGACGCCGAGCTCGTACGTGGCCTGCTGCCCGACGTACACCGTTTCGGGTGAGGCGAGCACGCGGAAGTTGACCGGGGCGCTGGTGTCGATCGGCGCACGCGTCACGATCGCGGGCGCGCGGCCGGTATCGGCCTGCTGCCAGCCGCCTAACGCAAGCAGAGACAACAGCGCGAGGATCACCAGTCCTTCCCCCCGGGGGGAGGCGTGGGCTGGTTTTCCCGCTGCTTGCGGGCCTGCACCTCCCGCTCGTCGCGCGCCGCACTGTTCAGAATCTGTTCCGCCTGCTGGCGATCGAGGCCCGCCGTCGGATTCGGTGCGTGCTTTGCCGCCGTGGAGGGATTCGGCTGCGGTCGGCCCGAGGCGCCGCCGCCGCCCCCGCCGCCGCCGCCGCCTTTCCTGTTTCGGTTCGCCAGTTCGTAGTTCCACTTCGCGTCGAGCTCCTCGGGGCGAAGGCGCAACGCCTTCTTATACGTGTCGAGAGCCGATGCATAGGCCTGGGTGGCATCACCACCCTTGGATTGCTGCGCACGACGCAGGTAGCTGAGGCCCAGATTAAACAGCGCGCGATAGCGCAGGTCGAGGTCCTGCGCCGTCTGGGCCGCGTGCTCGAGCGCAGCGGTGGCGTCCTCGCGTTGTCCCGCGGCGAGCAGCGCCGTACCCAGGTTGTACTCGAGCCGCGGCGATGGTCCGCCCTCCCGCAGCGCCTGCTCATAGGCGGCCGCGGCTTCCTTGAACCGGCCCGCTTTGAACAGTTGGTCGCCAGTCGAGCCCTTCCCGATTCCCCCCCCCACCCCACCCCCACCCTCGGCGTGAAGGGCGCTCGGGAACACCAACGCCCCCGCCAGCAGCAACGCCGCCGCTGCACGGGTCGCGTGCCTAACGGACGGTCCCGGTCGACGCGGCCGCCGTTCGGCGAGCAGTGTGTCGACCAACACGAGCAGCAAAGCGGGAATCAGAAAGAGTTGGAATCGCGGCTTCCGGTCGCGTCCCGTGGGCGTGGCGCGTCCCTCGCGGCGCAGCGTGGCCAACGCACGGCGAATCCGCGCCGCTTTGTCGGTCGCACCCGCATCGATGAAGGTGCCGCGCGCCGACTGCGCCACCGCCCGCAACATGTCCGGCATGTAGTGCGTCACGACCACCTGTCCCCGCTGATCTCTCTTCTGAGTTATACCCTGCGGCGTCCGAATCGGAATGGTGGTCCCGGCGCTCGTGCCAAAGCCAACCGCGATCACGGCGATGCCGGAGTCTGCAGCGCGCGCCGATGCCGCTGCCACGTCCGCCACCGGCTCGAACGATTCGCCATCGCTCATGACGACGAGCGCACGGTCGCTCGTGGTCGGCGTGGCGAGCAGGAGGTCCGTGCCCTGAGAGATGGCACGCGACATCGACGTGCCCGCCTCACCTACGACCGACGGATCGAGATTGTCGAGATAGAGATCGAGCGCTCCCTGATCCACGGTGAGCGGCGTGAGGATGTAGCTCCGCCCGGCAAACGCGATCAACCCGAAGCGGTCGCCACCCGATAGTGCGAGGAGGCGGCGCGTCTCTTCCTTCATGCTCTCCAGACGACTGGGGTGTTCGTCGGTCGCGAGCATGGACAGCGAGGCGTCCATGACGAGCACGATGTCGACGCCCGTGCCGCGCTCGATGGTGCGCTCGGTGCCCCATCGCGGACCGGCGAACTCCACCCCGGAGCCCGCAGTGGCGAGGCCGAGCAGCACGACACGGCGCCACGGTGACCGGTCGAGCAGGGGCGGCAGCAGTCGCCGCACGAGCATCGAGGCGCCGAGTCGTGCGAGTCGGCGGGCGCGCCGGCGGTAGGACAATACGATCAGCGACACCACGACCAGCACGAGGGCTGGCGTCGCGGCGAGCATCCAGGGATCGTCGAAATACGCCATCACGGGAGCGGCCCGCGCCAAGCCAGCAGCATTGCCTCGAGAGCCAGCGCCACGAGCGCGGCGGCGAGCGGCCAACGGAACTGTTCGCTGTACCGCACGTAGGTGCGGGCGTGCAGCGGCTCGCGCTCCAACTGATCGATCTGCGCGTAGATGTTTTCCAGCGCCTCCGCGTCGACGGCGCGAAAATACCGTCCGCCGGTGGTGCGCGCGATGTCGCGCAGCAACGCTTCATCGATCTCCACGGGACGGTACTCGTAGCGCAAGCCCATCAGGCCCCGCCCAACGGGCACGGGCGCCATTCCTTGTGAGCCGACACCGATCGTGTAGATCTTGACGCCGATGGCCGCCGCTGCTTGCGCCGCGGGTCGCGGATCGATCGCGCCGCGATTATTCACGCCATCAGTGTGCTGGTTGATCACTCGTGAGGCGCCCGGTGCCGAGCGCAGCCGGTTGGCGGCCGTTGCAATGGCCGTTCCGATCGCCGTGCCATCCTCGAGCTGCCCCGCCTCCAGATTGTCCACGGCCGCCAGCAGCACCGGATAGTCCATGGTGAGCGGCACCTGCGTCAGCGCCTCGGCGGCAAAGGATACGAGGCCAATGCGATCGCTGCGGCGGCCCGCGATGAACTGCTTCACTTTCTGCTTCGCCACCTCGAGCCGGTTCTGCGGTTGGAAATCTTCGGAGAGCATCGAGCTGGAGAGATCGATCGCCAGCACGATGTTGATCCCCTCGGTGGTGATGTTCTCCGCGTGCGCGCCGGTGCGCGGTCGCGCCATCGCGACGATGAGTCCGGCGAGCAACACATTCCGCAGTACGAAGAGCGCGCGCGTCACGGCAAGCCCCGAGTGCGGCACCAGCGCGAGCACGTCGGCGCGCGAAAACAAAATGGCAGGCGGGCGGCGTCCGCGCCGCCAGATCCACCATGCGGGCAGCGCGAGGAGCGCCAGTAGCACCCACGGGGTGCCGAACTGCACGCTCCGCAGCGTGTCGATCATGCGGCCTTCTCCGCGGCCCGGGCGATTGCAGCCTGCTCCAGGATTGCGTGCTCGATGTCCTCGACTAACGCACGAGTCTCGCGCGACAGCTCGGCCGCGCGCGGTGCGGGCACGGGGCGATGGGCAAACTTGATCAGATCCGTCTCGGCGAGGAGCGGCGCGATTCGCGCCGCCGGAATGGCCGGTTCACCGTGCACGGTGGCAAGGAGCTCCGTGCTGGTGAGCGAGCGCAGCGCCGCCGGGACCCGCGCGGCGAGGTAGTCGCGCAGCACATCCGCGTCGAGCGCCACGTGGCGGCCGCGTTCCCCCGCCTCGAGCAGCCCAAGCGCATCGACCCGCGCGAAATCGCGTCGCGCGGTCGCGATGGCATCGAGCGGGGTGGGTAGACGCCGACGTCGCGCGCGGCGACGCCACCACCACAGGAGCAGCCAGAGCAACGCCGCCGCGGCGGTGCCGATGAGCGCCCACACCCACCAGGGCCACCTGGCCACCATCACATCGCGCGCCGGTTTGGGCACGCGCCGCACGCTGTCGGCGGGCAGCACGCTGCGGACACGCACGGTGTCGCCTAACACGTGGTAGCGAAGTGCGCGTCCGTCCAACGTGACGACCACATCGCCCAAGTGCGACGACTGCGCGCCCGTGTCCCAGGCGACCAAGCGGTACGTGGCGGTGCGCTCCACCATGGACGGGTCGCCGGTCACGCGCACGGTGCGCGGATCGACGGCCTCCACGGACAATCCACTATCAGGGCCGGCGGGGAATCCAATGACGGAGCCGAGCGGCGCCTGCACGCGCAAGACGACGGTGAACGGCTGGCCGACCGTGACCGACTCGGGACGCACGAGCACTCCCATGCTCGTGCGCGAGAGTGCGCCGTCCTGGACGGCGACCGGGACGCGTTGAGACACGACGGCGTGCGGCATTGCGAGCAGCACCAGGCACACCGCAATCACCGGCCGATCCCCCGCTCCACTCGCGCGCGAAAGAAGCGCAGCAGCGGCTCTACGTAACTCCGGTCCGTCCGCACGGCGATCTCGTCGATGGCCAGCCGCCGGAACAGATGCGTGCGTTCGTCATGCTCGGCACGCAGCCGCTGCTCGTACTGTTCGCGGACGCGACGATGACTCGTGTTCACATCGACCGCTAGGCCGGTCTCGGGATCGGTGAAGCGCACTAGCCCCATGTCCGGCAGAATACGTTCGCGCGGATCCTCGATGGTGACGGCCACGACATCGTGCCGTTGGGCAAGTTGCTTGAGTGGCCGCTCGAGGCCGGACGCAATGAAGTCCGAGATGATGAACACGATCGTGCGGTGCGTCAGGAGACGCAACAGATACTCGGTGGCGCGGCCAATGTCGGTGCCGGCATCTTCCGGCTGCCACGCCAGCAGGTCGCGGACGAGCCGCAAAACGTGACGACGCCCTTTCCCGGGGCGCACCACGTGTTCGACGCGGTCGGTGAACAACAGTGCGCCCACGCGATCGTTGTTGCGGATGGCGGCCATCGCGAGCACCGCGCTGAGCTCGGTGGCCAGCTCGCTCTTGAAGCGCGACACCGTGCCGAACCGCTCGGAGCCGGAGAGGTCGACGGCCAGCATCACGGTGAGCTCCCGCTCTTCGATGTAACGCTTGACGTACGGGTGCCCCATGCGCGCGGTCACGTTCCAATCGATGGTCCGCACTTCATCGCCCGGCTGGTACTCCCGCACCTCTGAGAACTCCATTCCCTGCCCCTTGAACACCGAGCGGTATTCGCCGCTGAAGAGCGAGTTCACGAGGCCGCGCGTATGCAGTTCGATGAGCTTCACCTGGCGCAGGACTTCGGGACTCGGCAAGCGGGACGCATTGGGACTCGGCACTCGGGACGCATCGGGACCGGGGCCTGGGGACCCGCGACCCGCCGGTGCGCTCGGCCGCGCGCCGAGTGTCGAGCCTCGATATGCCGACTCTCGATATGCCGACGGCCGGTGTTTTCTCACGGGCTTTCGACCGCCGCCAGAATACGCCTAACGATCTCGTCGCTCGAGATTTCCTCGGCCTCGGCCTCGTAGGTCGTGAGCACGCGATGGCGGAGAATGTCTGGCGCCACCGCCTTCACGTCGTCCGGCGTCACGAACGTCCGGCCGCGCAGGAACGCGTGCGCCCGCGCCCCCTGGGCCAGGAAGATCGTGGCCCGCGGACTGGCGCCATATTCGATCAGCGGCGCGAGCTCGCCTAACCCTGCTTCGGACGGCGTACGCGTGGCGTGTACGATATCCACGATGTAGTCCACGACGCGGTCGTCCACGTACAGCTCGGCGATGCGGCGGCGCGCTTCGAGAACGTTGTTGGGCGTCGCGACGGCTTCGACCGCGATCGGCTGTCCGCCCGCCATGCGCCGCATGATCTCCTTCTCTTCCGTGCGCGAGGGATACGTCACCCGCAGCTTGAGCATGAACCGGTCGACCTGCGCCTCGGGAAGCGGATACGTTCCCTCCTGCTCGATCGGATTCTGCGTGGCCAGGACCAGGAAGGGCTCCTCGAGCCGGTGCGTCACTCCGCCAATCGTGACCTGCTTCTCCTGCATCGCCTCGAGCAGCGCGCTCTGCACCTTGGCGGGCGCACGATTGATCTCGTCCGCCAGAATGATGTTCGCGAAGATCGGTCCTTTCTTCGCGCGGAACTGTCCCGTCTGTTGATCGAAGATCTGCGTGCCGATCACGTCGGCGGGGAGCAGATCGGGAGTGAACTGGATGCGTTGAAACGACGTGTGGATGGCCTCGGCGAGCGTCTTCACGGTCAGCGTCTTGGCGAGACCGGGCACGCCTTCGAGCAGCACGTGGCCCCCGGTGAGCAGCCCGATGAGCAGGCGCTCGACCATGTAATCCTGGCCCACAACCCGGCGGGCGACCTGCTCGAGAATCCCCTGGACCAGCGCCGTATCGGCAGCCGGCATCGACCGTGTCGCCACGACAGCTCCGTGGAGTGAGAGGGTGCGGGTGGGCTAGACTGCAAATGCTTCAGTAATACTACCCGCGGCACTGTAAGGTTCGATGAGCGACGCGCGAGGCACGCGCGCCGGCACGACTCGGGCGGCGCGCCGACGTCCCGGAACGGACCTCAGCGCTTGACGCGAAACCCGCCGTCCTCGTGCTCGAACACCCAGACAGCCATGCGCGCGGGCTCGATGGGCGCATCCGGATCGATGGCGGTCCAGTCAGCGCCGGAACTGGTGTCGCGGCCGCGACGTTCCTGGGCGATTGCCCGGGCACGGCGCGCCCACTGCTCGACATTGACCGCGCGCAGGTCCACCCATCCGCGCGGCGCGACGTCCGCCCCGCGCGCGTCGGGGTGAACGACTACCGTCTCGCCGCGAAGCACGGATTGTCCGTCGGGAAGAAGAATCGGCAGCCCAACCGACAAGATCTGGCGGCGCAGCGCGTGTTCGCGATCGCGCAACAGCTGGACAGCGTCCTGCGCGGTGCGCGTACTGTCCGCGCCGGCAAGCGCGCGCACGGAGGGAAACAGCAGCCCGAGCACGTGTGCTTCATAGAGCAGTTTGGTGAGGCGCGGCGGGCCGAGCATCTCGAAGGCAACGGATCGCACGCCGTGCTGCTTCTCCAGGCGCTCCAGGCCGTCGACGGCCACGGCACGCAGATACCCGCCGCGATAGGTGGGGCCGAACGTGGCGCCGTCGAGCGCGGCCACGATGTCCTTTCCGGTTGGGCGGCCCTGCACCTCCATCACCACCGCCTCGGCGATCTCTTCGGGCGTCACGAGCTCCATCTGACCAAGCGCGCTCACCGTCTCGAACTCATCGCGCGCGAAGACCCCGTTCTCGCCCACGTTGATGAAGACACTTTCCAACGGTGAGCCCGTGCACACCCATCCGGATGCGCCGGGCGCGAACGCCTTGTCGAGAGGTATCGGCTGCTCGCAGTCGACGACCTCGATCGTGCGCCCGCGCCGGCGAATGGCGCCGTAGCCGATCTCGCGCCATGCGATGGCCGCGGTGGGTTTGATCTCGATCGTGGCCGGTGCGCCCGGTGTGCGGCCTAACAGGAAAAGCAGGATACTATGTGCGCCGGCGACGGCCGACTTCGACATCAGCGTGCGGGAGGGTTTCTCTTCGCTGTGGGTGTATGGGATGTTGAGTCCCATGCCGCCGGTGCCGCTCGTGCCGATCTTCACGTAGGTGTGTGTGCCGGCGAGCCGCATTCCCTCGAGCAGCACCTCGAGGTGGCGAATCAGTTGCGGCAGCGGGAGCGTGAGGAGATGCCGTTCGACGCCTTCGCGTGTCACGGTGCCCTCGTCTGCCGCGTGCAACAGCTCCAACGCGCTCGCGTGTCCATCCTGATAGGCGACGGCGGTGGCCGTATTGACGCAATCGACCACGAGGCCGGGTCGATAGGCGGCGAGCCACGTGTAGAGCAGGTTCTGCTCGAGCGGGCTCTGTCCGTAGGGCCCCAGGTAATCGTCGACCAACCGCCGACGGGCGACGGAGTCGGCCAGGATCCCTTCGCGCGGTCGTTGGGAGAGGTCCATGGGGGCGAAGATGTTTCCCCACACGACCTCGATGGCCGTATCGCCGGCGCGCCCGCGCAACTCGGCGGCGGCGTGCTCGGTTTCCTCTTTGGTGAGTCCGGTAATGATCACGCGGCGGGGTGCGAAGGCCAACAGCCGTCGTGCCACCGCCATTCCCACCAGACCGCTGCCGCCCAGCAAGAGCGCGGTTGCATCTCGGAGTTCCATGAGTTCCTTATCCGTGCCCGTTGGCCAACGCCCGAATGCGCTCGTGCTCGCGGCGCGTGAGCGCACGAGTTTCGCCCGGAGCAAGCTTGCCTAACTCTACCGGCCCGAACCGTTGCCTCACCAATCGCTCCACCGTTAGGCCGATGGCGCGGCAGAGTCGTCGCACCTCCCGATTGCGCCCCTCGGCGATCGTGACGCGCAGTTCCCACCGTCCTGCATCGATGGGCACGGCGGTGATGTCGTGCAGGCGCACCGGTCCGTCGGGGAGCTCCACGCCGCGCCGCGCCGCGCGCACCGCGGTGGGCGCGTCGCCGCGGACGGTCGCCACGTACGTTCGCCCAACTTCGCCCCGCGGATGCATGAGCGCGTGCGCCGCCGCACCGTCGGTGGTGAACAGCAAGACCCCTTCGGTGAGATAGTCGAGCCGGCCAACGTAGATCAGACCCGGAATGTTGGGCACGAACTCGAACACCGTGCGCCGCCCTCGCGGATCGGAGCGCGTAGTCATCACGCCAGCCGGTTTGTTGAGCACGATCCATTTCTCGGCTACCGGCCCACCCACCCGCTGGCCATCGACGACGATCACGTCGTGCGCCGGGTCAACCACCTGCCCGATCTGCGCGACCGCGCCGTTGACCGACACGCGCCCGGTCAGGACCAGGTCTTCCGCTTTGCGCCGCGATGCGACACCCGCACGCGCGAGGGCGCGCTGAATGCGCATCGTCATGGCGGTCAGAGCGGACGCGGCTCCGCGCGTAAGGCGACGGCAAACTCGTCGGCGCGCGGCAGCTCGCCCAGGTGGCGGAGCGCGAACTGTTCCAGAAAGAGCGGCGTGGTGCCGTAGAGCAGCGGACGTCCCAACCCCTCGGCCCGCCCAACCACGTCGATCAGTCCGCGCTCGAGCAGGGTCTTGAGCATGCCGCCCACCGACACGCCGCGTATCTCCTCGATGTCGGCTCGGCCGATAGGCTGCCGATAGGCGATGATCGCAAGCGACTCGAGCGCCGCCGACGACAAGCGGTGGGGCCGCGCGGCCAGCTGCGCGCGCTCGATGGTTTCGGTGTACTCCGGGCGCGTGAGCACCTGCCATCCCCCGGCCAGCTCGATGAGCTCGATGCCGTGACCCTGCTGGTCGTAGCACTCGCGAATCTCATCCAGCGCCATGGCAATCGCGGCCGGCGACGCCTCGCCATCAAGACCGCGTAACTCCTCGATGGGAATCGGACGGCCGCCCGCGAACAACGCCGCTTCAAGCAGCTTCGCTAGCGGCGTCACGCGAGATCTCCACTGCGGCAAAGGGGCGCGCCTGCCGGATGCGCAATTCGCCGCGGCGCGCGAGCTCGAGCAGCGCGAGCAGCGCCGACAACACGACCCATGGCTCGGCGTCGCCGCCCACGACGTCGCCCAACGCCGCGCGCGCGCGTAAGGCGAGCACCGCGCGAATGGTGGCGATCGCACCATCCACGTCGAGGGCGCGCGGCACGATGTTGTGCACGTCGGGTTCCCGTACCAGGCGCAGCACGCGGTCCACGGCGGCCAGCAGCTCGGGAAGCAACAACACGAGCGGAGATTCCGGCGGCGCGACCGGGTCGGCCGCCACATAGCCCCGCGCGAACCGGCTCCGCCGCTCCTCGCCCCGCACCTCGAGTACATCCACGACTTCACGCACCTGTTGGTACTCGAGCAGCCGCCGCACCAGTTCCGCGCGCGGATCGTCCCACGTGTCGTCGTCGCCGTGCCGGGGCAGCAGCATCTGCACCTTGATGCGCAGCAGGCGCGCCGCCATCTCGAGATACTCCGCCGCTTCACCCAGGCCTAACGAATGGATGCGCAGCAGGAATTGCTCGCAAACGCGGGCGATCGGGATGTCGGTGATCTCGACCTGCTCCTCGCGAATGAGCGTGAGCAGTAAATCGAGCGGGCCGGAGAACTGGTCCAGCTCGACGATGAACGACGACTCCGCCGGCGGGGCGGCGCCCAACTCGGCGTCGTAGGCAAGTGCGGTCACAGCGCCGAGCCCACTCCGGGGAGCACAAACGGACCCACCCACGAGAGGGCAAACCTGAAGAAGCCGACCACCGGCGTCATCCAGAGTGGGGTGGCAAAGAAGGCGAGGGCGAACACGAGCACCAATCCGTACTGCCCAATGCGCTGGTACTGGAGCGCCCACGCCGGCGGCAGCAAATACTTCACCACGTGCGATCCATCGAGTGGCGGAATTGGAATGAGGTTGAAGAACGCGAGCAGCAAATTGAAGAAAATACCGTACACCAACATGATCTGGAGCAATGCCAGTGTCGGAATCGCGGCTGGAACCCGTGCGCCAATAGCGCCCAATATCATCGCGAGGATGGTGCACGCGACCGCGATCACGAAATTCGTAACGATGCCAGCCATTGACACGATGATGTCGCCGCGCTTGAACTTCTTGTAGTTGCGCGGGTTCACGGGCACCGGCTTCGCCCCACCAAAGGCAAAGTGCCAGATAAAGAACGTGAACAGCGGGAGCAGCACCGTCATGAACGGGTCGATGTGCTTGATTGGATTCCAGGTCAAGCGACCCAATTGGTACGCGGTCGGATCACCCTGACGCAGCGCGGCATAGCCGTGTGCGTACTCGTGCGCGATCATGGAGAACAACAGGATCGGCACGAGGAGGAGGAAGGTGCCGACCTTATCCAATGCGCGGCAGCCGGCGGTGGGATAGGAAGGTGAGCCCGTGTCGCTTCATGCGCGCGAAACCTAAAGCTCTATACCACGCAAGTCAAAGCGAAGTGGCGCCTTGACATCCGCCTCGTTCACCCGCTAGACTTCGCCCTTCCAAAGGGTGTCCCCCGATCGTCGTTGGAGAGCGTCGTGCCGAGAATCGAGTCTGCCAAGAAGAACATGCGGAAGTCGCGTGCCGCGGCCGTTCGCAACCGCGCCCAGCGCTCGGAGTTGCGCACGGCTGTGAAGAAAGCGAGCGCTGCCGACGCCACCGATGCCCAACGCACGCGTGCCGTGCAGTTGCTGGACCGTGCGGCCCGCAAAGGACTCATTCACCGCAACGCCGCGGCGCGCCGCAAAAGCCATCTGGCCCGCGCCAACGCGCACTGAGTCTCGCACCCCATCAATGCAACAAAGCCCGGAGCGTCCTGCTCCGGGCTTTTCGCATCGCCGAATGTATGGCGTGCGCACGCGGTTGCCGCCTCAGAGCGCGGCCAACTCGGCGCCGCACCGCTCGCAGTACCACTCGGTGGGATAGTTGAGCGTTCCGCACTCCTGGCACTTGAGCGTCTTGACTTGGTCCACGCCCCCGTCTTTCGGCAGCGACTGATCTTCCACCGCGCGCCCGACGGAAGGCATCGACGAGGCGCCGGATATGCGCGAGACATCGGCCGGCGTCGCCGAGCCGCTGGCCGCCGAGCGCGTGTTGCCGCCCGATGCGCCCGCGCCGCTGCCCACGGCGACGCCTTCGCCGCTCGTGCGTGGATCGATCATCGTCTTGAGAAACTCAAGGTCGTCGAACGGGCCGCCGGTCGGCCCACGCACTTCGGCGTCGTTAGGCCGACTCGCGGCAGCGGCGGGAGCGCCGCCAGGCGGAGTGACGGTGGCCGGTGGAACACCGGGTGTGCCGGGCACGCGCGACGTTCGTGCCGGCGCGGGCGTGGCCGTGCGTTCGAAGGAAAGCTGCCACTCCTCTTTCTTGGTCGCGGCGGAAGCCGCAGCCTCGGCCGCGGCCACAGCGGACGACACCGCCGGCGTAGGCGAACGCGGCGCGCTCGGCGCGATCCCGCTCGCCGCGAGCACCGCGCGAAGGCGCGCCAGCTCTTCGGCCACCCGTGCACGGTCCTCGGACACCGCCGTCAACGCCGCCGACGTGCGGTTCTGGATCTCCTCGTGGCGGTCCCCGCTCAGCTCGCCGACGGTGGAGCGCAGCTCGGCCTCCGCCGCCTCGTCGCGATTCTTCGCATCATCGATGTCTAACGAAGTGAGGCGGTCCATGAAGTGGCGCTCCATTTCCTGGAGCACCGTGCGATGGGACGCCAGCTCTTCGATGACGCGTTGCAAACGCGCCGCGTAGTCGGCGTGCACGCGATCGTAGATGTGCGCGGGCGTACTCGCGCGCTTGGCCTCGAGCATCGAGAGCCACGACTCGTATCGCTGCCGTTCGTCGAACAGCGCCGCGACCTGATCCATGTTCACTGCTGGCTGCGTCATGCCTTCCCCCGCCGGCTCTCCCGAGCCGTGCCACGCGATTCAAACCTGGAGCTCCCTGCTGCTCCGCGCCGCCACCTAGCCGGTACCCTGCGCGGCGGTGAGCTCGCTCACTCGACCAATCACGCCAGCGGCCAGCAGAATTCGCGCCGCGCGCCTCGTGAGTACATTCTAACGTGTAGGTTGACTGCCGACGACGCCTATTGGTAACTCCCCATCCGGCCGGAGGTTCCGTTTAGCCACCGACGCGATGCACGATCTTCCCCCCAATGATCGTGTATACGGCGCGCCCTGACAACCGCCGGCCGGCGTACGGCGTGTTTCGGCCCTTCGACAGAAACCTGTCGGGTTCCACCGTCCACTCATGCGCCGGATCGAACACGGTCACATCCGCCGCCCTCCCGAGAGCGAGCGTGCCAGCGGGAAGATGAAAGAGTGCGGCCGGGCGGCACGCCATGCGATCCACGAGCGTCGAGAAATCAATGAGCCCGGGCTTGACCAACTCCGTCACGACCAGCGCGAGCGCCGTCTCGAGTCCTACGATCCCGAACGGCGCGTCGGCGAACTCACGCTCCTTGGCATCATAGTGGTGCGGCGCGTGGTCGGTCGCGATGAGATCGATGGTCCCATCCGCCACCGCCTCGCGTAAGGCCGCGACGTCATCCGCCGTGCGCAACGGCGGGTTCATCTTGGCGTGCGTATCGTACCCCTCGCACGCGTCCTCGGTAAGCGTGAGATGGTGCGGGGTCACCTCGGCGGTGACGCGAATGCCGCGGTCCTTGCCCCACCGAATGAGCTCCACGCTTCCCCTGGTGCTCATGTGGGCGAGGTGGACGTGGCCGCCCGTGCGCCGGGCGAGCAGGATGTCGCGAATCACCATGATCTCCTCGGCCTCCGACGGAATGCCCGTTAGGCCGAGGCGGGCGCTCACCACGCCTTCGTTCATCGCACCGCCGCGCGCGAGCGTGGGCTCTTCACAGTGATCGATCACCGGGATGTCGAACGCCTGCGCATACTCCAGCGCCGTCCGCAGGAGGTGGGCGCTGGCCACCGGGCGTCCATCGTCGCTCACCGCCACGGCGCCGGCGCCCACCATCTCGCCGAACTCCGCCAGCGCTTCCCCCCGCTGCCCAACGGAAATGGCGCCGATGGGGTGCACCCGCGCCGCGCCGGCGCGGAGCGCCTGGCGAATGATGAATCCCACCGCCGCCTGGTTGTCGGTGACGGGCTCCGTGTTAGGCATGGCGCACACGGCGGTGAATCCGCCCGCCGCTGCCGCCCGCGCGCCCGTGGCGATGGTCTCCACATCCTCGCGGCCGGGCTCGCGCAGATGGCAGTGTACATCGATGAACCCCGGACACACGAGTGTGCCCGTGCAGTCGAGCACGTCCGTATGCTCGTCCGCCTCGATGGAGCCGCCGGCACGCGCGATCGTGCCGTCCGCGATCAACAAGTCCCCGCGCTCCTGCAGTGATTGCGACGGATCGAGCAGCGTGCCGCCGCGCAACAGCGTTCGACGCCCACTCATCGCTCCGATCCTCCCTTCGCCGCTTCCGCCAATTCCGGTCGTCCGCCCGCGAGCAGATACAGTACCGCCATTCTGATCGCTACGCCGTTCGTCACCTGATGCAGGATCACGCTGTGCGGACCGTCCGCCACGTCGGAGTCGATTTCCACGCCCCGGTTCATCGGACCCGGGTGAAGAATGAGGATGTCGCGCGGCGCACGGTCCAACCGCTCGCGCGTGATGCCGAACACGCGATTGTACTCGCGCAGCGACGGGATGTAGCCGGCCGTCATGCGCTCGAGCTGCAGGCGGAGAATGTTGAGCGCCTCCGCCCATTCGATCGCCGCCTCGACGCGCGAGAACACCGTCACCCCAAACTCGCCGATCGCCCATGGCAAGAGCGAACGTGGCCCGCACACGGCCACCTCGGCGCCCATCTTCTTGAGTCCCCAGATGTTCGACCGCGCCACACGGGAATGGAGCACGTCGCCCACGATGCACACGCGGCGTCCGGTGAGATCGCCGAAATGATCGCGCAACGTGAGCAGGTCGAGCAGCCCCTGTGTGGGGTGTTCGTGTGTGCCGTCGCCCGCGTTGATCACGTTGCTCTCAATGCGATCAGCCAGGAATCGCGCGGCGCCCGACGCCCCGTGCCGGATCACGACCATGTCGATCCGCATCGCCTCCAGATTGCGCGCGGTGTCGACCAACGTCTCTCCCTTCTGCACGCTCGATCCGGTCGACGCGACGTTCACCGTGTCGGCGGAGAGGCGCTTCTCGGCAAACTCGAACGAGATGCGCGTGCGCGTGGACGCTTCGAAAAACAGATTGACGATGGTCTGCCCGCGCAGCGCCGGCACCTTCTTGATGGCGCGCTCGCTGATTTCCTTGAACGGCTCGGCGGTGTCGAGGATGAGGCGAATCTGGTCTGGCGTGAGGGGCTCGAGCCCGAGCAGATCCTTGCCCAGCGCACTCGTCACGCGCTTTCCCCCCGGCGGGCGATCACCACGCCGTCGCGGCCGTCGATCTCTTCCACCAACACGTCCACGCGGTCCGTCGGGGCGACGTCAATGCGCTTGCCTACCACGTCGGCGTGAATCGGCAGCTCGCGGCCGCCGCGATCGACCAGCACCGCCAACGCGATGCGCGCCGGCCGGCCGAAGTCAGCCAGTTCGTCCAGGGCAGCGCGAACCGTTCGCCCCGTGTACAGCACGTCGTCCACGATCACGACGCACTTGCCGGTGAGATCCCACGGCAGTGTGGTCGATCCGACAACCGGTCGTGGGCCGACCGTTTGCAGGTCGTCGCGATAGAGCGTGATGTCCAGTGCCCCGCGGGGCACGTCCGCGTCGTCTCGCGCTTTGATGGTCGCGGCGATGCGCTCAGCGAGCTGCACGCCACGGCGTTGAATACCGACGATGATGAGGTTGTCGATGCCGTCGTTCAATTCGACGATTTCATCGGCCATGCGACGCAGCGTGCGGTCCATCGCGCGCGTGTCGAGTATCGTGGATTGTTGGCCGGGGAGAGGAGAAGGGGGGGGGGGCATGTCGCCATGGAATATGACACCGGTCGGCGGTCGAGACCAGGGTTCCCCGGCGCGAGCAGATTTTACCAATCACGTTCGCTTCTGACTCGGCCCTGACGACGCCTGACGGAGTCCGCGCCAGACGCTGACGCCCGCACCACCTCGAGCGCGCTCCGGGCGCGTACCATGACGTCGTGCCTGGCGCGAACCCGTGCCGCCAGCCACTCGACCATTGGATGAGAGGTTGCTATGCAAGGCCCACGTCTCTATGCGACGCGCGCCGCAGCGATATTTGCCGCGGCCGCCACCATTGGCATCATGCCGTCGGGCGCGCTGGTTGCCCAAACAGCGTCGCCCAGAGCGGAACCCATTCAGTTTGCCTCCCTGTCGACGCTCCCGATTCGACCGACCGACAATCGAGTGGACCGAGATTCCTACCCGGCGTGGCATGGCCGTGCGGTCAGCCCGGCGAACGGCAGCGTAACGCTCACGCTCGAGCGTATCGGCGAGCCGCAAAGTGTCTTCGATCCGTTGTGGCCGGTGATGGTACGTTGGGAGTACGACGCGCGCGATCCGTCGAAATCGTTTACGGCGCGCCTTTTCGGTACGGGCGACTCCGACTGGGCCATGACGCTGTACGGCGTCGTCACGAGCGGCTACGCCCTCGGGCAGGAGGTCGAGGTCAAGGTGCACGGCGGCGCGCATGGAAACGCTGTGGTGTCGTTCTGGCCTCAAAGCAGCGCACCGTAGTCACGGCGGCGGCTCCGTTGGGCGTCGAGGTGACGACATCGTTGCCTCGGCGCGCATCACGCGCGTGACGTATCTCCAGCGCCGCAGGGGGAGCATGATGGCGTCGCGCACGGTGCGTCTCACCCGCTCGGCGGAACGCGCACCGAGCGTGGGCGCGCGCACGGCCGGCGCGGCCAGTCCAGCGTCGGTTTGCAAGACACAGTGCACATACCGGTTAGGCATGCGCACGGTCTCGAGGGAAAAGTGCTGGAGCGAGTAACCGGCCGCACCAGCCTCATCGAGCAGCGTCGGAAGCTCGACGATATTGTCGATGATCTGCAATTCCTGCGGCTGATTCGCCTGCAAATATCGCTGGTACTGCGGACTGGGATACGTGAGGATGAGCAGCGCGCGGCCGGCGCTCAACTCGCGCAACGTCGCAAACAGGGCCGCCCGTCCGGCGACGGGAATGTGTTCGATGACGTCCACCATCGTGATGACATCGAACCGGCCGCCAGTGCGCTCACGAATGGTCGCCGTTTCGCTGAGCACATCGGCGGCGAAGAACGCGACGTTTCGGCCGCGGACGGTACGACCGGCGTACCACGCATTGCGAGGACTCAGATCCACGCCCCACACCTGGCCATCGCGCGCCAGGCGCGCAATCCGCTCGGTAATGATGCCGATGCCGCATCCCACGTCGAGCACGCGGTCGCCCGGTTTGATGTACGCGGTGATGCGCCGAGCCGCACGCTCCAGGCGCGGGCTGCCGAACAGCCGGTACCGCAGCATGCGCGACTCGAGGAACTCGTCGTAGAACGCACTGACGTCGGGGCGAGAAAGCATCCGCCTCTCCGCGAGGGTTACGCTAACGATGGGCAAGAGACGCGCCGCGCGCTTGGCCCGCGTCGTCCACAAGGCATTGCCAGCCCGCGCGCTCAGGGCACCGGGCGGCCGGCGACGGGTCCGTGTGCGGCGTCCGAAACGGCCACTGGCACGCCGGTGCCCACGAGCACGGGGCTGTCGAGCGCATCGAGCTGTTCGCGACGCATGACGCGTCGGCCCGCATCGGACATCAGATAGGCCACGAAGCGCGCGGCGAGCGCGGGATGCGGCGCATCCACGGGAATCGAGAGCGCGTAGAGGATTGGCTCGCCGTGCAACACGATCGTATCGTTAGGCGTGCGGCCAAGCACGCTCACGCCGGCGCCGGCGTAGACCGATGAGTCCGCCGGCGTTCCCAGGTCGATGGAATCGGGAAGGTTCACGTACGCGAGACCCGTCGCGCGCGCCACCGATTCGTACGACCAGATATAGTCCAACTCTCCCGCCTGCAGCAGGCCCAGAAGATCCATTTCCATGGGGCGGACGACGTGGATCGTGGAGTTCTTGAGCAGCCGCTCGCTGAGATCCGGCTGGTGGTAGAACGATGTGGCCAACCGCATGACGATGAGCGCACGATAGCCGTTCGGATCGAGATTCGGATCCGACCGGCCCACCAGCACGCCCGGTCGACTGAGAACGTCCCACCAGTTGTTGGTGGTGATCTCGGAGGCGAAGTGCGATTTCTTGGTGTATGCGATCACCATCCGGTTGCGGGCAAACGCCAGATACCAGTGGACCCACTTGGGCATGAGGACATGCGGGAACACCTCGTAGTCGGCGACACCAAGGACGTCGGGAATGCGATGCAGGTCGGTAAGCTTGCGGGCCGACGCGAGACTCCCGGCATTCTCCTGCTCGATCTGGATATGTTCGCCAAGTGCGAACGAATCGAGGGCCGCGCGCAACGGGGGACCCAGGCTGCCCGCGTTGAACACGACGAGGCGATCGTCCATCTTGTTCCCTGCTCCGCGTGTGCCGCAGGACTCTACCGCGCAGAGACTCAAGCAGAGGGCGACCCATGTACCGCGTGAGAGTGGCATGTCAGCATCCATGAAGAGTCGGCAGACGGCGCGAACGGCAACGCGAAAAAAGCGGAAGGCGGCGTCGACCAGCACTCGATCGCCGCACGGGCCGGCGCGATTGGCCGACCACGTTTCGCCGAGGCTCAAAGGCTGGCTCACCTGGGACGACGATTTTTTTCTCGGCCCGCGCTATGTCCGGCTGCTCGAAGAAATCGACCGTACCGGCACCATACGTGATGCGTGTCCCGGGACGGGCATGAGCTATCGGACCTGCTTGAACCGCATCCGGCAAATGGAACGTGTGCTCGGCGAACCGCTGCTGACCATCCGCCGTGGCGGTGCGACGCACGGCAGCGCGCAGTTGACGCCGGTAGCGCGCCGGATGGTCGCGTTATACCGCAGCTGGCGCGCCACCCTGCAGCAGATGAGCGATCGCGCGTTTGCCCGGGCCCTCCGCCGATAGGCAACGCGTTGCCTATCGGGAACATAGCGCGTACATTCGCCCGTCGCCAGAGCAGCGAAGGGTCCCTGACGGGGAGGATGAGATGCGCGCGTTTCGGTGGGCCATGGTGTGGAGCGGGCTCGTGTCTCTATGCGGGGGCGCGGCGCTCGCGGCGCAAGGCGTCAGTGGCGCGGCCATCGATGGCACGATCACCGCAGCGGATTCCGGTACGCCGGTGACCGGCGCCGCGGTGGTGGTGCATAGCGGCGTCACGGGCGCGCAACTCGATCTGCGCTCTGCGGCGGACGGGCGCTTCCACGTGGAGAACCTCCCGCCGGGCGGCCCGTACACGGTTCTCGTGCACGCGGCGGGCTTCGCCGGCGCGCGTCGCGACAGCCTCATTCTTGCGTTGGGCCAACGCGTCCACCTGGACTTTCGCCTAACCACAGAGGCGGTCACGACACTGGCTCCGGTCCGGGTCGTGGGCACGGGCCCCTCGCGAATGAGCGCGTCGCGCACCGGCGCATCGCACACGGTGAGCGACAGCGCCATTCGCCGCCTCCCGACGCTCTCCCGCGACTTCACCGAGCTCATCCAGACGGCGCCTGGCGTGGCCGGTACCTCGGTGGGCGGGGCCAACAACCGGTTCAACAACATTCTCATCGACGGTGGCTCGAACAACGACGCCTTTGGCTTGAGCCGCGGAACGGGCACGCCCGGCGGTCAGGAGGGCGCGCGCTCGCTGCCGCTCGAAGCGGTGAAGGAATTCGACGTGCTCTTCGCGCCGTACGATGTGCGCCAGGGAAATTTCACGGGCGGCCAGATCACCGCGGTCACGCGCTCCGGGACCAACACCCTCCAGGGCGCGATCTTCGGCTACTACCAGAGCCAGGCGCTGGTCGGCGACGACAGCGCTGGCAACGCCGCGCCTAACTTCGGCGTCTACCAGTACGGCGGATCGATTGGCGGACCGATCATCCAGGATCGCTTGCACTATTTCGTGGCGGCCGAGTTCCGGCATCGCACCAGCCCGTTCCTCGGAGCCGAGATCGCCCCGGGGTCGAACGTCGGCATTCCGGTCGACAGCGCCAATCGGTTCGTCTCGCTCCTCAACGGGTACGGAATCAATCCGGGCAGCTACGGTCCATTCACCACGGTCAACGACGCCGCAAACGTGTTCGGGAAGCTGTCACTCTCCACCGGCACCAGCGGACTGCTCGAGTGGAGTGTCAATTACGTGCACGGCACGACCACCGACTCCATCGCTCCGTCTCGCGCCGTCAACGGCGATTACCGTCTCACGTCCGCGGCGTTCGCGCCCGAGGCAACGACGTGGTCCACGCGCGCCCGGTGGACCACGCTGCTCGCGCAGCGGTTCTCGAACGAGGCGCTGATCGGCTACTCCTCGACCGATGAACCGCGCACGGCGGCCAGCGCAGCCCCGGCCGTTTTCGTGAGCAACGTCGGCAACGCCGGCACGCGGCTCATCGCCGGCGCCGATCCGTCGTCGCAGAATCTGGCGCTCGAGCAACGGTGGACCGAGCTGACCGACAACCTCACGGCGGCGTTGGGCGCGCACACGGTGACCGTGGGTGCGCAGGCCCAACTGATGCACTTTTCGTTCTCCAACTTCGCCAGCGCCATCGGACAGTACCAGTTCCTGAATCTCGACTCGCTCGCCGCGGGGCGTCCATCCCGATACATCCGGAACGTGGCGCTCGACCCCAGCGCCGCCACGGCCAACTTCGGCGCCGTGTTGGGCGGCGTGTATGCGCAGGATGCGTGGCAGGTCACGGACCGGTTCGTCGCGACCCTCGGCGTACGCCTCGATGTGACGAATCTTCCGGATCGACCCACGTTCAACGATTCCCTCGCGGCCAGCCCGATCGGCGTCACCACATCGCGCTTCATTGGCACGAGCGTCCTCGCGTCGCCGCGCCTGGGTCTCAATTGGGCGGTGCGCAATGGCACCGATCTTCGAGGCGGCGTGGGGATCTTCACCGGCCACGACCCGTTCAGTTGGCTGGCGTTTGCCTACTCGAACACCGGCACCGGGGCCCGACTGCTCAACTGTGCCGGCGCCGCGGCGCCTAACTTCGTGCCCAACCCGAACGCCCAACCCACGTCGTGCGTCACCGGATCGTCGGCGTCCGCGGCGTCGGTGTCATACTTCGTTCCCAACTTCAAGATGCCGCAGAGCGTGAAGACGTCGCTGGGCGTCGATCAGCGGTTGCCGTGGGGCGTCGTGGCCTCGCTCGATCTGTCGTACGTGCGCGGCCTCAACTCGCTCTACATCACCGACGACAACCTTACCGGCCCCGTCGGCACGCTGCGCGGCGAGGGGGGACGCGCGATGTACGGCACCGTGGCCGGCGCATCCGCCAAGGGCGCGCTCCCCGCCGTCACGCCATCGGTCGTCACGCCGGCGTTTGGACCGGTGCTGCGCAACGCCAACCACAGCGGCGACCGGACGTACCTCGGCACCGTCCAGGTGCAAAAGCAGTTCGCCAACGGCATGGAGTTCGATGCTGCGTACACCTCCATGAACGCAAAAGACTATTTCTCGCTGCGCGACGCCCAGTCGGTGTCCAACTACGGGTTCGCGCCGGTGGACGGTTCGCTGGCGTCGCGCAACCTGGCCGTGTCGTCGTACTCCGTGCCGAACCAAGTGACCCTGAGCGGCACCGTGAACGGTCCCTACGGACTCGCCTTCTCCACCATCTATCTCGGCCGCTCCGGCAGTCCGTACACCTACGTCGTGAACGGCGACGCCAACGCCGACGGCGTTGGCAACAAGGTGGGCGCGTTCGACCGCCAAGCCGATGACCCGGTGTACGTGCCAACCGGACCGGCCGACATCTCGCTGGTCCGCGACAGCGCCATCGGCGGCGGCGCCAATCTGCTGGTGAAGGCCTCGCCCGCGGCCTACGACAGCCTCGAGAAGTTCATCGAGAGCGACGCGTGCCTCCGCCAGCACCGCGGGATCCTGCTCCCCCGCAACGCCTGCCGCAATCCGTGGCAGAACATCGTCAACGCTCGGGTGGCGAAGCGCGTCTCTCTACCGTCGGGACACAGCGTCGAGGTGAGCCTCGATATATTCAATGTGCTGCATCTGCTGAACGCCGATTGGGGTCTCGTTCGCGAAACGGGAACGTTGAGCGGCGCGGGAACGGAAAACGTGCCCCTGCTTCGGCTCCGGGGACAGGACACCATCGACGGGCGGAATCTGTACGACCTCACGCTCCCGGCGCGCAACGTGATCAATGTCGACGCGTCGCGATGGCGTCTGCAGCTCGGAGCGCGTTGGGCACTCTGATCCGGTGCCGATGCCATCGGCCTCCAAACGACGCTTCACGCCGAACCTGCCACTCTCATGTCGCTCCGTTCGATCGCCGCCGTGATGGCGGCGGTGATCACCGCCGTCACGCTCGCCGCCTGCGGGCAGCGCAGCGATACCGCGGACCGGACCATGCGCGTGGTGTGCGTATCGAAGCAGCTCAACGAGTTCCTGTACGACATCGGAGCGCAGCGCGTGCTCGTAGCGCGCGACCTCACGTCCATCTATCCGCCGGCCATCCGGTCGCTGCCCAGCGTGGGATACCACAGGGTGTTGAGCGCCGAGGGCATCATCTCGATGCGCCCCACGCTTTTTCTGACCGATGGCAACCTGGGGCCGGACGCGGTCCTGGTCCAACTGCGGAAGGTCGGCATTCCGATCGAGGTGATGCGTCCGGGAGAGTCCCTGGACAGCGCGCAATTCCTCCTCCGCCAGTTAGGCGGGCGCTTCCATCGGGAGACCGCCGCCGACAGCGCGATCGCGCGCTGGAGGAGCGGCCTGGACAGCGTGTGGGCGGCACTGCTCGGCGCGATCTCGATGGAAGTCGTCGACGTCGTTGCCCGCGTCATCATTCCGCCGGCCGAGCTGCCGATCGGCATCATCACCGCCGTCGTCGGCGCGCCGGTGTTCTTGTGGATTCTGCTGCCCGAGGAGCAGCGCGGCGGCGCGGGGTTCTATGGTTGAGCTGAGCGACGTGCGCTACGAAGCGGGCGGCACCCGGATCCTGGACCACGTGTCCGTGCGATTCCGGCCGGCCCGCTTCAACGTGATCCTCGGGCCTAACGGAGCAGGGAAATCCACGCTGCTCCGCGTTGCCACCGGGCTGCTCCGCCCCGAGGGCGGCACGGTGCGCTACGACGGCCGGCCGGTGTCAGCGTTCCCGCCTGACGCGCTGGCCCGGACGCGCGCGGTGCTTTCGCAGCACGTCGACGTCGCCTTCGCGCTGCCCGTGCACGACGTCGTGCTGATGGGACGCTACCCGCACTACGGACGCGTGCCCACCGCGCACGACCGCGCGATCGTGGAGCGGGCGCTCGAGGTCGTGGGCATGACCGACCGGCGACAGCAGGCGTACCCCACGCTCTCGGGCGGCGAGCAGCAGAAGGTGCACCTGGCGCGCGTGCTGGCGCAGATCTGGCCTTACGACGAGCCGCACACGCCGAGTTATCTCTTCCTCGACGAGCCGACGACCAGCCTGGACATCCACTATCAGATCCATCTGCTCGACATCGCGCGCGACGCCGACCATGTGACGGACATTTCCATCGACCCCATCGAGCGCGTGTTTCGCGTGCGCGCCATGCAGGCAGCGGACGCATCCACTGGCCAGCAGTTCTTGCGCTTCACCCTGTGAGCGCGCGGAGTGCGAGGACGGCCGCTTGACGCCGCCGTGCAGCCCCGTATCGTGCAGCGTGCGGGACGGCCGCACGCTCGGCACACCATCTATCCGCACGCTAGGAGACCGCAATGATCGAGGTCACCGTAGAAGGCGACCGCGTCCGCTTCGATGTGGATGGGTGGGACAAATTGTGGGCGCTCAAGAGCAGGCTGGAGATTCCGCTCGCAGATATTACCTCGGTGCGCGTCGATCCCGAGCCAGCGCGAGGCTGGTGGCACGGCGTGCGGATGCCGGGCACGCAGATTCCCGGCGTGCTGACCGCCGGCACGTTCTATCAGCACGACGGCGCGGTGTTCTACGACGTGCATGACCCCGAGCACACGATCGTGATCGAGTTGGATCACGAACATTACCGACGCCTGGTGGTGGAAGTGGCTGACCCTGCCGCCGCCGTGAGGCTGCTCGACGACGCGATGCACGGCCGCGTGTGATCCGCACGACCGAGCGCCGAACGAGGGGCGCGAGGCCCCCCGTCCCACCGTTCCGTTAGGCCCGTACCGATCGAGCCAACGCCGGCTACAGCTGCGCCTTCTTCCCGCCGGTGACTAGTCGAACGAGCCACGTCAGGATCACCGCGCCGATAATCGCGATGATGATGGTGTAGATCATCCCACCCCGCCCAACGAATCCGAGGGCGCGCATGATGAACCCGCCAATCAGCGCGCCGATAATGCCGACGACGATGTCCATCAACGTACCGTAGCCCGATCCCTTCATCAGCTTGCCGGTCGCCCAACCAGCGATCAGACCGACGATGATCCACCAGAGGATACTCATTGTCCAGCTCCTCATGTCAGAGGGTACAATGGCACCGGTCAGAGTGGCTCGGATGGCTGTGCCCGCACCACTCCGCAGCCAACATGCGACCGCCGCCCGCGATTGGCAAGCAGCGTCACGATGCCTCGACTATCGCACATCCCGGGCCGCACTCCTCCGGACGGTGCACCGCACGCTTGGTCCCGCTCTTGCCCGAGTGACGCAAGTCGATCGCGTGGCGATTGATGGCGCTCAACAACCGTCGCGATCAGGCCGCGACGCACGCGCCCGATGTCCTTTGCGGAGTGATACCCCATGAGGAGAATAGTCGTTGTCCCAGGCATCATGCTCGCCGTCGGATGCCTCTGCGGCGCACCCCACGCCGCGCCCGCGCAGGTGACCCTTGGAGTTGGAGGCGGTGCCACGTTTCCGGTTAGCGACCTGAACAATTTCGACAAAACCGGCTTCAACGTTCTCGCCACATTGGGATTTCGCATTCCTTCGTTTCCGCTCGGCCTGCGCGTCGATGGCATGTTCAACCAGTTGCCCAGTCGGATGAGCGGCTCGTCGAACTCGCAGATCTGGACCGTGAATGCCAATCTGGTCGCCAACCTGGTGAACGTGCCCCACGCGGTGGCGGTGCCGTATCTCATCGCGGGCGTGGGCTACTATAACACCAGATACCGGGTGACGACGTCCGGGGGCACGATCGAAACCACCGGCAACATCCACAACAACGACGTCGGCATCAACGGCGGCGTAGGGTTACGCATCGGGCTTGGCAGCGCCAGCCTGTTCGCCGAGGGACGCTACCATTACATCTTCGTGAGCGGCACCCATCTGCAGATGATTCCGCTCACCGTGGGGATCCACTTTGGCGGTTGACTAACGACCGGCCCGGCGCTGGATACCTGAGCCTCGGACCTCAGGCATCCAGCGCCGTCACTGTCACGTCCGCGTGTCCGTCTTCCTGATAGGCGACCTGGACGCGCCAGGGCTGGCAGCACACCTGGCAGTCCTCCACGTACTGCTGCTCGGCGCCGCCGCCGGGATCGAGGGAGATTTCCACGTCTTCCGAGCAGTACGGACACTGCACGGTGGCCGCCGTGTCGACGGTGCCATCGCCGAGCGGAAAGTCCTCGTCGAGCTCGTCGTCGTCGCGCATCATCCTCTACGCTCGAAGACTCGTTCGCGCACGGCAAGGTACGTCCGGCCGCCGGCCGCCTTTAACACCTTCTTCGCGTTCCAGACAATCCATTGTCGTTCACGCACCCCGCCTTGGCCTCGTGCCAGTGCCGCCGCTTCCGCGGCGGAGCTCGACCGGCGAATCGAGTACCGACCCACCACCATGCACCCGTTCACCGTTCGCACGGTGGACACCGGCTCCGACGTGAAAAGGACGCGATACCCAGCCTCGGCCGCCACGTCCGCGGTGACGCGCCGGTACTGTCCTCCGGGAATGGAGGCGACCGTTACCTCGGCACCGAGTATCTGGTCAATGGCGTGCTTGCTCTCGGTCCATTCCGCGAGCATCTCCCGCCTCGACAACGCGGAGAAGCGCAGCGGGTGCGAATGCGAATGGCTGCCGATCACATGGCCCGCGCGATGCAGGGCGACCATCTGCGATCTATCGAGGAATCCCTGGCTTCCGATCCGGCCGGTCGCGATGAGAAAGTGTCCTTTCCATTGTCGCTGGTCGAGCAGCGGCAGCGCATGCGTCAGGGCGCCCGCACCCCCGTCGTCGAAGGTGAGGAAAACCGGGATCACGCCGCCGGGTGGTCGCGCGAGCACATCGATGCCGCTCACGGGGACGTACGACGAGGCGAGCGCCGCGAGATGTTCGTCGAATTGCCTAACGGTGAGCTTGTAACTCGCGGCCGCCGCGCCGGGAAAGCCGCTCGCATCGAAGTCGTCGCCGGCCACGACGTCGTGATACTCAAGCGCGAACGCGCGCATCGGCCCTCCTGAGGCGCCACCGCATGCGGAGGTAGCTCGTGAGATGCGGCTGCCCCCAAATCCCGGAGCGCCGTCCGTCCACCGCGGTGCGCTCCGCCGCCCCGGCGGCGGCGCGCACAATCAGGTCGCCCACCCCGTCGAGATTGTCCAGCAGGACGCGGTGGGCAATCACATTGGGCGACTCGTGGCGCGCGTCGTACCGATACGTGAAGTAGCCGAAGATCGGCCCGGTGTCGATTCCGCGATCCGCCCGAAGCACCGTTAGGCCAACGCGATCGTAGTCTTCATTGGCGATGGCCCAGAAGCAGCCGTGCGCGTTCCGATACTCCGGCGCGATGCCGTCGTGCAAGATGTAGGTGCCCGCCCGCGGGATTTCGAAGATCCGCGGCGCCAGAATGTGCTTGCAGAGGGCGACCATCGCGTCCGGCTGCCGTTCCTTGAGGAACGCTTCGCACTCCTGCGAATTGGGGTTCGCGACGTCCAGCACCGACACCGTCGCCGGCAGTGGAGGCCAACGATCGCGGAGCGCGGCCAGCGTGCGCGCATGCCACGCCGCGTCGCGTTTTGCTATCGAGAGTCGATAAAGAACCCGGAACGCGAGGATGTCGAGCATGCCCAGCGTTCCACTCCGTTTCCACTCGCGGCGCACGCGGCGCCAGAACGCGCGTCGCGAATCGTGAATACGAATGACGCCGCGCAGGTCCGTGCGCGCGTATAGAAACCGCGCGACGGCTTCGGTGTGCAGCGCCTCGTCAGCGTGGCAGAGCAGAATCGTGGAGGTGGGCGCTCGCTCAGACATTTTGTCTCTCGATGCCGCGCGAGCCGTCGCCGCACGATGGCATAGGCCATGGGATTCACGATGTTATGACGCGGATGGGGCGAGATTCGAACTCGCGAGGGCTGTTACACCCCACACGCTTTCCAGGCGATCCAGTCTGATCTCGAGGTCCGGCATCCTGCTGGCTTTCACTCACGGCGCGCGCAATCACGCCGGACGTAGACCGCAGGCTTCCGACATTCCGCAGTAGTCCGTGGAGGGCACGACGGAGAGCAGCCACCGCATCTAGATTATTGAAGCGCTCCGATCACCCCATTACACCCGTTACAACTACTACCAATAACTATATGCCATGTCGCACGTAGGCGATATCTATTGTGTGCGCTGAGCAAACGGGCGCGCGCCGGCACGCGCGCTCGCGACGCTGGTTTCTGAGCGTGCACCCAATCCTCAGGCTTGCATCGGCGTATCGTATCCGGAATGAACGATGACCCGACCCCGCACTGGACGAGGCCCATGAACGCGGAAATGCTCTCGATGATCCTGGTCTTTCTTGGCTTGATGGCCCTGTTGGGCACGATCGCCAAGGGTTGGCGCTATGTGGTTGGCTGTCGACCGCGACGATCCTGGTCTGCTATCGGCAGCCGGACCAAACCTCCGTGCGCCGGACGATCGACGGATGCTCTTCGATGGCTTCGGACGGGCAAATGGAGCGCACAAATGGAGAGCAGACGGCTTGCGACGCAATGAAAAAGCCCCGCCTGACGCCGCCTAACGTCAAGCGGAGCGGACGGATGGGGCGAGATTCGAACTCGCGAGGGCTGTTACACCCCACACGCTTTCCAGGCGTGCGCCTTAAACCGCTCGGCCACCCATCCCTCACCAACCCAAAATAAAGGCGGGCCTCTCTGCCCGCCGCACCGGCTCTCCCGCGATTGACCAACCACCAACCCGCGACGGACGGGGTGAGATTCGAACTCACGATACGGTTGCCCGTACTCCGGTTTTCGAGACCGGTGCCTTCAGCCACTCGGCCACCCGTCCTCAATGACAGTCTGTATAATTACCAATCCGTCGAATGAGTGTCAACGCAAAATACCTCCTCACGCGCGCTAACGTGCCACCGAACATCCGTCCCCTTCAACCCGCGGACCGCCTCGCGGTCGAACGAATTCTCGAGTCGACACGCAACTTCACCCCGTCCGAAATCGCCACGGCACTCGAGCTCGTAGATGCATGGCTCACCACCGGCGCCGCAAGCGGATACCACTGCCTCGTAGTCGACACCAGTGACACCAGTGACACCAGTGACACCAACTCCGCTGCCAGCCACCCCGACGTCCGCGGCTACGCATGCTACGGCCCCACGCCCCTCACCGACGGCACCTTCGATCTCTACTGGATCGCGGTAGAACGCGCCTCCCACGGCACCGGCTTCGGCCGAACGCTGCTCCAGGCTGTGGAACGCGACGCGCGCGGCGCACACGGCCGCCTCCTCCTCATCGAAACCTCGTCGCAAGAATCGTATGGGGCAACGATACGTTTCTACGAACGCAACGCGTACACGCTCGCCGCCCGCATCCCCAACTTCTACCGCACCGGCGACGACAAGCTGGTCTTCGCCAAGAATCTCTAGCCGACAAAAGTGCTCCGAGCTGTCCACGTTCGACCCAAACTCGTGCGGCTGACGCTGCGACGATGCCCAGGCACGAGCAATGCAGCACGTAAAGGTGTAAGTTGCGACGAGACCGAGGGAAACCCGGTCGGCTCCTAGTCCACTCCTCACCGCGCGATAACCCCGCCGAGAAATCGTATGCGTGTCGACCCGCTCGATCGGTCCTGCTTCGCCTTTCTGGACTCCATCCGGAATCGCGGCGTGACGAGCATGGCGCTCGCCATCCCACGCCTTCGCCACGAGCATCGACTCAGCGCGCCCCAAGCAGCCGCAATGCTCTCGCGCTGGGCAGAGCACTACGAAGCTCTCTATAAGACGCCTGCGCTGTTCGGGCGCGAGGTGCGCATCCCCCCCCCGCCCCCCCGAGCGTCAAACGCACGCGCGTCGGACACCATAGCGGCGCTCGGTAGAGCCGTCGTCCCCATGCTGCGCACCACTCAGGAATTAGTGGTATCGCTCAAGTCGGCGTTGCTCCGGTATTCCCGACTACACTACCGCGCATA
>JANWIF010000006.1 GCA_025450035.1 Gemmatimonadaceae bacterium
CTCCGCGCCCGAGTACGCTGCGTGAAAATGCGGCGGATCGTGATCGAGGAAGTACATTCGGATTACGATACCCAGGAACCGTGAGATTTCTGGCATGTTGATTGGTGGCCTGGGTGAGGCCTAACGCCCCAGCTCACCTGCAAGCGAATCCAATAAAATGCGGCGGCGCAGCCGCCGCTACCATAGCTCGCTTGTCAGGTGCAGCGTTCGTTAGAAGGCGGCTACGAGAACTCAAACATCTCGGTGAGCCCGGCGAACACGCTCGCCAGCGCCGCCGGCCCCAGAACCCCGAGACGCTTGCGCACCCGCTCGCGATCGACGGTGCGGAGTTGATCGAGGGCGACACGCCCCTCCTTGCCGGCGAAGCGACACACGGGCCGAAACGGGTACGCCCGCCCCCCGGTAGTCATCGGAGCAACGATGACCGTGCGCAGATGGTGATTCAGTTCGTCCGGGGAGACGACAACGCACGGCCGCGTCTTGCGAATCTCGCTCCCCCGCGCTGGGTCGAGCTCCACGAGCACGACATCGCCGCGGCTCGGCCCCCGGGCGAGGCGCGCTACCGCCACTCCCATTCCTCGGCGTCAAACGCCGGCGCGGCCGTCTCGAGGAGGTCATCCTCGCCGCGGGCATGGAGGGCCGCGGCGGCCTCGGCCCAGCCGGCGCGCGCGTGGCGAGTGGCCGCGATGATGATGCGTCCGGTTTCAGCGTGCAGCTCGACGTCGCCAGCGAGGCCGGCGTGCTCGAGCAGCGGCTTGGGGATGCGGACGCCCTGCGAGTTGCCAATCGCGACAATGCGGGCTTTGACAGAGCTGGAGCGCGGCATGGTATCTACAATGTATCTACCGTGCCTCTCCGAGGCAAGGAGCCCGTTCGCCTTCTAACGAATATTGGACCGTAACCAGCCCCGACCCATTTCTCTACTCACTCCCCCCCCCGCAGTCTAAATCCGCTAACCACGCTCCTCAAGCAGAACGTCCCTGGCCAGCCTAGCCAGGGCTCCGCACCCAAACCCGCCGCGGTTCAAGCCGCGGGTGTCACGCATCCTCGTTGTCACATTACGATGCCCGAGGCCGCCGGCAGGAGCAACCCGGGGGGGCGCGTGTGTCCGGTCCAACGGCGCGGTACTCCGCGGTACTCCAGATCCGGAATCTCGTGCGCAGCGCTGGTTACAGTGCGGCGAGCATGGCCTGGGCGAGCTTCTGCTTCCCGGACTCGTCGCCCGGCGTCTGTCCGATCACCGTGACGAAGTGGTCGCCTTGGATCGCGCCGAACCCTTGCCCGCTGTCGAACGCTTCGTCGCCGACACCAGAGACGTCCGTTGGATCGGTCACGCCACTCTTCATCGCCTCGTACTGCTGTTTCGCATCCGACCCGACCACGACGTACGCGCGAACCTTGGCACCCTGGCTGTACGTGTAGGTACAGGTGGACCGTCCGTCACCATCGCCGACACTCACATCGAGGGTGACGGTGGAGTCCAGCACCGCTGACGCTTTCGCGGCGGTGAGCGCGGCGCACGTGGCGCCGGTGGCCTGCGCGACGTGGGTGGCGGCGACTGCGGCGGGCACCTGTTGAGCGTGGGCGCTGGAAGGATCGGACGGCTTGCACCCGGTTAGGACGAAGCCCGCGAACACGGCTCCGAGAAGCGTGCTGGGAATGGAGTCGCGCACTGGTCTCTCCCATGGAAGCGAAGCGGCGCGCCATGCACCGCGGACGCGGCACCGGAGTCGACGCCGGACCAGGGGGCGAATGGTGGTCACGCGCCGAACATCGTCGAACTCCGTTACGTGGCCGTCTCCGGTGCTGTTATCTGGCTGTCACGTGAGGGACGTGTCAGCTCCCGCTCGAGGCAACCCCTCCCCGTGCGCTCGCAAGCGAGTCAAATCCCGCTCATCCTCCCGCACGCTGCGGCGTCCGGACCACAGGCGGCGTTGCGGAGTCGCCATGATGCGGCCCGGTTGGACATCGCCGACATCAGCCTCGCTCACGCGATCAGCAGATCGGCGGGGATGCCGAGTGCCTTACGGAGCGCGCGGATCTGCTCGACAGAGAGACGGCGCTTCCCGGCGAAGAACTCCGAGACCCGGGCCTTGCCACCCATGAGCTCGTGCAGGTCGGCGCGCGTCTTCCCGCGTTGCTCGAGCATGAACGTCACCACACCTTGTGGGGAGCCCGTCCGCTCGTCTATGGGATTGTGCTCATTCTCGTACGCTTCGATCAGAACGGCAAGAAACTGGAGCTGGCGTCCATCGATCGGGGATCAAGGGGGTCGTGGCGTATTTTGGCGCCGATGGTCAGCCGCCTACAATGCTTCCGCGGGATTTCGCTCCACTCGGCGATGGTGCTGGCAACTGAGATCGTCGACTGGCGGCGCTTTGAGCGACCGGCGCCATGGGCGTGTTACTTGGGGCTCGTGTCGCGCGAAGACTCGAGCGGCGATCGAACGCGCCTGGGATCGATCACGAAAGCGGGGAACAGTCACTGCCGGCACGTCCTCGTCCAGGCGGCGTGGAGCTATCGGCACCGGCCGCAAACGAGCGTGGATCTGCAGCGTCGCCAACAGGGGCAGCCGCCGGCGGTGATTACGCACGCGTGGAAAGCGCAGCAGCGATTGCATCAGCGGTACATGCGCCTGAGCGATCGGAAACGGCCCCAGATTGCCGTCGTCGCCGTCGCACGGGAACTCGTCGGATTTCTGTGGTCGGTGATGTGCGATCTCGAAACAGGCGCCGGATGAGCAGAATGGTCGTGGTCCGGCGTGTAGCGTCGAGGCTCGATGTGCGAGCACTCTCGGCGGCGTTATGCGGCCCGTGTCGTCACCAGCAGTAACGGGATCCTCGAGCCTAGAATGAGTCAGCTCCCGACGAATCCGCTTCTTGCCGCGCTGCCGATGCGAGTCGGTAATCGGCGCATATCAGCAGGATCAACCGTCGATGCTGCCTCGCGCTCACGTCGTACCACGACCACCGTTTCAACTAATCCTTGACACCAGCCCAGTCATATCAACGCCCCAGTTAACCTGCGAGCGAATCCAATAAAGGCGAGCGCAGCGAGCACTCCGCAGATCGCTCGACAG
This sequence comes from Gemmatimonadaceae bacterium, assembly GCA_025450035.1. GTDB lineage: Bacteria > Gemmatimonadota > Gemmatimonadetes > Gemmatimonadales > Gemmatimonadaceae > JADGGM01. The sequence continues at coordinate 3,080 of JANWIF010000006.1, forward strand.
GTTCACCGTTCGTTAGGCACTCGCACGCCGACGCTTCGGCCGCGGGCGCCGACATTCGGTGGCAATTCGCTCGGAAAGGAACACCTTCAGGAGCGATTGATACGGCACATCGCGCTGGTTCGCCAGGACCTTCAGCTCATCAAGCATTCCCTGCGGCAGGCGGAGCGAGATCGTCGCCGTCGATGGCTTCAGGTTGGGAAACACTGCGCGCCGGGCCTTCGACCAGTCGAAGTAGTCGGTCGAGTCGGCGGTCGCCCAGAACTCGCGTTCCGCGTCCTCAGACGGGAACGATGGGATGGACTTAGGGGACTTCGGGCGAGATTTCGGCATACGCAGTTCGCTCCTTACGACTCATCGGACGCGCCGAGATTGGCCGAGCTAAGCCGCGGCGGACCGTGAAGACCACGGACAGCAGGCGATCATCGCTCGTTCGACCGAGAACGTTATAACGGATCTCACGATCCGCCGGCTTCGCCGCCATCACGACCACCGGCCGGTTGAAGAAGACCTCTTCGGTCTCTGCCTGGGTGACGTGGTGGCGCTCCCAGCTCTTCGTGGAACTTCCATCATCCCACTCGAAACCGGTGAGGCCAGTCAGCAGATCATCGAGATCAGACACACATGAAGTATATTGCTTTCATATACGCCGCGGTAGTGCTGCGATGAAGCTCGTTGATGTGCCTAACGCTTATTGGACCCTAACCAACCCGGGCCCAGTTCTCTGCTCACTCCCTCCCCGCAGTCTAACGCCGCTACCCAAGCTCCTCAAGCAGACCGTCCCCTCTCACCCCGCACCCCAACCTCGCCCAAGACATGGCAGGTTGCTCGGTACGCGCGCTGACGTGACCAAGGAGCGATTTAGATCGCAACGAAGGCAGTAGCTTCGAATTGGGCTGCACGGGACCAAGTCTGTGAATGCCCCCCTCGAATAACCCAGCCGCGCCAAGCCGTCGACATCCCTCCGTTGCACTCGACAACGCTTCCGCCATCCCCTCTCGCGGACAGCAACACCACCGTGGTCTCCACGCTCGACGTCCCCACGCTCTGGTGCGCCTTCCAAACACCGGGCCGCGACGTTCCAGACCCGGCATGCGCCTAACCGAACGCGCGCGGCAACGTCGCGCGCCCGCGCCGCGACTACCTCCGCCACTGAGCTAGCGCGTTCCCGCACCCGCGACCGTCTTGCGCGCCAATGCGAGTCGCGAACGAAGCTCCGGGACCGCGCCTGCGGTGGCGGGGTTCGCCGCCAACTTGGTGAGTGCGGCATCCACCGCGTCCAGACCCAGATTTGTCCCAACGCGCGTCGACGCCTGGCCGAGCGCGCTCTGGAACTTCGGATCGGCCTCCAGCTCCGTCTCGCCTAACGCTTGGGCCTTGCCGATGATGTCGGAGAGCGCCATCACGGCGCGCTTCGCGTTCTCGGGCGACGCGAGCTTCTTCGAGCTCGTGAACTGCGCCACCTCCGGCAAGCTCGACGCGAAGCGTTGCAGCGCCGCGGCCTGTTTCGCGTTGCGCGGGTGGTTCTGGTGCATCACCGCCTGCGCGGCACCCATCATCGCGAACGGCGCCATCGCGGCGTGGGTGAGCACCGGCGTGCCCGAGACGACGCCGGTGAGGGGCAACGCGCCCAGCGCCAGGATGCCCACACCGTGTACGACGTGGAGAACCCTGCCTTCGATCCCGAACACGAGGCGGGCCACGTCGCGCACCGGTGCGAAGCCGAACACCGCCGCTCCAACCAGGCTGGCGAGTGCAGCGCTCGATTGGCGTTCGACCTTGAAGTGCTCGTAGGCCGCCAGACAGCCAATGGCAATGAGCAGAGCCAAAACGTGAAGCAAAATCCTCGCCGCAACCGATTTTAGCGATGCGTGGCGAGCGCTCAGGCGCGATACGGAGGGCTGCTCGAAAGCGTTCATCGGTTCGTCTTCCTCGGCTGGCGGTCTGCCGAACGCTACTCTAATCGTCGCCCGTTGTCAGCATCAACACGACGCCTCGCCGTCGTGCTCATACCGCGCCGCGAGCTTGTACCTGAGGCCCGCACCCTCGTCGGCCACGGTGCGGTGAGCGCCATGGGAAATAGCGAAACCGCGATCGATCGAGCCACAGCTGGCTTTGGAACGGGACGAGGTGCGGATGGGTGCGGATGGTGAGCGTTCTCGCCCGGCCTTGACAGCGGCGCGCGACGTAGCGTAATTGGTAACTATATGGTTACCAGTAACCGACGGCTCGACCTCACGTTCGCGGCGCTCGCCGACCCGACGCGGCGCGCGATTCTCGCGCGGCTGGCGCGTGGCGACGCCACCGTTGGCGATCTGGCGCGGCCGTTTCGCGTATCGCGTCCAGCGATCTCCAAGCACCTGCGCGTGCTCGAGCGCGCCCGACTCGTGCGACGCACGCGTGAAGGCCGAGTGAGCCGGTGCGCGCTGGACGCCGCCGCGATGCGCAGCGCCGCCGAGTGGATCGAGCGCTATCGCGCGTTCTGGATGGGTCGGCTGGATGACCTCAAGCGATACGTCGAGCAGTCACCTACAACGCACACCACCAAGGAGCGGTCATGAAATCGGCAACGGCCACCTCACTGCGGGTATCCCAAACCATTCGGGCAACTCCCGAGCGACTGTTCCGCGCCTGGACGGATCCGAAAGAGCTCATGCACTGGTGGCGTATGGAGGGCGACGGTTGGGCGTTCGCGGAAGCGTCCATCGATCTCACGGTGGGCGGTCGGTACCGCCTTGGCATGACCGACCCCGGCGGAAAGATGCACGTCGCGGTTGGCGTCTATCGAGAGGTGAGGCCACCCACCCGTCTCGCGTTCACCTGGGACTGGGAGAATCCGGAAAGTCGAGTCGGCGATACGCTCGTGACCGTCGAGTTCAGCGCGACGGGCGCTGGCCTAACGGAAGTCGTGTTGACGCACGAGCGCTTCACCGACGCGACGAAGGTGGGCGGGCACGAGCAGGGCTGGGCGCAGCTGCTCAGGCTGCTCGATCGCGCGATGCAGGACAATCCCGTATGACGACCCGAGAGACAATCCAGCGATACTTCGCCTGTCTCGTTCGTTAGGCGGCACCATCCGGTCCGTCCGCCGGCGGCCGAGCGTCCCGCGGGACGAACGCAAAGAAGAGCGCTGGCGAGGCATAGAATATGAGCCAGTGCCCGGAAAACGCGCGCGTCGTGTACAGCGCCGCTGGCGTGTTCGGCAGAACCGGTGTCGCGCCAGTTGGCGGGAGGTGCCGCATCGAGAGGAAGAAGTTCGCCGCCGCGTAGACGAACAGCAGGACGACGAGCGCCGGCACCCAGGGTGGAAAGTAGACGAGCAATTCCCGCCAGAGGAGTCGGCGCCGCTGGAGGCCGAAGAGGCCGCGCTTCACACCTTGCCAGACGCCGAGTCGGAGCACGAAGGCGAAGAAGAGCGGGAAGATGCCAATGTGCAGCGCCCAGAAGAGCGGGTTGTGCGGATCGAGAGCGTGCCCGAAGTAGGTGCTGAAATGGACGATCGCCGAGATGGTGAGTCCGAGCGCGCCATAGAGGCTCAGCAGGTTCACGCTTGCACGTGGGTGGAACGGGATGTCGAGCATCTGGTGGTGGGAAGTGAGCGGGGCTACATCCCATCCTGACGGCTGTTATATGCACGCATATCTATATGCCGGCATCTCCGCATCCTGTTCGAGGCCGGCTTCGTTCAGGTTCGCCCCGATGGGCAAAAGCGCCTCTATCCCCTGCGCCCCGAGCCGTTCGAAGAGCTTGACGCCTGGGTTGCCCGCTCCCGGCGCCTCTGGGAATCACGCCTCGACAGGTTCGGGGCAGCGGTCGCGCGCCGACGGACGGCGCGCGCCAAGAAACGCTAACGCAACGCTAACGCAAACGCTAGGAGGCCTCATGACCGGCAATACCAGCGCTCCGGTCCCCGCGCTCCGCGGCGGCGGATCACCCTGGAACGAACCCTTGACGCGTCGCTCGACGAGGTGTGGGAGCTCTGAACCACGAAGGACGGCATCGAGTCGTGGTACGATGTCGCGACGGTCGTCGAATTTCATACCGCCGGACAGGGCGTGCGGATGGTTCGTGCGTTCGATGCGATGCACGACGAGCAGAGGACGCAGATGGCGGTGATGGAGGGGGAGAACCAGTTGGGCAGGCTCGCAGAAGTACTGCGCGCATGAGGGTGAGCCCAGCGTACGAACGTCGCTCCGATGACACGTTAGGAGGGCGGGAGGAATCGCACCGTACGGTGGATGTCGAGCGTGAGGCTGGCGGACCCGCGATCCTCCGCCTCGCCCTCGAGATAGATCCCGGCACGCTCGAATACCGCGCCCGGCACGAACCGCTGTCGGCGGCTGGCGCGGGCGCCTGCGCAACCTTCGCCGGCGCATGACAGGCCGCCACGATGGCCGCCGACACCGCCATAGAAACGTATCGCATGCTCGACCTCGCCGGGATAGTCACATGCCTAACGGCTCGGCTCGCTGCGGGCCGGTGCCGCTCGTGAAACGTTAGTACGAGGACCCCGGACCTGTCAAATCGCGCCGCCCGACGCTTTCGCGGCAGTGAGCGCCGCGCACGTGGCGCCGGTGCCGTGCGCCCCCGTGGCCGTCTCGCCGCCGTTATGCGGCGATCACCTGAACGCCATGCCCTACCGCGCGAACCAGTACGAAAGCTTCACCAGAAAGATGTCGTTCGACCGCTGCCCAAAGAGCTCGCGCAGACTCCCGCCGAACCCCTGCGTCCCCTCCACCGGTGCGGACCCGGCGCGCCCCTGGCTCCACACCAGAAACAACGTCGATCCGGCACGATACTCCCACCGGAATACCACGTTCGAATTGAACTGTTGGACATTGAACCCCCCGGGATCGTTCGCCACGGCCGTATCGCCGTACGCCTTATACCGCGCGGTGTACGACGCCGCCCTGGCCTGTGCCACCTCCCGCACGTCGCTGTACGTCCCCTTCGAGATGAATGGCGACGCGTAGACCTGCAGCGACACGTTAGGCGTGAAGGTGTAACCCAGACGCCAGGTGAGGCCGAGCGTCCGCTGCTCGAGGTGGGCAAACGTGTAATGCCGGGCCGTCGTGGAGTCGGTGAACGTGCCGAAGTACTGCGCGTCGGCGCGATTGTGGGTGTAGCTGGCGTTGACCGATGTGGTGAACCGGGTGGACACCTTGAGGTCGAGCTCGGGCGACAGGTTGAGCGACTCGCTCCGGCCCCCATCGCCGCGGAAGTAGTTGGCCGAGAAGTTGGGCACCAGCGCGTCGCGGTCATCGCCCTGGATGCTGATCCAGGGCGCGACGTATGGATCCTGCCGAATGGCGGGCCCGCCGCGCGCGCAGCGGTCGCAGTAGGTGGCGCCTAACTGGCCAATGGTGCCGCCCATGTGGAGCCACCAGCGGTCATTGAATTGGGTGTGCACGTTGGTGTTGAACGCGCGCTCGGTGGCGAGGCCGGCGTCGCTCCAGTACTGCCAGTAGTTGAAGTTCCATCGGAGCTGCTGCCAGATGGGGTTAGGCGTGCGAAAGGCAAGCGCGGCCCAGTTGGTCCACTCCTGCTGGTCGGCCTGGAGCAGAAACCCGATGTCGTTGATCTCGAACCCGGGCGATCGGCGCTGGTACGCAGTCTCGAACTGCAGCAGCTTGCCGCCTACCTTGGCGGCGCGAAGCTCGAGGTTGGTGCCGGAGAGCGACGTCCTGGTAGAGTCGAACGTGAGCGGACCGTCGGGGCGCTGGTACAGATGCACTGGATCTTCCTGCGTTCGTGCGATCGCGCCGGGGCTGCCGGCCACACGGCTCGCGTCGAGCGACCCGGACACCTCGAAATTTCCCAGGAACCGGCGCCGGGCGTCGACCCCGCCGGCGTACGCGCTCGAATGCAAGTACGGATCGCTGGACGGATCCATGGCCCGGTTCACACCGGTGAGCATGACGCCCACGCTGCCGTTGCCACCGGCATAGTCCTGGTTTGCACGAACCACAGCGTAGTTGGTCCTGGGCTCGAGGGTCGCTCCGCTTGGACCAGACACATGGTCGGTCACAGCGTCGAGCGCACCCACGGAAAACCCGTTAGGAAGGCGGCCGGTCAACTTCGCGGCGCCGAGTATTCTGCTGGCGGTGGGCGAGGTCGAATCACCGTAGATGTCCGCCAGCTCCGGAGAACGCCCGATGCGCCGCGAGTAGAACAGCCCCTCGCCGGTACTGCAGTCGATGACGACGACGCAGTTGACGTTGAAAGTGAACAGCCCCTTCCCCTCCACGAAGAACGGCCGCCGCTCGGTGAAGAACGTCTCGAACGCGCTGAGGTTGAGCGTCGACGGATCGGCATCCACCTGCCCGAAGTCCGGATTGACGGTGGCGTTGAGCAGCAGCTTGGACGAGAGCTGATACTTGATGTCGCCTCCGGCGGTGAACTCCTGGCTGCGATCGTAGCCCGACGACGCCGGCCGCTGCACGTTCTTCGTGACGACGTACGGCGTAAGCTCCGCGTCGCCGGGACGCGCGAGCCCATCGAGCCCGGTGAGATCGCCAAACTGTGAGACGATGCCGGACCGCGACATCCGGTAGAGCGGCCAGGTGATGGTCTCGGTGTACCGCTGGATCACCCGCCAGATGAGAATGCCGAACGTTCCGTCCTTCCTCGCCGTGTAGTGGAGCTGCGAGAGCGGGATGCTGTATTCGGCGGTCCAACCGAGCGAATCGATACGCGTGGCCACGTCCCAGATGGCGTCCCAGGCCACATCCTCGGTGCCATCATTATAGATGGCGTAGTCGGACTTGACGCCCGCGGGATTCACCGAGAACTCGAACCCGGTGCGCCGGTCGTGATACGAGTCGAGCAGAATGGTGATGTGATCGGATGCAGTCGCATCGTCCCGGCGCGACAACAGACTCACTATGCTGTCGGGGTGCGGATCGTACGCGCGCACGAACACGTACAGATGATGCGCGTCGTACGCCACCCGCGCCTCGGTTCGCGCCTTGGGTGCGGCACCTTCGGTAGGCTCCGCTTCAAGAAACCCATCGATGACGGGAGCGGAGCGCCATACGGGGTCGTCGTCGCGGCCGTCGATGACCGGCGGCGTGACGGCACGAGTGGCGGGAACCGCCGTCGCAATCGAGTGCGATGGGCGTGGGGAGGCGGGGGGCGGCCGCAAGGGCGCCGCACCTTGTGCTGCCTCGAACAGGAGCAAGACGGCAAAACACACAGTCACCTGGTAACATCGGCGGAAGAGTTACCAGGTTGGACATCCGTTCATGGCGTACGGTTGGATCGTCGTCGACGCACAGCGCTCAGTCGCGCTGACCGATGTACATACCCATCCCCCAATTGTTGCGCGGGGTTCGCCCTTGGGGTAGCCGTGACGCAGGGTTTCCTGCCCGCTGCGGGTGTCGCCTAACGCAGCGGCGCCGGGAGCCGATGGCGCCCTCGCCAGATGGGCGCGTGTACGGCGAACCCTGACCCGCACCCCCGGCCCTGTAATTGCATCCTCGTAGACTTGTCTACTTTCGGAGAGCGCCCTGAAGCGCTCGCACATGGCACGACAACGTGAAGGGCTGACCGCAGGCGTTCTTTCGGCGACCGTGATTTGGATCTGGCTTGCCCTGATCGACGCGATCGTCGGCCACCCATTCGAAACCGCCGGATTTCTTGGCAGCGGGCTCGGCTCTATCTTCCTGCAGCGCGGCGCGTCCCCACCAGCATGGCTTGGCGTCCTGATATTCACGGTGTTCCACTTCGCGATATGGATCCTCGTCGGCATCATCATCGTCGCGACCATTCGGAGCGACGACGGTGCGCCGGGTGTGGTGTTGTGGCCGCCGGTGAGCGTGCTGCTCCTCCAAGTCGGCTTCACCGGATGGGCGGTCATGCTTGCCCAGGGTCCGCTCGGCAGGCACGCATGGCCCGCCATCATCGGCGGAGAGCTACTCGGGTGGGTCGCCCTGGCCTGGTACCTCGTGCGACGGGATCCGGGGCTCTGGCAGCGCATGGAGCACGACGCGGAAACATGATGGTGTAACGGGCGCCCTCGTGACGCACGAGCGGCGGGAGCCTATGGCCCCCGCCGCCCTGTGCCTCCGCCCTGCGCCTCTCGCCCTACGTCCCCAATGGACTGCAGGTCGTGGGCAGGTTGCGCGCGCTGCACTCGTCCTGCGGCACGGGCATCCGCTGCGGTACCTGCCCGTTAGGCACACCGGGCTCGATGGTGCTGAGCAGGTTGTACCGGCGCGCGTCGATCCAGCGCGTCCCCTGCTCCCACATCAACGAATACCACCGCTCGTACAGCAGCTCGGCGAGTCGATCGCCGTCCGACATGCCGTTCCACGTGCCCGCTGAAATCGCCGGCAGTTTCCCCGATTGCGTCCTGATGAAGTTGATGTCGGTTAGCGCGCCGCCGGGATCCGCCGTGCCTAACTCGGCCTCCGCGCGGAGGAGAATGAGCTCCTCATCGCGGATGATGGGAACCGGCGCGTTCGGATCGGGCTGGCCCCCGGTGAAATAGTTGACGTACTTGAGCGCTCCCGGCAACGGCACCGCCGGGATCGACCAGGTCGGCACCCGCGTCGCGCGCGCGGTCTTGGCCAGCAGGCGGGCGTCCAACGCGCCGCCTGACTGACGTTGCGCGTGCACGATCACGAACGTGTCGGCGAAGAACGTGGTGCCATCGAGCGGCTCGGCCAATTCGTTCGACTGGTCGCCGGATGCAGTGGAAAAATCGAATCGCGGTCCGGTGCCGAGTGCCGACGCGGTCATGTCGATGAAGGTGGATGGCAGCGTCGCCAGCGCGGCCGCGAAGCACGTCTGCCCGCATCCCGCCGTGGCGCGCAGCACCTCGGCCTTCGCTCTCAAGGCGCGATTGAACAGCAGGAACGTGGATGGTTGGTCGAAACCGGAAAATCCAGGCGGCACGGGGAAGGGAAACGACGTGCCGCTCGCTGTTTGCAGACTTGTCTGCGCGTCGTCGAGCAGCCCGATGATAAAGCCGTACACGCTGTCCTCGCTCACGAACGGTGGAGGCGGCGCGGTGACGGGCCGGTCCACGTCGACCGGCGCGCCCAAATTCGCGCGCGTCTCGATGACGTACATGAACGCGAGCGCTTCCATCGTCTTGCCGAAACCGAGTGATGCGGCCAGCTCTTCGGGCGTGAGATCGGTCGCTTTGGGCGCCGCGTCGAGGTAGACGTTGATGCTCCGAATGTTGGCGTAGCGGCCGGCCCACTCCGAACCGCCAAACTGCGTGGACGAGAGCGGCCCGAAGTACGGTTCTTGATAGTCGGGCTGGTTGTTGCCCGACAGGTTGATCCCTTCCCGCCCCATCGAACCTACCTGCCAGATGAAGCCCGTGATGTCGCTGCGCGCGCCGGCGAAGATGCCCGTGGCGGCGGCGCTGAGCTTCGAGCGCGTGGCATTGTTCTCCAGCCCCGTCTGCGTGGGCTGGTTGGTGTTGGTGATGTCAAAGCCGCCGCATGCGCCTAACGAGAGGGCGGCGCTCAACGCCAGAGCAACCACCAGCGCGGGACGGGCCCGATGCAAGATGGTGGTCATGGTCAGAACCCCGCCGTGATGGTGAACATGAACGCGCGCGATGGCGGATAGGGACCGAGGTCCACGTTCCGGGTCACCGCTTGTTGGCCGTAATTGCTCGACTCCGGATCGTAGCCAAAGTAGTTGGTGAAGATCAACAGATTGCGTCCGGTGAGCTCGACCCTGACTTCGCTCGATCCGAAAAACTTCTGGGCGAGATTGTCGGGGAGCGTATAGCCAACGCTCACCTCGCGCAGCTTGAGGAACGAAGTGGACTGCACGTAGGGCGTGGCGATGCCGTCGAAGCAGTCGTTCGCCCGTGCCGCACCCTCGGGCGTGCCGCTGTCGGGTGCGAGCAAGTTGCAGTCATACAGCGAAAGCGTCTGATTCTGTGCCACGCCGCCGGACTGCCAATCCCAGAGCGACGTGAGGAAGAACCGCTTGTACGTGAAGTCGTTGCCCATGCTCCAGTCGAAGTCCGGCGACGCATGGCCCATGTACGTGACGTTGAACGAGCCATCGGGGTTGATGCTCGTCTGGCCAATGATCTGGTCGATGGGCCGGCCTTGCTGCACGAAATACTCGCCGAAGGCCAGGCCGAAACCGGCCGTGGGCGGGCTGAAACCCGTGCCGGGAAGCTGCTCGACCAGCGAACGGGTCCGCGCGAACGTGGAATGGACGGTCCAGGAGAAGTCGTGCCGCTGGATGGCGGCCACGCCTAACGCAATCTCGATGCCGGAGTTGCGCAGCTCGCCGCCGTTGGTGATGACCTCGCTGTATCCGCTGGCGGGCGGCGGCGTGCGGGCGAGCAGGAGGTTCGTGGTATGCCGCACGTACCAGGTAAACTCGAGGGTGGCGCGGCCGTGGAACGGCGATGCGTCGAGGCCCGCCTCGAACTCCTTCACGCGCTCGGGTTCGATATCCGGCGAGCCGGCGATGCTGCCCACCTGCGTGCCGACGTTGCCGCCGATGTTCACGCCGCCGACCAAGGTCGTGAACTTCTGGCCGAACAGCGGCTGGTTGCCGGTCTCGCCGTACGCGCCGCGTAGCTTGAAATCGCTCCCGCTGCCTAACAGGTCAGGAAACCGGTACGCCGCCGAGACCTTCGGATAGATGAAGTACTGATTGGTGTTGCCGAACACGCTGCTGCGTTCGGCGCGCAACCCAACCTCGGCCAGCAACCGCTCGTCGAACATCTGCAGCTGCTCCTGCGCGTACATCGCGAACGTCTTCTCGTGGGTGTTGAGCTCGAACGGTTGGCCGAACACCGCGCCCTGATCGATGTTCGATTGCCCTTCGAGCAGGCCCTGCGCCGTGCTGCGCGCCTGATTGAGCTGACGATCTTCGTACTGCAATCCGGCCGACGTCGTGAACGATGTCGAGGGACCGGACGGCGTGAACTTGTCGATCACGTTCAGGTTCCAGTTCACGTATCGGCTGTCGGCGTTGCCCAGCGTCGACACGCCGGGGAATTGCTGCGGCGACTCGAAGTACAGATCCGGCGGCGCGTAGACGGTGTTCTTCTGATTGAACAGGTCCCCGCCGGCACCACCTACGAACTTGAGGTCGTGCTTTCCCGCCTCCAGTGCTTGATAGGTGAGCGTGGCGCCGCCGGTGAACCGGTCGACTGCTTCGGCGTTCGATCCGAGTGCGATGGTCTGCAGCGGATTCGCGTTCTGATACGTGAACGCGGGCTGCGGGTACACGCCTTTCACCGGGAGGAGGGGAACGAAGCTCGGGATGTACGCGAGAGCATAGGTGATGCCCGCCCCACTGTTGTCGTTGTTCGTCATCCCGCGATCGGTGGTGGTGCGCGTGAAGGCGGTGCTCAGATTGAGCATCAGCTTCTCGGCAAGTCGTTGATCGAGGTTCACGCGCAGGCTCTGGCGTCCGGCATCGGTGTTGTTGATGATGCCGCCCTGGTGCGACCAGTCGCCCGAGATGAAGTACTTGGTATTGTCGTTGCCGCCGCTCACATCGAGCGAGGTCTCGTACGACAGCGGCTTGTTGCCGGCGGCTTCCTGAAGATGGTCGTAGACCGGGAGCTGGCCGTTGACCTCGAGCGAACGAATGACGGCCGAGTCCTCGGGCGAGTTGTACAGGTCGAATGCGGACGTCGTGTCGAAGGCGCGCACGCCGGGCCCGCGCAACAGGTTGGAGAATCCAACGCGCTGTGTGATCGTTGCGTGCGGCTTCCCGCCTAACCCACGCTTGGTCGTGATGATGATGACGCCGTTGGCGGCCTTCGATCCGTAGATCGATGACGCGGCGGCGCTCTTGAGCACCTCGACCGACGCAATGTCCTCGGGGTTGAGATCGGCGAGGCGGTTGTCTGCGTCGTCCTGCGCGGGACCCGTGCCGGCGGCGCTGCCGCTGCCGGTGACGGTGTAGAGGCCGGATGCGACGGTGGCATTACTATAGATGACGCCGTCCACCACGATCAGTGGATCGGAGGCGCCGAGTATCGTGTTGATGCCGCGAATCTGAATCTGCGCGCCGCCGCCCGGCGCGCCGGAGTTGGTCTGGATGTTGGCGCCGGCAATCTTGCCCTGGAGCGCCTTGTCGACCGACGCCGCGGGCACGGTGTTGACCTGATCGCCCGTCACTCGCGATGTGGACGTCGTGGCGAGGCGGCGCTCTACTCCCGTCGCCTGACCGGTCACCACGACCGCCTCGAGTTGCAGCGGATCGTTCTTGAGCTTGATGGCGACGACGCTGTCGGCGACTCCCACGGGCACTTCGGCAGGCGCGTAGCCGACGGCGCGCGCCAGCAGCCTAACGGGGACCGGATCCACGAGAATAGCGAACCGGCCGTCGTCGCCCGCCTGCGCGAAGCCACGGCCTCCCCGCGCCGTGATCACGGCTCCCGCGATTGGCTGGCCGTTGTCGACGTCGGTTACCGTTCCCGTGATCCGCCGCTGCTGCGCCACGAGAACCGTCGGCGTGACAAGTGCAGCAAACAGAGCCCATCGGACCAAATGTGCGTGCATGGCTTCTCCAAGTGGCTGGCCGTTCGGGCGAGGATACGTGCGGACGCAGCGGCGCGCAAGCATGCACACGTATCGCTGACAGATCGATCGCCATGGCGAACGAAAATCCGTGAGCGTGCATCACGCCACTTGCGTCATGCTGTGACCGGGGCCAAGATCGATCTCCCTGGAGCGGGCGCGCCGTGCGCGGTTGCTTGTCCCGTCTTCGTTTTACCACACGCTCTGAACAAAATGCACCGGCCTCTACTGTTCCACATCGTCGTCTCGGGGGCGCTCATTGCGGCGCCACGCGTCGCGCTCGCTCAGCGGGGGCAAGGCGCGCGATTCGAGCTCTCGTTCCCCGCGGCCGCCGGACGCACGCTGACCGGGCGCGCGTACGTCGTCGTGTCGCGCGAGGAGACGCCGGAGCCGCGTCTCCAAGCGGGCGGGCTCTCGCGCAGTGCGCCATTTTTCGGCGTCGACGTAAAGGGGCTCGCTCCCGGTGGAACGGCGACACTCGATTCCCGTGCGGCCGGCTATCCGCTGCGCAGCCTTGACGCGCTGCCCGCCGGCGACTACTGGGTGCAGGCCGTGTTCAACGTGTACACGGAGTTTCACCGCGCCGACGGACACACGCTGTGGCTGCACCAGGATCAGTGGGAGGGGCAGCAATGGAATCGCTCGCCGGGCAACCTGGTGAGCACGCCGCGGAGCGTGTACATCGACCCGCGCGCCGGCGGCGTCATTCGCCTAACGCTCGACCACGCGCTGCCGCCGATCGCGCTGCCGCCCGACACGAAATGGGTGAAGCACATCAAGATCCAGAGCACGCTGCTCACCGCATTCTGGGGCCATCCGATGTTCCTCGGCGCCACGGTACTGCTCCCGTCGGCGTACGATGACCACCCATCGGAGCGCTATCCGGTGATCTACGAGCAGGGACACTTCACGCTCGCGCCGCCGTTCGGCTTCGATCCTGACGGACACCCCGAGACCAGCGAGCAGGCCGCGCGACGGCGGCAGTTCACCGAACGCGAACCCGGCTACGAATTCGCGCAGTCGTGGATGCGCGACAGCTTCCCGCGGGTGATCGCCATCACGTTGCAGCATCCCACTCCGTACTACGACGACTCGTACGCCGTGAACTCGGCTAACGACGGCCCGTACGGCGACGCGATCATGCAAGAGCTGATTCCGTACCTCGAGCAGCGCTTCCGGATCATTGCCCAACCGTATGCGCGCATCCTGGTGGGCGGATCGACTGGCGGCTGGGAGGCGCTCGCGTTGCAGATCTATCATCCGGATTTCTTCGGTGGCACATGGGGCCTCTACCCCGATCCGGTGGATTTCCGGCGCTACCAGCTGAGCGACGTGTACGCGGACACGAACGCGTTCGTCGTGGCGCGCAGCGCGTGGATCGCGTCCGAGGTGCCCGCCGAGCGAGGGCCCGATGGCATGCCCACGATCACCATGCGGCAGGAGAGCCAGCAGGAGGATGCGTTAGGCACGCGGGGGCGGTCGGGCGAACAGCTGGAAGCGTGGGAGGCGGTATTCGGTCCGGTGGGAGCGGACGGCTATCCGGTGCCGCTATGGGACAAACGCACGGGGCACATGGATCACGCAGTCGCCGGCTACATGCGGGATCACGGGTACGACCTGCGCGCGTATTTGCAAGACCATTGGAGTACGATCGGCGCGCCGTTGCGCGGCAAGATTCACGTCGTGGTGGGCGACATGGACAGCTACTATCTCAATCTCGCCTGCTATCTGCTGCAGGATTATCTGGACGGCACCACCGCGCCGCACTACGACGGTGCATTCACTTACGGTCATCCGCTCAAGCCGCACGGCTGGCAACCGTGGACGAACGCGGAGTTCGTCCGGATGGCGTTCGACACCGTATTGGCGCACGCGCCGGCCGGCGCCTCGCGTTAGGCCGCGGGACCTGTTCGAGGGAAAACGTATGCGCATGACGGACGAGATACTTCGGGAATTCGAGCAGGAGGCGCCGGTCACGCGGCGGGTGCTGGAGCGGGTCCCGCTGAACCACGGCGACTGGAAGCCGCATCCCAAGTCCACGCCGCTGGGGACGCTTGCCTCGTGGATGGCGAACGCGCCGGGATGGACGGCCGGCGTGCTCCCCGGCGACGGCATTGACGTGGCCGAGTGGGAGGCGTACGCCACGCCGTCGTCGACCGCCGAGCTGCTCGCGGCGTTCGATCGCGGCTGCGCCGCCGCGCGGAGCGCGTTGCAGAAGCTCGATGACGCGGCCGCGCGGGGGGACTGGAGCTTTCGGATGGGCGGCAAGACACTCAACACCCTTCCACGGATCGGTCTCGCGCGGCTCTTCCTGCTGAGCGATGCGATCCACCATCGCGGTCAGATGTCGGTGTACCTGCGCCTGCTCGACGTGCCGGTGCCGGCGATCTACGGACCCAGTGCCGACGAGAATCCACATGCCTAACTACAAGCGCGCTAGCCGCGCCTTGAGGACCGGTGCAGTAGCGCTCGCGGCGATCGCGATGCCGCTCATCCTTGCCGCGTCTCGCTCGCCGAACCGGAGAGCGAGCGCCGCGCCCGGCCTGCGATTCAGCATTTCGTTCCCCGCGTCCGCGTCCGGCGACCCGCAGACCGGACACATCATTCTCATTGTGTCCAAGGACACCAGCGCCGAGCCGCGGTTTCAGTACGAGGTGTATTCGCCTAACGTGCAGCCCGGGTTCGGACTCGATGTGAACGGTCTCGCCCCTGGTCAGGCCGCCGTGATCGACAGTTCGGTGTTCGGTTGGCCGCTCAGGAGCGTGAACGAGCTGCCGCCCGGCGACTACCGCGTACAGGCGATACTCAACAGGTACGAGACCTTTCATCGCGCCGACGGCCACACCGTGGAGCTGCCGCCCGAAAAGGGCGAGGGCCAGCGTTGGTACTCCAAGCCCGGGAATTTCTACAGCGTACCCCGCACCGTGCACCTCGATCCCGCGTCCGGCGAGACCGTCGAGATCAGCCTCGACAAGGTGATCCCGCCCATCCCGGAGCCCAAGGACACCAAGTGGGTGAAGTACGTGCGCATCAAGAGCGACGTGCTCTCGAAGTTCTGGGGTCGCCCCATGTACATCGGCGCCTACGTGCTGCTCCCGGCGGGCTTCGACGATCATCCGAACGCGCACTATCCGCTGGCCGTCGACCAGGGCCATTTTCCGAAGGGCTTCGGCAACTTCAGCCCGAATCCCCCCGTGCCCGGCATGAACCCGCGCGACAGCACGCGTAAGGCATACGCGTACGATCTCTTCAAGCAGTGGACAGGCCCCGGCTTCCCGCGGATGCTCGTGATGCTCATCCAGCACGCCAACCAGTATTATGATGACTCGTACGCCGTCAACTCCGCCAACGTCGGCCCGTACGGCGACGCCATCGTGCACGAGCTCATCCCCACCGTCGAGAAGCGCTTCCGCGGCATCGGTGCCGGTTGGGCACGCACCCAGTTCGGCGGATCCACCGGCGGCTGGGAGTCGTTAGGCGAGCAGATCTTCTATCCCGACGACTTCAACGGCGCGTGGTCGTTCTGCCCCGACCCCGTCGACTTCCGCCAGTACGAGACCATCGACATCTACCACGACACCAGCGCGTTCGTCTTCAACAACCAATGGAAGAAAACCCCGCAGCCCTCCGGTCGCGACTACCTCGGCCACCTGCTCACCACGGTCGAGGATGACAACCACTGGGAGTACGTCCAAGGCCGGAAGGATCGCTCGAGCGAGCAGTGGGACATCTGGGAAACCGTCTTCGGCCCTGTCGGCAGCGACGGCTACCCCAAACGACTCTACGACAAGCGCACCGGCCACATCGATCCCGCCGTGGCCGAATACTGGAAGGAGCACTACGATCTGCGGTACATCCTGCAGCGCGACTGGAAGACGTTAGGCCCAAAGCTAGTCGGCAAGATCCACATCTATTCCGGCACGATGGACAGTTGGCATCTCAACAATGCCGTCTATCTGATGCAGGATTTTCTCGACCGGACCACCGATCCGTACTATGGCGGGTCGATCGAATACGGGGACCGGTACGAGCACTGTTGGACCGGCGACTCGCAGCACTCGTTGGCGGTGGGGGCCATGACGGTATATCAGCGCTTCTTGCCGGTGATGGCGCGGCACATCGTGAAAACGGCGCCGGCGGGAGCGGACACGGTGAGCTGGCGATACTGAGGAGCGAGGCGAAGTATGTCTACGGCCAAACCGTCCGCCACGGAAGCAACTGCGGCATCCACAACGGCCGAGCATCGTCGTCTGGCTGAAGACGAACGCGGCGAACGCGCGTGGAAGCGGTGGGGGCCGTACCTGAGCGAGCGCCAGTGGGGCACCGTGCGCGAGGACTACAGCCCGCATGGCGGCGCGTGGGAGTATCTGCCGCATCACGTGGCGCGGAGCCGGGCGTACCGCTGGGGAGAAGACGGCATCGCCGGCGTCAGTGACGACCGGCAGGTACTCTGCCTCGCCGTCGCGTTGTGGAACGGACGCGATCCCATCCTCAAGGAACGGCTGTTCGGCCTGACGAACAGCGAAGGCAACCACGGAGAGGATGTGAAGGAGCTCTACTACTATCTCGACGCCACGCCGACCCATTCGTACCTGAAGATGCTCTACAAGTATCCGCAGCGCGAATTCCCGTATGCCCGTCTGGTCGACGAGAACCACCGTCGCGGGAAGGACCTGCCGGAGTTCGAGCTGATCGACACGGGCATCTTCGACGAGCGCCGGTACTTCGATGTCTTCGTCGAGTACGCCAAGGCTGCGCCGAACGACATCCTGATGCGCATCACCGTTCACAACCGTGGTCCCGAGGACGCCCCGATCGATGTCCTGCCGCAGCTCTGGTTTCGCAACACCTGGTCGTGGGACGCTGGCGCGGCGAGACCCGAGCTGTGTGCATCGGATGAGCATGCCGTCAGCGCCCGTCATCCGGATCTCGGGCGTTACATCCTCCATTGTGATGGGGACGCGACACTGCTGTTCTGCGACAATGACACCAACACCGCGCGGTTGGTCGGCTCCGACACTCCGGGCTACTTCAAGGACGCGTTCCACGAGTACATCATCGCTGGCCGATCCGACGCGGTGAATCCGCGGCGATCGGGCACCAGGGCTGCGGCGCGCTATCGGCTCACCGTGCCGGCGGGGGAAGCGAAGGAGGTGCGACTGCGCTTGACGAAGGAACCGCGGTCGCTGGCGCCCTTCGTGGACTTCGACGCCATCGTCGCCTTGCGGCGCCGCGACGCCGACGACTTCTATGCCGTACTACAACGCAAGATCCCTGATGCCGAGCGGCGCAACGTTCAGCGGCAGGCCTTCGCCGGCCTGCTCTGGAGCAAGCAGTTTTACTACTACGACATCCCACTGTGGCTGCGTGGCGATCCCGCGCAACCGCCCCCACCGCCCGAGCGGAACCACAGCCGGAATCACGAGTGGCAGCACCTGAACAACGCCGACGTCATCTCGATGCCGGACAAGTGGGAGTACCCGTGGTACGCAGCGTGGGATCTCGCCTTCCACTGCATCCCGCTGGCGCTCGTCGACGCGCCGTTCGCCAAGTCGCAGCTCGTGCTGCTGGCACGCGAGTGGTACATGCATCCGAACGGCCAGCTGCCGGCGTACGAGTGGGCGCTCGGCGACGTGAACCCTCCGGTGCACGCCTGGGCCGCATGGCGAGTCTTCGAGATTGATCGCCGGCAACGCGGTGACGACGGCGACATCGCGTTCCTGGAGCGGATCCTCCACAAGTTGCTGCTCAACTTCACGTGGTGGGTGAATCGCAAAGACCTCCGCGGCGACAACATCTTTCAGGGTGGGTTTCTGGGGCTGGACAACGTAGGAATATTCGACCGCGGGGCGCCGCTCCCGACCGGAGGCCACATCAATCAGTCCGACGGCACGAGCTGGATGGCCATGTACAGTCTGAATCTCATGCGCATCGCCCTCGAGCTCGCTCAGCACAATCCGGTGTACGAGGACATCGCCACGAAGTTTTTCGAACACTTCCTACAGATCGCCGGGGCGATGAGCAACATGGCCGGCGACGGGTCGGGTCTCTGGGACGATCAGGACGAGTTCTTCCATGACGTGCTGGAGCTTCCGGATGGCGCCCGCATACCGCTGCGATTGCGTTCGATGGTGGGCCTGATCCCGTTGTTCGCCGTGGAGACGCTCGACCCCGAGCTCCTCGATAGGGCGCCAGGCTTCCGTAAGCGCCTGGAGTGGTTTCTTGACTATCGACCGGATCTGGCGCGTCTCGTCTCGCGCTGGTACGAGCCAGGGCGTGGCGAGCGCCGGCTACTCTCGCTCCTGCGTGGCCATCGCATGAAATGCTTGCTCCGGCGCATGCTCGATGAGACGGAGTTCCTGTCCGACCACGGCGTGCGCTCGCTCTCACGCCGTCATCGCGAGCCCCCGTACGTGTTCACGAGCGGCGACCGGTCGTTCACGGTGACGTACGAGCCCGCCGAGTCGACCTCCGGCCTGTTCGGCGGCAACTCCAACTGGCGCGGACCGATCTGGTTCCCCGTGAATTATCTCATCGTCGAGTCCCTGCAGCGGTTCCACCACTATTACGGTGACGACTTCCGCATCGAGTGTCCAACCGGATCTGGCAACCTCCTGACACTCGATCAGGTGGCCGACGAGCTGACTAACCGACTGACGAGCATCTTCCTGCCCGACGACGACGGGCGGCGACCCTATGCTCGCCGGCAAGGGTCGCTGGCGAACGATCCGCACTTCCGCGACCACGTACTGTTCCACGAGTTCTTCGATGGCGACGATGCCCACGGACTCGGCGCCTCACATCAGACTGGCTGGACCGGCCTCGTCGCCAAGCTGCTACAGCCGCGGCGGGCGCCACGCTGAGGCGGCCGATGCGATGGCCGGCGGACGCGGAATGGCTGGAGGCGGATGGCTGCGGGGGATTCGCTTCGGGCACCGTCGCCGGAGTCCGCACGCGCCGCTATCACGCGTTACTGCTGGTGGCGGCCACGCCGCCCACGGGACGCATGGTGCTGGTCAACGGGTTCGACGCCTGGGTCACCACACCCGCGGGCACGTTCGCGCTCACGTCGCAGCGGTACTCGCCCGGCGTGACCCACCCCGACGGCGTGCACCGCATCGCGAGCTTCGAGCCGGACCCATGGCCGCAGTGGACCTTCCGGCTCGAAGACGGCACGGTCGTCGAACAAGAGATCTTCATTCCGCACGGCACGAGTGCCGTGGTTGCCGCGTGGCGCCTGGCCGAGTCGGCCGTCGGGATCTCGCTCGTGGTGCGGCCGCTGCTCTGCGGCCGCGACCACCACGCGCTGCACCACGAGAACGCGGCCTTTCGCTTTGATGCCACCGTGTCGGACGGACGGGTGGAGTGGCGACCCTACCACGGCGTGCCGGGCATCGCCGCGTTGTCCAACGCACGCTATGCGCACCAGCCGGATTGGTATCGCCACTTCGAATACGTGGCGGAGCGCGACCGGGGCCTGGACTTCACGGAGGACCTCGCCGCGCCTGGGAGCTTCACCTGGGATCTCACGAGTGGTGAGGGCGTCTGGATCCTCTTGGCCGGGGGGAGTGCGGGCGCGCCGCGGGCGGGCGAGTCAGCCGCCGACGCCGTGACGCGGTGGCGCACCGCGGAGAGGCGGCGGCGCGTCGCCCCGTCGCGGCTGGTGCGGTCGGCGAGCGCCTACACCGTCCGGCGCGGCAAGGGGAGGACCGTCATCGCGGGGTACCCATGGTTCACCGACTGGGGGCGGGACACCTTCATTTCCATGCGGGGGCTGTGTCTGGCGACCGGTCGGTTGGAGGCGGCGCGCGACATCCTCGTGCAGTGGGCGGGCACCATTTCTGAGGGTATGCTGCCGAACCGCTTCCCCGATGAGGGAGAGCATCCGGAGTTCAACGCGGTCGATGCCTCGCTCTGGTTCCGCGTCGCTGTGCACGATTTCCTGGAGGCGAGCGTCGCGCGGCGGCGACCCGTCGCGAGCGCCGATCGGGATGCCTTACGGATGGCCGTCGACGCGATCCTCGACGGCTACATGGTGGGGACGCGGTACAGCATCCGGTGTGGTGCTGACGGCCTGCTCGCGGCCGGCGAGCCAGGCGTGCAGCTGACGTGGATGGATGCCAAGGTCGGCGACTGGGTTGTGACGCCGCGCATCGGCAAGCCGGTCGAGGTGCAAGCGCGGTGGCTCAGTGCGCTCAGGATCGGCAGCGCCTTCTCGCCGAGTCGCCTTACGGCATTCCACAATGGCTCACGAGCATTCCTGGCGCGCTTCTGGAATGAGGCGGGTGGTCATCTCTACGACGTCGTCGATGTCGATCACCGTGCCGGCGCGGTCGATGCAGCCTTTCGCCCCAATCAGGTCCTGGCTGTAGGAGGCCTCCCGTTCCCGCTACTCACAGGCGCACGCGCCCGCCGGGTGATCGATGCGGTCGAAGCGCGGTTGCTGACGCCCATGGGCTTGCGCTCGCTGGCGCCGGACGATCCCGCGTACGTGGCGCACTATCAGGGTGGCACACGCGACCGGGACGCGGCGTACCACCAAGGTACGGTGTGGCCGTGGTTGATCGGTCCGTTTGCGGAAGCGTGGGTGCGGGTGCGCGGCGGCACCGCGGCAGCGAAACGGGAGGCCCGCGCACGCTTCCTCGCGCCGCTGCTCCAACACCTTGACGAGGCGGGCCTCGGACACATCTCGGAGATCGCGGACGGCGATGCGCCACATACGCCGCGCGGCTGCCCGTTCCAGGCATGGTCGCTCGGCGAAGCGCTACGGCTCGACCTGGCGGTACTTGCCGAGTAGAATCTTGCGCCGCGAGGGGTGGACCCGATCGGCGATAAGAGCGGAAAACCTGAAGGCATCGTACACGGTTCCGAAGCGACGGCAGTTGATCGTGCGGCGAAGGCGATGGCGGAATCGTTCAGTCCTGACACGCGTACCATGGCCCCCGGGTCTGGTACGAGCTCGCGCCTAACGCCGCGTTAGGGAGTCCTACCGAAGCAGTCCCGGATCAAAGCCAAACGACGCAACGGAATCTACGCTGAACCCTGCGAAGTCCCGATGCGAGGGATTGATCAGGATGTTGCTACTCCCCTGGACTATCGCGCTCGGGACCCGAAGTGCGAGTGAGCGACCAGATCTAATCCAAACATCGCCGACCGCTTGAACTTCCGGCGGAACAGACGATGAGCTCCAATCACCGTGGAGGGCCGACGGCGGTAAGTCCTCAAGCGCTGTATCCGGAAAGGTTGCGGCAATCAGCGAATAGGAAGGAAGTATCGACGCGTTTTGAAGATGAACGAGCACTTCGAGAACGGCCAGCGCGGAGTTGCTGGAGGCATAGGCGACGCGCGTCCCGGGACTGTTCCACCGGGCGCCGTACGTGCGTGCTCCCTCGCCATCGAATGCCGTCGATGCGTATTTCGTCTTGACGAGGCCAGATCACCTCCGACGAGTGCGTGATCGCCAGATAACTGCGCCGTAACGCCCGGCGTAGCGGCTGGATAACCGCCCCCTGCGAGACTATTTGATGAATTGATTGGATACGACCGCAAGCCGGCCCATCGAACGCCGGCGCCGGCATCCAATCAGCAATCCATCAGGGGGTTCACATGTCAGTCAATCGCGCCTGGCCGGTCGCTGGCCTGGCCATGATCGCCTCCGTGGCCGCCACAGCTGTCGCCCACGCACAAGATCCGTGCTCGCTGCTCTCGGCGACCGAAGCGCGGACGTACGTTGGAACCCTCGCGTCGCCACCCTATCGGGCGAGCGGCGACCCCGCGACCCCGAACGTGGCCGGAGGCGTGTGCGTGTACCGCGGCACCGACGGCCGAGTGCTCACGATCGAGCCGGACTGGACCGGCGGCAAGACCATGGCCAGCGTGCAGAACACTGTGACCACAAGCTCGCAATCGCTGGGCAAGGCAACCGGCATGGACAGCTCGGCGAGCAAGATCGCCCAACAAGGCCCGACTGGTCCGTGGGACAAGGCGACGTGGTACCCCACCGGCACGTTGTTCGTGGTGAAGGGCAACGCCGCAGTAATCATCGACGTGAGCGGAACGAGCGGTCTGCAGAATGACGCATACGCGGTCGCGAAGAGCATCGTGCCGCGCATCGGCCATCCCCTCGCCTACGACGGCGCCAAGGCGGTGGCGCTCGCGCCCAAGCCCGTGAAGCATCCGGCCAACGCGTGCAACTTCGTGTCGCGCGCCGAGGTGGAACGCGCCATCGGCCCGCTCTCGGGCGCCCCGACCCCCGATGCCTCGGGCACCGGATGCACATACCACGTGGCCACGGCCCAGGGGTCGCGCGCCTACCCGGTGGAATTCGTGTGGCAAGGCGGCCAGAAGAACTACAACATGTTGAAGCACGGGCCGGCGATGATGGGCGGACTGTTAGGCGCGCCGACGAGCACCCCGATGGACACGATGAAGCCCACGGGCACGATGGGCGGCATGATGGCGGGGATGATGAAGATGGTCACCGGCGCGCCCGCGTCGCAGGCGTCCGGCGCCCCGTCCACGGTCGGCTTCACCACCGACACCACGCTCAAGGGTCCATGGGACAACGCCTCGCTCCTGCACGGCACGCAGCTCATTGCCGTTCGGCACGACGTGTTCGTCGGCATGGACCTGCAGTCGGCCGACTACGCCAAGGCCAAGGCGCTGATGACGGCCATCTGCACGCATCTGTAGCACGCGACCCCACCAAATGCCTAACGGAGATCTGCGCACATGACCGATCGGAAGCGCCGGCTGCTCTGGCTGGCCAGTGTGATCGTGGCGTTCATACTCGGCTTCCTGTTAGGCCGACAGTGGTGCGAGCGCGTGAAGTCGGGCGGCACCGGCGGCGGTGTCGTGCTTGGCCACAGCACCGGTGGTGGCACGTCGGGCGCCCCCGCGCACATCACGCCGGGCACGGGATCAGGCGACGTCAAGGGCGGCGGCGGATATGTGAAGGTCCCGGTCGATACCGACAGCAGCGGCGGCGGCCGGACCGCGGGCGGCGGGGGGGGCGGTGACGCCGGCGGCGGCAACGGCGGCGGGAACGCCACGATTCCAAGCGACTCCGGCGAGTACAAGAAAAAGCCGAAGCCGGTCGACACGCTCAGCACCGGCTTCGTCGCCCAACTGGCGGAAGACGAGCTGACCGGCCACTCGGCCAAGGATCGTCCACCGCAGCCCGATCCGCGCATCACCACGAAGACCGCGGACGACTTCAGCCTCGACCAAACGGGACTCCCCCGCTTCCCGATGGATGTCACACACGCGTTCAGCGCCGTGTCGACTCAATCCAACATACCGGCCGACACCGGCACGGGTACCGCGTTCGCGACCACCGATTCGTTCGACTCCGTGACGTCGTGGTACCGCCATCACATGCCGTCGGGCTCGCGCGCAACCAACATCGACGTGAACAAGATGGCGGCCATGGCGAAGCAACTGACGCCCCAGAATATCATGAAGATGATCATCCCGCAAAACGGCCAACAGACAACCATCGACACGGCGGCTGTCGACAGCGCACCGCCGGGCACCAAGTTATCGGCGTGGGAGCTGCCCGACGACGGCACCCACGGCAAGCGCACCGTGATGGTGATGTTTTCGCCCGGCAAACCGACGACCGTCATCATGTCGAAGTCGCGCCGACGGTGACGCCGCTGGGCGGCAAGAATAGGGCGCGAGAAACACTGCGCCGGTAGTTCACAATAGTGCACCCACCGTGCGCTGATTTCCTCAGCGCTACGCTCGTCGTCATTCCGTGTTGTTGTCGTTCACCAGGCACACCATTCTTGCGCCGCGCGCCACACGATCCGCCTCATCCGTTTTCAACAGAGCGTGGGCACTTGCCTGTCGCGCCGCCGCCCGCTCGCCGGCCACGCTCCTCAGCCAGCGCTCCGCCGCCTAACGTCCGCCTACTTGTGCCTCCGTCGCCGGGCTCCTGCCCGCGCCCAGGTCGTTCCAGTTCATGATCGTATTGAATCCCAGCATGTAGGTCCCCTGCGTCTGCCAGCGCCAGAACGGCCGGATCGCAAACATCACGATGTGGCCCTTGCCCACCGACTCGTCCACCACCTGGGCACGATCCGAGAGCGCCTGCCCGCCCGAGAGCGTTTCCGACAGCAGCATGTCCGCCGGCCGCCGCGGGAATCGCAGGATCACCCGCGGTCCGTCCGATACCGTGTCTGCGGCGGCGGACGAGCGCGCACTCTCCGCGCCTAACGCAGCACGCGGCCGCCGGCGTGCGCGGTCTCCCGCCGCGTCGCCGGCGCCCGCATTCCATGGCGATAGCTCCATTGGTGTCGCCATCGGCGTCACATGCTGGCCGTCCACGGCGCCGCGCTGTCCGAATCCACCGAAGAATCCCCCCCCCCCCTCCCCCCCGATTGCGCTCGGCGCGGATCACGGGACCCTGATTGAAGTAGACGGGCAGCTGGTCGCTGCCGTAGCCGTAGACAATTGGACTCTTCATGTCGCTGATCACGCCGCGCATGATGCTGCCGCGCGCAAAAAGGCTGTCCGGCTCCTCGACGGTGACGCCCGGCACGAGATTGTACGCTGGAAAGATCGTCGACCTGGAGCCCTCGACGATCAGTGTTCCACCCTCCTTCACGAACTCGTAAAGGTTCATCACGCCCTCGATCCCCATACCGCCGCGGATGTCCTCGGATGCATCCGGGGTGCCGAGGCTCTGGAATTCGGCGGTCTTCTTGTACGGGAGTGGAGCCGCGCCAGTCTTCGCGATGCCGTTCACCATGCTCTGCACGGAGCCGCCGACGTTACGCTACAGATGAGGTTGCCGCCCGGCTCGAGGTACCGCAACCCCGTGTCGCGCTCGCCGCTCGGATGTGCATTTGGCGCCCGCGCGCCGACGGCGGCGCACCCTTGCCGCCTATCCCGGTCTACCCTACAGTTGCTGCGAGCCAATGCCAACCCCTCTCCCGCCGACGACGGCAAGCCGTCGCGAGCTCCCGCCGAGTCGCGTGGCGGTGACTGTGGCGGCTCCGCCGGCGGCTGCGTCGCCGCTTCCGCCGCGGCGCCCGCTCCTCAAACGTCTCGAGGGGTGGTGGCGGCGCGCGGTGCTTCGCGGGCTGTCGCGGATGCTCGAGGCGCGCGTGGTCCCACCACCGGACTGGAACGCGCGCGTGTATCGCGTGCTGTTGGTCCGCTATGGCCGCATCGGCGACATGATCATGTCCACCGCGCTCATCCGCGCGATCGCGCAATCGCACCGCACGATCGAGCTCGACGTCCTCGCATCACCTGAGAATGCCGCTGTGCTCGTCGGCAATCCGTTCGTGCACCACGTGATTCCGTTCGAGCGGCATCGCTGGCAGAGTTTCCCGTTGCTCGCCGTGCGCCTGCGCCGCGCGCACTACGATGCCGTGATCGACGTGATGGTGCTGGACGCCTCGCTCACGACCGCGTTGCTGATGGTTTCGACCGGCGCGCCGTACCGGATCGGCGTTGCCGGACGCAACAATGAGTTCTTGTACACGGTGCCGGTGACGAGCGCGGGCGCGGACGCGCACCACGTCGACCAGATGGCGACAACCGGGAAACCATTCGGTGTCCATCTCACGAACACGGACTGGCGCCTCGAGCTGCACCTTGCTCCCGATGAGATAGCCCGCGGTGAAGCGGTGTGGTGTGAACACGAGGCGGGCGGCGTAGGGCGGGTGCGCGTGCTGGTAAACATCTCTGCGTTTCTTGCGCGCCGTCGCTGGCCGGATGATCGCACGGTCGAGTTGCTGCGCCGACTGCGATCCGTGCATGACGACCTGGTAATCCTGGTGATCGGCGCGCCGGCCGATGCCGATCGCGTGGTGGGCGTGGCGCGCGCGGCGGGCGCGGCGGCGGTACACACGCCGCGCGTGCGGGACGCGTTCGCGGTCGTCGCGGCCGCCGACCTGGTCGTCACGCCCGACACGGGGATCAGTCATGCGGCCGCGGCGGTTCGCACGCCGGCACTCGTGCTCCTGCCCGGAGACGCCGACGGCCGGCGCTTCACACCGTACGGCAATACGGGTGGCGAACTATTCAGCGATTCGGAAACGTTGGCGTCGCTCGCGGTGGAGCCAGTTGCGGCGGCGTGCGAGGCGCTGCTCTCCGCCGCGGCATCGAGGCACGCCGCCGCCCGCAGGCCTCGGCCTTCCTGTTAGGCGGCAACGTTTTTGTCGCATCACCGCCGTCCGATCTTACTCGCCGCGCATGGCCATCACCGCATCCACGCGGGCCGCTCGCCGCGCCGGGATCCAACTCGCCACCAGCGCCACGGAGATCAAGAGCCCCGTGGCCGCGATGAACGTCACCGCATCCAGCGCGCCGACCTCGAACAGCAGCGACCGCATGAACCGCGTAAGCACCACCGCGCCAACGAGCCCCAGCGCCGCGCCCGCGACCGCGGTCCACGCCCCTTCGCGCAGCACGAGCCGCACGACGCCGCCCGCGGTCGCACCGATCGCGATCCGGATGCCGATCTCGCGCTGCCGCTGCACCACCGAGTACGCGATGAGGCCGTAGATGCCGACCGCGGCCAGTACGAGCGCCAGCGCGGCGAAGGCGCCCAACAGCAGCGTCTCGAATCGCCGGCCCGCCACCGACTGGGCGACGAGCGCCTCACCGGTCTCTACCTGCGTAACGGGCAGCTCGGGATCGATCTCGTTCACCACGCTGCGCGCGGCCGCGACCATGGCAAGCGGATCGCCGGTGGTGCGCACCACGTAGCGCTGCGCGCGCAACGCGAAGTCAACGAGCGCCGAGTCCTGCCCGTGTTGCAGCGCCGGGGAATACGTCTCTGGCATGCTTTCCTCATCCAGCGACTGGGCCTTCACGGTGTGCACGACGCCCACGATCGTGCCCCATGGGTCCGACGATGTCGCGGATCCCCATTTGATCCGATGCCCAACGGCACTCTGTCCCGGATAGAAGCGCCGGGCGAATTGCTGGTCCACGATCACGACCGGGTCCGCGCCCAACACGTCGTGCGCATCGAAGGTCCGCCCCTCGAGCAGCGGAATCTTCATGGCCTCGAAGTACCCGGGCATCACGACGTCGCTCGACGTCAGCGGAAGCTTTGCCACCTGCACCCCCTCGGGCGAGACGGCCATCACCCATGGGTGCGTTACCGGCAGATTGGTGGCTGCGGTGGCACGCACGACGCCCGGCAACTGGGTTAGGCGCTCGATGATCTGCCGCTCCTGTTCCAACACGCGCTCGGGGCCGGGGTAGCGGTACCTGGGCAGCACGACCTGGAAGGACAGGAGGTGGCCGGGCACGAAGCCCGGGTCGATGCGCAGCGCCTTCACGAAACTCCTCACCAACAACCCGGCGGCGGCGGCGAGGACGAGCGCGAGCGCCATCTCGCTCACCACCAGCGCGCGCCGGCCGCGTTGCCGGGCGCGACCGGTACTCGCGCCGCGCCCCTCCTCGCGCAACTGCACGGGAAGCGCGCGCTCATTCCCGTGTAGCACCGGCACGAGCGAGAACGCCACGGCGGCCACGACCGCGACGCCGAGCGTGAGCGCGAGCACCCGTCCGTCGACATCGATCCGGTACCCCGAGAGCAGTCCATCGGGTGCCAGCGCGACCAGCGCCCGCGCGCCGACCTGTGCGACCACCAGTCCGCCGGCCGCGCCTAACGCTACCAGCACGGCGCTTTCGGCCAGGAACTGCTGGACGAGACGCCCCCGCGTCGCGCCGATCGCGGTGCGCACCGCGATCTCCTTCCCGCGGGCCGCCGCGCGCGCGAGCAGGAGACCTGACACGTTGATGCAGGCGATGAGCAGGACGACGCCGACGGCACCGAGCAGCACGAGGAGCGACCGCCGCACACCCACCACGAGTCGCTCGCGCAGCGGAACGGCATCGGCCGTGACCTGCATCGTTCGCGGGTACACCTCCGGATGCAGTTCAGGCATCCGCAACGCGATCGCGTTCACCGCCGTCCGCGCGCGCTCCACCGTCACACCGGCGGCCAGGCGCGCGACCACGTAGGTTTCGTAGGAGTTGCCCCGCTGCCGGATGATGGCCGTTGTGATGGGGAACGGCGCGAAATACTTGGCCGGTTCCATGTGCAGCCCGGGGAGCGGGAACGCGAAGCCGGGCGGCATCACGCCGATGACCGTCCTCGGCCGCCCGTCGAGCACGATCGGCCGGCCGACGATTGCCGGATCGGCGCCGAACCGGCTGCGCCAGAAGGCGTCCGCCAGGATGACGACCTCTGGCGCGCCGACCGCATCCGCGTTAGGCAGGAAGTCCCGTCCCAGCGCCGGGACGGCGCCAAGCACGCGGAATAGGGAGGCCGAGGCCTCGAGGC
>JANWIF010000007.1 GCA_025450035.1 Gemmatimonadaceae bacterium
CGGCGCAACTGGACGGCAAGATGATCGACGCGGCATCGGCACGGATGGCGAGGAATGTGGTGGAACTGGCCGTGGGGCTGGAGGCGGAGGTGGTAAGCGCAACCGGGTAAGAGGGAAGAGGGGCAAGCTACGAGGGGATAGTTGGGAGTAGGGAAGTAGTCAGTGCTGAGTTGAATTCGGTTTTGGCCCGAGACAGTGGAACGTGGGCACCTGCTACTATCCCCTCGTACCTCGCGTCTCGTACCTCGTACATCGTACCTCGTAAGTAGACCGTACCCTTATCTATTCTCCATGGACATCCACGAATATCAAGCCAAAGAACTCCTCGCCAACTTCGGTGTGCCGGTCCCGCGAGGCGGGGTGGCCTATACCGCGGAGCAAGCCATGTTTCGCGCCGAGGAGATCGGCGGCTCGCGATGGGTGGTCAAGGCGCAGATCCATTCCGGCGCGCGCGGGAAGGCGGGCGGCGTGATAGTGTGCGCCAGTGAGCACGAGGTGCGCGTCGCGGCGGCCGACCTGTTAGGCAAGTGTCTCGTGACGCATCAGACCGGTCCCGCGGGGAAGGTGGTGCACCGCCTGTACATCGAAGAAGCCGTCGACATCGCCCGCGAGGCGTACCTCGGACTGGTGCTCGACCGGCGCGAGGAGCGCGTGTGCGTGGTGGCGGCGCCGCAGGGCGGCATGGAGATCGAGGAGATCGCGCACGATCACCCCGAGAGCATTCTGCGGGAGGTGATCGAGCCGGCGGTGGGCATCCAGCCGTTCCAGGCGCGCGAGATCGCGTTCGGACTCGGATTCCGCCCCGCCGAAGTGAATCAAGCGGTGAAGGCGATCATTGGCGCCTACAAGGCGTTTCGCGACCTGGACTCCACCATGGTGGAGATCAACCCCCTCGCCATCACCTCGAGCGGCAAGGTCGTCGCGCTCGATGCCAAGATGACGTTCGACGACAACGCGCTGTTTCGTCGGCCTAACGTTAGCGAGCTGCGCGATTACGCGGAAGAAGACCCGCGCGACGCCGAGGCGGCCAAGTATGGCTTGAGCTACATCGCGCTCGACGGCAGTATCGGGTGCATTGTCAACGGCGCCGGCCTGGCGATGGCGACGATGGATATGATCAAGCACGCCGGCGGCGAACCGGCGAACTTTCTCGACATCGGCGGCGGCGCATCACCCGAGCGGGTGGCCGCGGCGTTTCGGCTCGTGCTGTCGGATCCGCGCGTGAAAGTGGTGCTCGTGAACATCTTTGCCGGCATCAACCGCTGCGACTGGGTGGCGCAGGGCATCGTGCAAGCAGCGAACTCGGTACGCGTCCCCGTGCCGGTGGTGGCGCGGCTCGCCGGCACCAACGTGGACGAAGGCCGGCGGATTCTGCGCGAGAGCACGCTTCGTATCACCACGGCGAACGGACTCGCGGAAGCGGCTCAGAAAGCCGTAGCGGCGCTAGGCCTCGATGGCGGCGGCGCGCGCTCCGACGTGACGAGAGGAGCGGCCTGATGAGCATTCTGATCGACGAGACGACGCGCGTCATCTTCCAGGGGTTCACCGGCGACAAGGCGACGTTTCACGCGCGGGAAGCGATCGACTATGGCACCTGTCTCGTGGGCGGCGTGACCCCGGGCAAGGGCGGCACGACGCACCTCGGACTGCCGGTATTCGATACCGTGAAGGCCGCGGTGCGTGCCACGGGCGCCAAGGCCAGCGGCATCTTTGTTCCGGCGCCGTTCTGCGCCGACGCCATCATGGAGGCCGCCGACGCGGGGATCCGGCTCATTGTGTGCATCACCGATGGCATCCCCGCGCAGGACATGATTCGCGTCAAGCGGTACATGCGCCGGTATCCACGCGAGCGCAAGCCCGTGCTCATCGGGCCCAACTGCGCGGGGGTGATCAGCGCGGGGAAAGCGATGATCGGGATCATGCCCGGCCACATCTACGCTAGCGGCCGCGTGGGCATCGTGTCTCGCTCCGGCACGTTAGGCTACGAAGCTGCCGCGCAGATGCGGGAGGTGGGACTCGGCGTGTCGACGAGCGTCGGCATCGGCGGCGACCCGATCAACGGCAGCTCCTTTGTCGACATCCTGGCGCTGTTCGAGGACGATCCGGCGACCGACGCCGTGATGATGATCGGCGAGATCGGCGGCCCGCAGGAGGCCGAAGCGTCGCTGTTCGTGCGCGACCACATGGTCAAACCCGTGGTCGGGTACGTCGCCGGTCTCACGGCGCCTGTAGGACGACGCATGGGGCACGCCGGCGCGATTATCAACGCGTTCGGCGACAGCGCCGCCGAGAAGGCGGCGATCATGCGATCGTCGGGGCTCGTCGTCGCTCCCAGCCCCGCTGAGTTAGGCGCGGCCATGGCGCTGGCATTGGTCCGGTCCGGCACGGCGGCTATCGCGGTGCACGCATGAGCCCCCGCCCAACCGTTGTCGCCACCCGGCGTCTTCCGGATGCGGTGGAGGAGCGGCTGCGCTCGCTCTTCGACGTCCGGCTGAATTCCGCCGACGTCCCGCTCGACGCCCTGGCGCTTGCCGCGGCGATGCGCGATGCGGATGCGTTGGTCCCCACGGTCACCGACCGCATCGATGGGCTATTGTTAGGCCTACCGGGCCGCCGCGTGCGCATCCTGTCCAACTTCGGCGTTGGATTCAACAACATCGATGTCGCCGCGGCCAAGGCGAACGGGGTCATCGTGACCAACACACCCGATGTGCTCACCGATGACACGGCCGACCTGGCGATCACGCTCCTGCTGATGGTGGCGCGCCGCACAGGGGAGGGAGAACGCCTGGTGCGCACCGGCGCCTGGACCGGATGGCGCCCGACCCAGTTGTTAGGCACGCGTGTCACCGGGAAGACCTTGGGCCTCATCGGATTTGGCCGGATCGGGCGCGCCGTCGCGGAACGGGCACGCAACGGGTTCCGCATGCGCGTGCTCTTCCATGACCCATACACCGCGGACGCGGATGCCATGGCGTTAGGCGCGGAGCGGCGGGCGTCCATGGAGGACGTGTTGTGCGAGAGCGATTATGTGTCGTTGCATTGCCCGGCGACACCGGAGACGCACCATCTGATGAATGCGGCGCGACTGGCGCTCATGCGACCGAGCGCATTTCTGGTCAATACATCGCGTGGCGACGTGGTGGATGAGGCGGCGCTCACCAGTGCGCTGCGCGCCGGCACGATCGCCGGCGCCGGGCTTGACGTGTTCGAGCGCGAGCCCGCCGTGCCGCGCGAGCTCATAGCGCTCGATAATGTGGTGTTGCTTCCGCACCTGGGGAGCGCCACCGAGGAGACGCGCGTGGCCATGGGGAATCGGGCCATCGACAACCTCGCGGCGTTCTTCAATGGCGGCGCGCCACGCGACCGGGTCGCGTGATGGCGGCTCCGTCGCGCCTGGTTCCGTTGCAGCTCGTGCCGCCGGTGCCCACCGGCGCCACGGCACTGGAACTGCCGACCACCGGCTCCGACGCCGAGGCGCTGTTGGTGGGCCTGCTCGCCGACGTCATCCGCGTGCGCGCTCCCGACGCGGTAGGCGCGCTGGCCGGCGCGCGTCTGGACCGGGGTGGGACGCCCTCCAGCATCGGCCGCTCGCTCCAAGCGTTAGGCGTGTGGGCTCAACTGGTGAGCATCGCCGAACTTCACGATGCCATGCGCGCGCGCCGCCGGGCGGAGCTGGAGCAGGGGGAGGCGCGGTTCGTCGGCACCTTCGCGAACGTCCTCGCCGCCTGGCGCTCGGCCGGTGTGACGCCTTCCGCGGTGCGTGAGTTGCTCTCGAGGCTGCGCGTGACCCCCACCATTACCGCACACCCCACGGAGGCCAAGCGCGTGACGGTGCTCGAGAGGCATCGCGCGATTTACCGGTCGCTGGTCGAGCTCGACACCGGCGCCTGGACCCTCGCCGAGCGCGCACGCCTGGTGGATGCGCTGCGGGAGCAGATCGACATTCTGTGGATGACCGGTGAACTGCGCCTCGAACGGCCGGCGGTATCCCAGGAGGTGGCGTGGGGAATTCATTTTTTCGACGACACGCTGTTCGATGCGTTAGGCACGGTGCACGCGAACCTCGAGCGCGCGCTGGCCGACACGTTTCCCGGCGAACGGCTCGATGTGCCGGTCGTGCTGGAGTTCGGGTCGTGGATTGGCGGCGACCGTGACGGCAACCCGAACGTCACCACCCAGGTCACCCGCCAAGCGGTGTACGCGTACCACCGCGCCTGCCTGCGGCGCTACCAGACCCGGCTCATCGATCTCATCCAGACGCTGAGCATCGCCGAGCGGTCGATCACCGTGCCTG
The DNA here is from genome assembly GCA_025450035.1 of Gemmatimonadaceae bacterium. Lineage (GTDB taxonomy): Bacteria > Gemmatimonadota > Gemmatimonadetes > Gemmatimonadales > Gemmatimonadaceae > JADGGM01. Next base: position 4,298 of record JANWIF010000007.1, read on the forward strand.
CCGAGTTCCGCGCTGCGTTAGTCGCGGCGTTGGAGCAGAGCGGCGACGGTGCGCGCATCGCGGCGCGCAACCCCGGCGAGCTATTCCGCCAATGGGTCGCGTGCATGCAGCAGCGTATCGCGGCCACAGCGGGCGAACCGTCATCGGCCCCACGCTACGCCACTGCCGATGCCATGATCGTCGATCTGCGCGTCCTCGAGCGCGCACTGCTGGACGCACAGTGCGCGGCGATTGCCCGCTCGACTGTCGCACCGCTTCGCCGCGAGGTGGAGGCGTTTCGATTCTCGATCGTGCGGTTGGACCTGCGCGATCACGCGATTCGACTGCGCCGCACCATCGAGGAGCTCCGACCCCGCATCGGCGACGGCATCGCGACGGTACATGGCGATGAGTCGGCCTGGGTCCGTGCCGCGCTCGCGCTGCCACGGATCCCGGGTGCCATGCCGTACGGACTGTCACCGGAAGCACACGAAGTACTCGACGCGTTCGGCGAGGCGCGCCAGCTCCGTGCCGACGTGGATCGCCGCGCGTTCGGGAGTTTCATCATCAGCGGGACCGAGGGAGTGCGCGACGTGCTGGCCGCGTATCTGCTCGCCAAGGAAGCCGGGTTGTTCGTTGACGAGGCGGGTGTCGAGAGCTGCACGATCCCCATCGTGCCATTGTTCGAGACCATCGATGACTTGCACCGCGCGCCCGCCGTGATGCGCGAGCTGTTCGCGGTGCCGGTAGTGAAGCGCAGCATCCGCGCGTTGGGCGGCGTACAGGAAGTGATGATCGGCTACTCGGATTCCAACAAGGACGGCGGATTTCTCACGTCCAACTGGGAGCTGTACAAGGCGCAGGTACGGCTGACCCGCGTGGCCGCGGAGAGCGGTGTGACCAGCTCGTTCGTTCACGGCCGCGGCGGGTCGGTGAGCCGCGGCGGCGCTCCGACGCATCGCGCCATCGCCGCGCAGCCTTCGGACACCATCCACGGCCGGCTTCGCCTAACGGAACAGGGCGAAGTGGTGTCGTTCAAGTACGCCTACCGCGATGCCGCCGCGTACCAGCTCGAGCTGCTGGCGTCGAGCGTGATGGAGTACTCGCTTCCCGGGGCGCCGGCCGCGCCGCCACCGGTGCCGGGTGGCGATGAAGCCATGGAAGCGCTCTCCGGCGCCGCGCATGCCGCCTACCGTGCGTTGGTGCATCACCCGGATTTCCTGCCGTACTTTACCGCCGCCACGCCCGTGGATGAGTTGGGCCTCCTCAACCTGGGCTCGCGCCCATCCCGACGCTCGCAGACGCGCACGCTGGAGGATCTGCGCGCCATCCCGTGGGTGTTCGCGTGGACGCAGAACCGTCACGTGATCCCGGGCTGGTACGGCGTTGGTAGCGCCATCGACGCGTTCCTGGAGATCCGCGGCGTGCGCGGCGAGGCCGTGCTACGCCGGATGTTCGCCGAGTCGCCGGTGTTTCGTCTGGTGATCGACGAGACGGAGAAGACGCTGCTGCAGGTCGACCTACGTCTCGCCGGCGCCTACGCCGAGCTTGTGCCGAACGCCAGCGCGCGCGTCGCGATCCTTGGCCTCGTGGAGGCGGAGCACGCGCGCACGGTGAATGCGCTCCTCCGCGTGACGCAGGAGTCGTCGCTCGCCGAGCGCTTCCCGCAGTACCGTCGCCGCTTCGCGCGCCGCCTCCCGCTCTTGGAGCGCGCGCACTACCAGCAGATCGAGCTCTTGCGACTGGTCCGTGGCGCGGAAGACAAGGAACGGTGGCTGCCGAGCTTGCTCCTGTCGATCAACTGCGTAGCGGCGGGATTTGGGACGGTGGGGTGACGACGTGGATCGCATCTCAGGTCACGACTCGCCACGAAAGCACCACGTCGTGCTCTGACACCGTGAGACGCGGTCTACTGGCGCCTTAATCTCGATGTCCCCCTCGCGCCGCCGCCGGGATCTGTTTCTCGTACTCCACCGCCGCGGCCGTCCGGTTGCTCACGCCTAACTTCTGAAACAGGTTCTGCGTGTGGAACTTCACTGTGCTCGGGCTCACGCCTAACTTCCGGGCGATCGCGGCGTTCGAGAGACCGGATGCAAGATGCGACCACACCTCGCGCTCGCGATCCGACAGCGCGCTTGGGCCCGCAACCGCGCGCTCCGTGGTATTGCGCATCCAGCGCCGCGCGGCCTGCGGAAACACCAGCACGCCGGCGTTCACCGCCCGGAGCGCGTCGATCGTGCGGCCCGGGCTGTCCGTCTTGAGCGCGATCCCGTCGGCATGATGCTCGAGCGCGGCGCGCAGCGACTCCCCGTCGCCGTATGCCGTGAGGACGAGCACCCGCACAGGGAGCTTCTCGGCCCGCAGCTGCTTGAGCACATCGTACCCGTTCGTCGCGCCTAACTCGAGATCGAGCACCACCACGTCCGGACGGTGCAGCCGTGTGAGTTCTACCACGCGCGTCCCGTCGGTCGTCGTCCCCACCACCTGGATGCCCGCCTCGGCTTCCATCAGCGCACGCAAGCCCTCGAGCACCAACGGGTGATCATCGACTAACAGAACCTTGATCACAGGCGCGCCGCTCACGACAGGGGGAGTCGAATGGTGACCACCGTCCCCTTCGCGCCGGAGCTGATCGACATCTTGCCGTTCATGATCGCTACCCGGTCGCGCATGCCGCGCAACCCGAAGTGCCCGCCGGACACGCCCACATCCACCTCGCTCTTCAGGACCTTCGCGACGTTGAAGCCTTTCCCATGGTCGCGGACTTCCACCACGATGTCCCGCCCGTCCGCGCGCGCGCTCACTTCCAGACTCGACACGCCCGCGTGGCGCGTCGAGTTGGCCAGCGCTTCCTGAATGATTCGGTAGAGCGAGATCTTGAGCGGCAGTGGCACCGAGTCCGGCAGTGGCGTCTCCAACTGAAAATCGACGGTCGTGCCGGTGAGCGACTCGTGCTGCACGACCAACTGCTCGAGGATCGCGCTCAGCGGCCGACGCTCGAACTCCGGCGGCCGGAACGCACCGATGAAGTTGCGGATCTCGCCCAACGCGCGCTCGAGCGACGCCGCGATGCGCGCCAGCACGAGCGACCCGTCGCCAACCTGCATCTCCGGCCGATGCCGCAACACCTGGATCTGCGACAGCGCGCCGAAGATGTCCTGCACCGGGCCGTCGTGAATGTCGAGGATGATCTGCTGCAGATCGCGCTCGGCGGCGGCGAGCAGTCCGCGCGCCGCCGCCGACGTGTGGCGTTTCTTGCTCGAAACCGGGGCAGCGGACGCGCGCCGCGAGGGGGAGGGGGACATCCCTGCATGCTCGCCTCGCGAGGCCGCGTTCGCAAGGCTCCGCCGATTTCGCTAGGGCGATCCTCCTCCCGTCGCCTTCGCCACTGCGGTCCCCAGCTCGGTGTACGCGCCACCGGCCAGCTCGCGGAACGGAAACGCGCGGTACGTGACCTTGCCTGCCGAGTCGATCACGAACAGGACGCGTGTGTCGAGCTTGTATTTGTCGTTGAACACCCCGTAGCGCTTGCCGATCTCGCCATTGGGATCGCTGGCAAACAGCACCGGGAAACTTTCGTCGTGCGCCCATGACGCGAGCGCCGTGTCGGGGTCAGCGCTCATGGCGACCACGACGACCTTCTTTCCACCGTTGAACAGCTTGGCGTACTGATCACGGTACGCCTCCATTTGCACCGTTCAGCCCTTGGTCCGCGCCTTGTAAAAGAAGGCCAGCACCACCGTCTGGCCGCGCAGATCGGAGAGTTTGACCGAGTCGCGGAGCACCCCGTAGCGGGTCGCACCACTTGCCGTGAAGTCCGGCGCCTGCTGCCCAACGGAAACCGCGGTCGTCGAATCCTGCGCTCGCAGGTTTGCGGCGGCGACACTCAGTGCCACAGCAGGAGCGGCAAGACAACACACCGTTCGAGTCGCGAGGAACACGATGCCTCCATGGGGGGGAGAACGCTGCTGTCAAGAAGCTAGGGTCCGGCGCGCGCGGCCGCAACGTCGGCGCCGGCGCACCGTGCCGCATAAGCGAATAGTGCGTACGACGTACGTCATTTGACGTAGGACTGCGGTGCCGCGGCGGTCGCATCCTGGCGATGCACGATGGCGCAGCGGCGTAGTTGGCTGCTCGCTCCGGGTGCGCACCGCCAACTGGAGATGCATCCAATGTCCGCCACCTCGCTCGCTGTTTCAGCCGAACCGATCGTGGTTCGAGAAGCCACGCCGCGCGACAACGCATCCTTGTTGCGCCTGGACGCCGCGTGTCCGATGGGAGCAGGTCCCGCGTGGACCATCCGTCATGAGCCGGACTTCTTCGCGCTGTTCCGTGTGGCCGGCGTACGCGCCCACGTTGGCATCGCGCTGCACGAGGCCGGCATGGCGGTAGGGGCGGTGACGATGCTCGAGCAGCGAACCATGGATGATGACGGCGTGGCGTGTGTATGGTATGTGAGCGGCTGGCAGGTACACCCGGCACACCGCGGTCGTTCCGTTGGGCCGGCGTTGGCGCGCTGGGCGGTTGGCCGCTGTCGGGAGCTTGGCGGAGGCGGCGAGCTCGGCTGGTTCATGACCGCCGGGCCCGCACGCGGCCTCAGTGGCTTGGTCGCCCGCCTCGTACCCGAGCGTCGGGTTGCCCGGCCGCGGCTGCTGCGCTCGTACCGGCTCCGCGCCGCGCACTGGCGGTCGATGGCGCCATCGCGCGCCTTCGTTGTGCGGCCGGCCAAATCGTTCGACGTCGAGGAGATGGCGGATGTCTGGCGCCGAGCTGCGTGCGCACGACAACTCGCGCCGCGGTTGGGTGCCGTGGAGCTCGAGCGGTGGCGTTCGGAGACGCTGGGCACGCCACCGGCCTGCTATTGGGTAGCGCACACGCCGCTCGGCGCCATTCTCGGCTTCGTGGGGCTCTGGGACCAGTGCGAAGTGAAGCAGTTTTGTCTCGAGCCCGACCCGCGCGCGGACCTTCTGCGTCGTGGCGCTGCCCGCGCCCGCCGCCTGCTGTGCGCAGGTAGGGCCGATGACGGCGGCCTGATCGTGCCATACCTGGCCGCCACACACTACTGCACCGCGCCGGACACCCCGCGCGTTGGCCGGGTCCTGCTTGCCCGCGCGGCGCGTGCCGCCTGGTTAGGCGGGTACCGGAATATCGCGGTGATGGCCGATGCCACTGACCCGCTCGCCCGAATATGCGAACGGTGGTCGGCCGCATCCCAGGACTTCGCGGCGTGCCTGGTCCGCCAATCCGGCTGCGGCGCGAGCGTCGAGCGTGCGTCGCTGCCGCTGCACCACGACATCGGGCTTGCCTAACGGAGCCGCCTCCCGCCGGCGCCGGCCGGCGGTGCGCGCGTCCATCACGAAGAGGAATCTCCCATGTTTACCATCAGCGTACCAGCACCGCTGCGGTTGCTCCCGCTGGTCGCCCTCGTCACCGCGTGCATGACCTACAGCAACGCTGGCGGCCGGCCGATCACACCGCAGAACGACATCAGAATCCGCTTTCCCTTTCCCGTCATGCTTCGCCTTACGTGCGACGGCATGGACTCTGTCGCCTCGCCGCCGGCGGGCTGCACCGCGGATAGCATCGTGCCCGGCGTCTCGGAGGTGACGGGCCACGTGCGAAGTGCGACCGGCGACTCGCTTTTCGTTGCCGTGCAGAAGATACGCGATGCATCCGGCATGACGCACGACTACTCGTCGCCAAGACTCACGACCGTGGCTCGCCAAACGTCGCTGGTGCAGTACCGGCATACCGACGGCGACAAGACCGATCTCATCGTCGTGCTTGCGTCTGGTGTCGTCGAGGTCATCGCCGAGGCGCTCCAGCCCACGCCGCCGCCGACGCCCAAGCCAGGGCCCATGCCCATTACGTGGTGTTGACGACCGCAGCGTTAGCGGCGAACCCTGGAACGATGGCCGGATCACAACGCGGAGGAACTTCCCATGTGGACCATCAGACTCGCCATGCTGTCGTCGCTGCTCGCCACCGTCGCTGCCTGCACCACGTACAGCAACGGCGCCAGCAGGCCAATCATACCGGAACGGGACATCAGGGTGCAGCTTACGACACCGATCGCGCTCCACTTCACCTGCGCCGGAGCCGACTCGCTCTATGCTTCGTCAACCCCCTGTGTTGCCGACAGCGTCGATATGCCTGGCGTGACGGAACTCACCGGCCGCGTGCTACACACGAAGGATGATTCGATGCTGGTGGCGGTAGACGACGCGCGGGACTCCACGGGACACACGCGGCGGTTTTCACCGCCCCAACTCACGGTGCTCGATCAGCGCCTGGCGATGGTCCAGTATCGGCACACCGACACCACTCGGACCACTTTCCTTGTGGTCGGCATCGTGGCCGTGGTGGCGGGGGTCGTCGCGATGGTGGCGGCGTTCAGCGCGCTGTCTAACGGAAGTTTTCTTGGTGCCAACTAGCGATGCCATCACATGCACCGGCGCGATGCACTCGTCGCCTGCTAGCGATTCTCGCGCGATTTCTGCTAGGATTGTCCACCGCAGAAACCGCTGCTTGGCTCGGGCGCTGTCCGGGCACGGTCAAGGCGACAGTGCACCAGGCATTGGAGTGGCTGCACGGACACGATCCAGGCGGGCGCCGCGAATGGGCCGGCGTAAAATCGCGATCGACGGTGAGAGTGGCCCCTCACTCTCGAACACGCCCCACGATGTTGTCGGATGATGGAGTGGCGCCCATCATCCCGGCTACGCTCCGGCCGCAATCACGCACTGAGGGATAACGCCACTTTGATGGTCTCACACGCAGCCTTCGCGAGGGCCGTGTCGAGAGCCTTCCGGTACTCCGACAGGCGGAACGTGTGCGTGAGCAGCGGCCTAATCGGCGCGCGGCCCGACGCGATGAGTCCGGCGGCCTCCTCGAATGCCGAGTGAGGGGAACCGGCGTGAGCGTGCGCGCCGTAGCACACGCTGCCACGCACCGTCAGCTCCTTGAGCCACAGCGGCGTCCAGTCCACGCCGTTCATCGTGCTGGAATTGCCGAGCAGCACGATCGTACCGCCGGCGCGCGTCACCCGCATCGCGTCGTCCATCGCGCGGCCGCCGCCGACGCACACGAACGTACCGTCAAATCCACCGACGCCGGCCGGCTTCCCGATGATGGCCTTGAGCAGCCGCGTCCCGGCGGCGTCGGCGAGCGGCCCCAGGTACGCCCCTCCCCCCCCCGCCGACACGACGCGCTCCGCGCCTAACCGCTCGGCGTGCGCACCCTGAAATGAGTGCCGGGCCAGAACCGTCACGCGACTGTCGGGGACGAGCGCGCGCAACGCCGCCAGCGTGAGCAGCCCGATCGAACCGGCCCCGATCACCAACACCCGGTCGCCGGCCGCCGGCAGGTTCGACCGCACCGCATGCACGGAGCACGCGAACGGTTCGATGAGCACGGCCTCCTCGTCGCTCATGCCTTCGGGTACGGCCACGACCTGCGACTCGTGGGCCACGAACACCTCTCCCCAACTCCCTCCCACTCCACGCGTCGTGCCTAACAACATGCCCGGTGCCACGATGCCGTCGGTGAAATGCGCGCACCGCGAATGCTCACCCGCGGCGCACGCCGCACACACAGGCGCGATCTCCCGCGGCTCACAGCAGAGCAGGGGATTGACCGCCACCCGCGCGCCCACCGCGATGCCGCGCACGTCGTGCCCCACCTCGACCACGTCCCCCACGTTCTCGTGGCCGAGTACGAATGGAAACGAGGAGAACGGCGACGTGGATGGACTCGCCCGCAGCGTGACCACGTTGAGATCGCTGCCGCAAATCCCGCCTAACCGAGTGCGCACCCGCACCCACCGGCCCGACGGAAGCGCCGGCTCGCCCACGTCGCCATACCGCGTGCAGGCGTGCGCGCCCACGTAGAATCGATCGGCCAGACGTCCGGCAGCGAGCGTCGCGAGATAGGTCGGAATCGGCGCGGCAAAACTGATAGCCTTCACGCGCCGGCGCCCCCCCCACGCACTCCGTTGGTCACTACCCGCAACGCCCTTGGCACGCACGTCACCTCGACCCGCGTCGAGGAGGCGCGATTGTACTCGCCGTCGGTCTCGAACGCCGGCGGCACGGCAAACTCGAGCGTGAAACTCGCCGCCTGCTCGGTGGTGACCTCGGGCTTCGTTACGTGCGTCCCCTTGGTCGCGGCGCTGAACAGCGCGAGCCGCCGCAACGGAGAAACTCCGGCGGCGATGGAGATGGCGTCCAACATGCCATCGGTAACGCTCGCCCCGGGCGCGATGTGAAACGCCCCGCCGAAATTCCGTCCGTTCGCAATAATCAACATCAGATATTGCCGCAGATCCCGCGTCAGCGCGGGAGACGACAGCGTCACCGGAATGCCGCGATACCAGAACAGTTGCCGAAGCGCCGAGTACATGTACAGCGCGTTCCCGCCCAACCAGTTGATGGTCTCCACGTCCTCCAGCACCGCGATGTCGAACCCGAAGCCGGCCACGTTGAGAAAGTACCGGTTCTCGATGCGCCCAACGTCGATCTTCACGTCGGGTCCGTCTACCGCCAGCCGCGCGACGGCGTCGAAATCGTTTGCGGGAACGCCCACGGTCTTGGCAAAATCGTTCCCCGTGCCGGCCGCGGCGAGCGCGAGCCGAACCGGCGCGCCGGTATTCAGGATCGCGTTGGCTACGTTCCCCCACGTGCCGTCGCCGCCCACGGCGACGATCGTTCGCACTCCGTCCTGGATGGCGCGAAGGGCGACGGTCATCTCGTCGCCCTTCTTGGTCGTGCTCCGGATGTCGGTCACTCCGACAGCGGCGAAGGCTCGCTTCACGTGTTCCGCCGCTCTCGCGCCCCCCCCCCGCCCCTTACCCGAGGCGGGGTTCACGATGACGCAAACGTCGCTCATCGACGCGCGTAGCTGGCCAACTGCTGCAGCGGGTGGAACGTCTGCTTGCCGTCCTTCATCCAGAGCTCGCGGAACGGCGTCACGTCGACTTCCCAGTCCTCGAGCAGGTCGGTCATCGCCACCGAGTGGATCTGGATCCCGCCGCGCTCTTCTTCGTTCTCGCTGAACTGACCCTGCATCACGATGGTCGAAGAATACGCGCCCTCGTCGTCGTTCATGAACGCCTGGTAGCGATGCTCCACCGTCGACCACTCGTGCTCGGTCACGGTCATGTCGACGATCGACTGGCCGCGGTCGGTGGCGTGAATGGTGATGTGCCCGTCGCCGCGCTCCCAGGCAATCGAGATGTCCTGCATGTAGTGCGGCAGATGCCAGCGCTCGATCGCGTGTTCGCGCGACTCGCGCGTGGTCGTGCCTAACCGGAAGGGATAGAACGCCGAGCGAGGCCAGGGCTGCCCCTGCTCGATCCGCGGCGCCACGAGAATGGAGAGAATCAGCTCGCCATACTCGCCTACCGGACTCTGGTGGAAATCAAAGGCCATGACGCTCAGCACGCTGGAGCCGTGGTGCGGCTCGATGGGCTGGAGGTCCGGCGGCAGGATGGCGCGCGCGTTCTCCGTGGGAAACTCGAAGAATCCGCCGATCGCGTCACGGAAGTGATACTGGACGAAGCCGTCGTGCTTGGTGCTCATACGAGAATCCCCTCTTCACGAAGGACGCGGACGAGGATCGAGACGCCCTCGTCGAGTTGTTCGAAGGTGTGCGACGCCGAGATCGACACGCGGAACCGCGAACGATGCTTGGCTACCGCCGGATAGATCACGGGCTGCAGGTAGAGCCCGGCGCGGAAGAGCTGGTGGCACAGCTCGAAGATGCGCCGGTCGTTCTTCACCATGATCGGGATGATCTGCGACGTCGAATCCCCCACATCCACACCTTCCTCCTCCAGGCGGCGACGAATGTGGTGCACATTTTCCCACAACGTCTTTCTCAGCTCGGGTTCCGCCTGCGCGATCTCCAGCGATCGGAGCACACCAGCGGTCACCACCGGCGACAGGGCGCACGAAAAGACGCGCGAGCGCGCGAACCCTTTGAGATAGTTGTACAGGTTCTTCGATCCAGCTACGTAGCCACCCTGGCCGCCGAGCGCCTTCGAGAACGTGCCGATGTGGATGTCGACCTCGTCCTCGAGCCCGAACTGCTCGACCACCCCTCGCCCGTGCTCGCCGTAGATGAACGCCGAATGCGCTTCGTCCAGCATGATGCGGGCGCCATACTTCTTCGCGACCTGTACCAGCTCGGGGAGCGGACATACGTCGCCGTCCATCGAGTACACGCCTTCGATGGCGACCAGCTTCTTTCCGGTGGTAGATTTGAGTTTCTTCTCCAGGTCGGCCGGGCTGTTGTGCCGGAAAAAGCGCACGTTTGCCTTCGACAAGATGGCGCCGTCCACGATGCTCGCGTGCGCGTTCTGGTCGGCAATGACCCAGTCGCCGGGACGCATCAGGCCGGAGATCATCCCCACGTTGGTACTGTACCCGGTGGGGAACACCATGGCCGCTTCCTTTCGCTTGAACTTGGCCAGCGCCGCTTCGAGCTGGACGTGCACGTCCATCGTACCGCTCAGGATGGGCGAGCCGGCTGCGCCAAGTCCGTACTGATCGAGCGCGGCTTTCGCGGCCGCGATAACTTCGGGGCGGAACGAGAGCCCCAGGTAGTTGTACGACGAAAGATTGAGGAGCTTGACGTGCTGGTGGTGCAGGTTGTCCGTGAGGTCAATCCAGCTCTTTGGCGGCGTTGACATCGCTTGCGCGAACAGGTAGTAACCCTGCTGCACGGCCCGATTGTACCAGTCGTTATATGGCTCCAGTATCGCGAATGGGTCGTCGCTCGACGAGTAAAAGAAACTACTGTAATCATAGTCGGAGACGCTCATGCTCGTCTGCGCTTCGACTCGTGTTGCCATGGGTGACCTCCAAGTGATTGCCGAGAGCGCCGGCGTGTCTCCATCACACGAGAGCAGCGACTCCCGCGTTGCACGTTTCGGGCGCGCGCTGCGCAGCGGCATCTTCTTCGTTGTGTACTGCTGCTACCTGGTCATGTTCATGGGGCTAGGACAGCGGCTGCTGCTCTGGCCCGCGATGCTGCTCGTCCCGCGTCGTCGGCGCGCTCTCGTGCGCGCCTGGCTGCAACTCCAAGCCCACGCCACGTTGGGCATGGCCCGCGTACTGGCTGGTGTGCGTGTCACCGTGCGCGGCGCGCTGCCTGACGAGAGTTGCATCGCGGTGATGAATCACCAATCGCTGCTGGACATCCCGCTCGGCGTCGCGCTCGTGCGCGGCCCGTATCCCCTCATCCCCACCCGCGATCGCTATCGTCGCGGGATCCCAGGAATCTCACCGCTCGTGCGGCTCGCGCGCTTCCCGATAGTCTCGCAGAAGCGCATGCTGTCGCGTGCCGAACTCGCCACGTTCACCGCCGCCGCCGACCAGGTGGCGCGCGGTGAACAATCTCTTCTCTTCTTTCCCGAAGGACACCGCACACGCGATGGCCGCATCGGTAAATTCATGCGTAGCGGCCTGCGCATTACCCTCGCCCAGGCCAACCACCCCATCTATTGCATAGTGGCCGACGGCATGGCGCACACCCGCACCCTCACGGATTCCCTCGTGCATTTTGCCGGCACCCACGTTCGAATCACAGTGCTCGGTCCGTTCCAGACTCCAGACGAGTCTCAGTTGGACGCGTTCATCGACATGCTTCACGGCCAAATGACCATTACCCTCGACGCCATGCGACACGGTCCTGTCGCGACGCCGTCTCGTGCCTCTGCGCCCGCCGATTGATTTTTCCGCGGGGCTCCGCGACGCGCTCGAGGCCGGATTCGATACTCCGCTCTCGCCGCGTACGGCCGAGCTCGTCCAATTCCTTACGCACGTGTGCGGTGACGCCGCGTTCGCCCTGATCCACTACGGCTCACACGCTCAGCAGTCTGACGCCCGCCCCGAAAGCGCTCACGATTTCTTCGTCATCGTTGACCGCTATCGCGACGCCTATCGATCCATAGCCGAGCGTGCTGGCGTGAAGGTTCGACCACGCACGGCAACCCTGCTCAACCATATCCTGCCGCCCAACGTCATCCGTCTCACTGTGCCCGGCTCGAATCCCACCCTGGAAGCAAAGTGCGCCGTGTACTCGTGGACCGATTTTCGCCAAGCCTCATCCGGCCATGCCAAAGACCACTTTGCACTCGGCCGGCTATTCCAGCACGTGCAGCTTGCCTGGACGCGTGACCAGTCCATTCGGGAAACGATCGTCAACTCGCTGGTTAGTGCACGCATCGCGACGTTCACGTGGGGACAATCCTACTTACCCCACTCCTTCGATGTCGATGCATACTGCCGGACACTACTCGAGACGTCGTTCGCTGCAGAGATACGACCTGAAGGACACGAACGCGTCGGCACCCTGCTTGCCGCACAACGCGGGACCATGGTCCCCGTCTACACGGCACTGTTGGACCGACTCGCCGAACAAAGAATACTTGGCCGAATGGGGAAAGTCTACACCATCACGGAGCCCCCGGGGAAGTGGTCCAAGTTCCGTGCCGCCATGTATTTCCGGCGCAGTAAAGCCCGCGCTACCCTGCGTTGGCTCAAGTATGTCGCATTGTACGATGGCTGGCTCGAGTACATTCTTATGAAAATCGCACGTCGAAGCGGCATCTCGGTCGAGCTGACCGAGCGAGAGAGGCGGTGGCCGCTGATTTTCTTGTGGCCGAAGGCGCTCCGCTTTCTGCGTTCCCGACCCCAACGCCGAAGTTGAAATGACGCCCACGACCTACGCGGCGCTTATTCTCGCCGCGCTGTTCCTGATGACCATGCCTGTGTTCGCCGTTGTCTCGCGCAATCGCCCGGTCGATGCCGACGTGGCGCGGCGTCCCACGACGTTCTTGCTTGGCACGTGGGTGCGCGACTGGCTGATGTGGCTCATCTCGCCCGCCGAGCGCGCTTTCGTGTCGTGGGGCATCTCACCGGACCTCTTCAATTATTTTGGCGGGCTCATGGGCCTGCTGGCCGGCTTCGCCTACGCGAAGGATTCGCTCGCGTTGGGCGGGTGGCTGGTACTGATCGGCGGACTGGCGGACATCATCGATGGCCGCATCGCCCGGGCCCGACGCATCGCGTCCGACTACGGCGAATTCATCGATTCGATGCTCGACCGTTTCGCGGAGATGTTCGCGTTCATCGGGCTGGCGGTCTACTTCGAGGCCGTCCCCCTTGCCATGACCGCGACGATCCTGGCCCTGGGGGGCTCGCTCATGGTGAGCTACGCCCGCGCCAAGGGTGAGGGGGTCCGCGTGGATTGCCGCGGCGGTGTGATGCAACGCGCCGAGCGTCTGGTGCTGCTCGCCCTGGCCTCGTTGATCGACAACCCGGTCACGCGTGCACTCCACTGGCACAACGGCGCCATCCTCCTAACGGTGATCGTCCTCATCGGCGCCGGCTCGATTGGGACCGCGGTATACCGCACCGTGTTCATCGCCCGCGAGCTTCGCAAGCGGGAACGGGAGACGGGGGAGGGGAGGCATTTGTAGGAAGTGGTTGGTGGTTGGTGGTGAACAACTAACGACGGTCGTAGTTAGTCGTTCACCAACCACCAACCTCCAACTACTATTTCGTCGCCAACTGCCGCAGCACGTACGCCAAGATCCCGCCATTCCTGTAGTACGCTGCCTCTTCCGGCGTATCGATGCGCGAACGCACGCGGAACGTTTTCACCGCGCCATCGTCGGACGTCGCGCGCACGGTGAGCAGAGCGCGTGGAGCGATGGCGTCATCCAGCCCCTCCAGATCGTAGCGCTCGAAGCCGGTTAGGCCAAGAGCCTGGCGCGTTTCGCCGTTCACGAACTCCAGCGGGATCACACCCATCCCCACCAGGTTGGACCGATGGATGCGCTCGAACGACTCGGCGATCACGGCGCGCACGCCAAGCAGCAGCGTCCCCTTGGCCGCCCAGTCGCGCGACGAGCCGGTGCCGTACTCCTTTCCCGCGAGCACCAGCAACGGGGTGCCCTGGTCGTGCATCGTCACCGATGCATCGAAGATCGTGACCGGCGACGCGCCGGCCGAGAGCGCGGTCCAGCCGCCCTCCGTGCCTGGGGCGAGCTCGTTGCGGAGACGAATGTTCGCGAACGTACCGCGCATCATCACTTCGTGGTTCCCGCGGCGCGAACCGTACGAATTGAAGTCCGACGGCTTCACGCCCTGCGCAATCAGCCACTGACCCGCCGGGCTCTTTGCCGGAATCGAGCCGGCCGGCGAGATGTGGTCGGTTGTGATCGAGTCGCCGAGCATCGCCAACACGCGCGCACCGCGAATCGGCGCCACCGGATGCGGCTCGATAGTCAATCCGTCGAAGAACGGCGGATTCTTCACGTAGGTCGACGTGTCCGACCACGAGTAGAGGTCCCCGGTAGGAATCGGGAGCGACTGCCACCGCTTATCTCCGGTGAAGACGTTCGCGTACTGCTTGGTGAACATCTCGCTCTTCACCGACGACAGGATCGTGTCCTCGACCTCCTTCGGCGACGGCCAGATGTCGCGCAGAAATACCGGCCCGTGTTTACCGATGCCGAGTGGCTCGGTGAGCAGATCGATGTCCATGCGGCCTGCGATCGCGTACGCCACGACGAGCGGTGGCGACATCAAATAGTTGAATCGGGTAAGTGCGTTCACACGCCCCTCGAAGTTTCGGTTCCCCGATAGCACGGCCGCGACCACCAGTTGCCCGCGCTCGACCGCTTCGGCGATTTCCGCGGGCAGCGGCCCGGAGTTTCCGATGCATGTGGTGCAACCGTAACCTGCCAGAAAGAAGCCGAGTTGCTCCAGCGCCGGCATCACTCCTGCTTTCACGTAGTAGTCCGTCACGACCTTCGAGCCCGGCGCGAGGCTGGTCTTTACCCACGGCTTTGTGGACAGCCCTTTTTCAACCGCCTTCTTGGCCAGCAGTCCCGCGCCGAGCATGACCGACGGGTTGGACGTATTGGTGCAGCTCGTGATCGCGGCGATCACCACCGCGCCGTGCCGCAACGTGAACGTCTGCCCGTTCATCTCGACAGACACCGCTTCGTCGGCAACGGCTGACGACTTCGCCACATCCAAGCCGCCCCCCGCGCCCGCGTTCCCGGCCGCCACTGCGATTCTCGGCGAAGACGCCGCACCCTTCGATTTTCCTTCGCCTAACCGATCAAGCTCGCCGCGCAGCGCGTCGGCGAACATCGCCTTCGATGCCGCCAGCGGCACGCGATCCTGCGGCCGTTTCGGGCCGGCGAGACTGGATTCCACGGTGCCGAGATCCAGTTCCAACGTGTCGCTGAACACGGGA
>JANWIF010000008.1 GCA_025450035.1 Gemmatimonadaceae bacterium
GCCGGAGAGCGCATCGACGTGGGATCCCGCAAGCGTCGTGAGCAGCGCGCCGAGCAGGATCAGGACGGCGATGAGTCCCGTTTGGGGCGCGCGGAGCAGGGCGTGGAGGGCGCGCTGCAGCCCGGCCCGCCGCGAGGGCGCCACCGCGGCGAGGCGCGCCGGGGCGGAGGTGTCGTATCCCGCAGTCTCGGGTGCTGGCCCGCCAATGGGCATCTCCACCAGGATCGGCCCCCACTCTGTGTAAGCGCTTGCAAGATTACGGCACACTGTAAAACGTGTCAACGCGCCGCGCGCCGCTTGTGCAGAGCGCCGGTAAGTGAAATACTCCCTCGCCCTCCGAGCGCGTGCCGCGTCCCCTTCCCCCCCCCCCCCGCCCCCCCGCTGAGCGAAGAGCATGAATCTGGACGATGTCGCCAGGCGCGCCAAGGTGTCCACCGCCACCGTCTCTCGCGTGCTCAACCAGGTCGGAGCCGTGCGCAGCACCACGCGCGCCCGGGTCATGCGTGCGATCGAAGAGCTCAACTACTACCCCAATCTCAACGCGCGCACGCTCGCCGGCGGAACCAGCCGAACGCTCGGCATGATCGTGTCCAATCTCGAAAATCCGTTCTTCCTCGACATCTTCCGCACAGTCGAGGCCGATGCCTACCGCCGCGGTTACGAAGTGCTCGTCGCCCACACCGATTACCGCCCGGCGCGACTGGTGTCCAGCGTCCGCGTGATGCTCGGCCGGCACGTGGCCGGACTCGCCCTCGTGGTGTCGGAAATGGAGCCGTCCCTTATCCGCGAACTGGAGAACAGCAAGCTGCCGGTGGTCTTTTACGACGTGGGCACGGCGCGACCGAACATCACCAACATCAAAGTGCATTACCGGCACGGGATGCAAAAGATCGTCTCCTACCTGCATGGGCTCGGTCACCGGCGGTTGGCGTTCGTGGGCCATCACACCGCGCTCGGCCCGCTCCACGAACGGAAGCGCGCCTTCCTCGAGGTGACCGCCGAGTACGCACCGGGTATGCGCGTGGTGACCGTGGCCAATGTCGACGGGCTCGCCGGCGGCCAGCACGCGGCGCGCGAGCTGCTCACGTCGGGCTTCGATCCCACCGCCATCGTGTGCGTCAACGACATCATGGCGGTCGGCGTGTTGCGTGAATTGCGCGCCCAACGGATTGCCGTTCCCAGGGCGGTGTCGGTAACCGGATTCGACGACGTCGCGCTGGCGGAGTTCGTCGTGCCGGCTCTGACGACGGCGCGGATTCCACGCGAGGAAATCGGCCATCGGATCTGCGAGACGCTCCTCGCCGACCATAGCAGTGCGCGCGAGCGACCGGCCCCGGGCCTCGAGGTCATCATCGAGACCGAGCTGGTGGTCCGGGAGTCGACCGCGCCGGCTCCGGCGCGGCGGTCGACGCCCAAGCGATTCGCGCGTCGCAAGCCGCGCGCCCGGTGACGCGCGCCGGCCTTTCGCGTCATCGCCGCGCGCCGTATAGTGCAAGCGCTTACACCCGATCAGGACCGCATGCGCATTCATCAGATACAGTCGCCATCCACTCCACGCCGTGCACCGTCCGCGCCCAGCCCCGCGCCCACCGCGCCGCCGCCGCAGCCGGCGCCACCGTCTCCCCGCCGCCCGCTGACCCTCGCCCTCCTCGTCGGGAACCGTGGCTTTTTCCCCGGCCACCTCGCGGAGTCGGGACGCACGGAGATGCTCGCCACGCTCACCAGCAACGGCTACGACGTGGTCTCCCTCGCGCCGAGCGATACGCGCTACGGAGCCGTGGAATCGCGCGATGAAGCCAAGGCGTGCGCCGAACTCTTTCGCGCGCACCGCGACCGCATTGCCGGCGTGGTTGTCACCCTGCCTAACTTCGGCGACGAGCGCGCGATTGCCGAAACACTGCGCCTGGCCGAACTGCGCGTGCCGGTGCTCGTGCACGCCAGCGCCGACTCCCCCGACCGCATGGGCATCGACAATCGGCGCGATTCGTTCTGTGGGAAGATGTCGGTCTGCAACGTCCTGACGCAGTACGGCATTCCGTTCACGCTCACCACGCGGCACACCGATCGCCCTGGCTCCGACACGTTCCGGGGCGATCTGGCCGCATTCGCGGGCGTCTGTCGCGTCGTCACCGGCCTCCGTCGCGCCCGCATCGGCGCGATCGGCGCCCGGCCCGCGGCCTTCAAGACCGTGCGCTACAGCGAAAAGATCCTCGAAGCGAGTGGGATCGCCGTCGAACCCATCGACCTGTCGGAAATCCTGGGCCGCACCGAGCGGATGCCCGACGACGCGCCCCGTGCCCAACGGACCCTGGCCAAGATGCGCGCCTATGTGCCCACCGATGGCGTGCCGGATGCCGCGCTGCTCAAGATGGCCAAGCTCGGGACGGTCATCGAGGAGTGGATGCACGAAGCCGACGTCACGGTGAGCGCCGTGCAATGTTGGACCGCGCTCGAGGAATTCTTCGGCGTGGTGCCATGCACCATCATGAGCATGATGAGCGATGATCTCATGCCCAGCGCGTGCGAAGTCGATGTCTGCGGCACGCTCAGCATGTACGCGCTCACCCTCGCGTCGGAGACGCCCAGCGCATTGCTCGACTGGAACAACAACTATGGCGATGATCCCGACAAGGCGGTGTGCTTTCACTGCAGCAACCTGCCGAAACACTTCTTCGAAAGCGTCCGGATGGATTACCAGGCGATCATCGCCGGTACCGTTGGACGCGAGAACACGTACGGCACCTGCGTGGGCCGGGTGAGAGCGAGCCCGATGAGCTTCGCGCGCTTCTCCACCGACGACGCCACCGGGCGCATCCGCGGCTACGTTGGCGAAGGCCGGTTCACGTCGGATCCGCTCGAGACGTTCGGTGGCGCGGGCGTGGTCGAGATCGCCCACCTGCAGGAATTGCTGCGTTTCATCTGCGCACGCGGCTTCGAGCATCACGTGGCGGCGAACCTGGCGACCGTGGCCGATGTGCTGCACGAAGCCACGACACGCTATATGGGTTGGGACGTCAGCCGGCACCGCTGATCGTCATGCCGCTCGTTGCGGGGGTGGACTTCGGGACACAGAGCGTGCGCGTGTCGATCGTCGATAGCGCGCTGGGACCGGTGGGGTCGGGCATCGTGGAGTATCCGGTACACCGCGATCGCGACGACCCGGATCTGGCCACGCAATCGCACGAGGCGCATATGTCGGCGCTGACCGACGCGATGCGCCTCGCGCTCGAGGCCGCGGGCGCCGTCGGGCGCGACGTGCGCGCGCTGGCGCTGGACACCACCGGCTCGAGCGTGGTCATGGTTGGGCGGGGCCTCGTGCCGCTGGATGAGTATTACCTCTGGTGTGATCACCGGTCGAAAGACGAAGCGGCGCGCATCACCGAGGTGGCGTTCGAGCAACGACTGCCGGCCATCCACCGGTGTGGAGGCGTGTACTCCGCCGAGTGGGGGTTCGCCAAGCTGCTGCACTGGCTGCGCCACAATCGCGACCGGCGCGCGCAGTTGGTCACCGCACTCGAGCACTGCGATATGGTGGCCGCAGTGCTGTGCGGTATCACTGATCCGGAGCAGCTGCCGCGCAGCGTCTGCGCGATGGGACACAAGTGGCTCTGGGCCCCCGACCTGGGCGGGCTGCCATCCGAAAGCTTCCTGCGCGCGGTAGATCCGCTGCTCGCCGGCATCCGCGCTCAGTTAGGCGGGCGCTACCTCACCGCCGACCACCAGGCCGGCGCACTCTCGCCGGCCTGGGCGGACCGGCTCGGGCTGGGGCCGGGTATTCCGGTGCCGGTCGGCGCGTTCGACGCGCACTGGGACGCGATAGGCGCTGGAATCGCCGAGGGTGACGTCGTCAACGTCGTCGGCACGGCGACGTGCATCATGGCCATCGCGCGGGATACCGGCGACATCCCGGGCGTGTGCGGCGTCGTGCGCGGGTCGGTGCACCCGGACTACGTGGGAATCGAGGCCGGACTCTCGGCTACCGGGTACCTGTTCGAGGCCATCGCCGCGCGCGCCGGCACCACCGTCGCCGCGCTGTCCACGGGCCTGGATGGATATCGCGCCGGGGAGACGGGTTTGCTCCGCCTCCCTTGGGACAACGGCGACCGCACCGTGCTCGTCAACCCTCGGTTAGGCGGGGTAACCTTCGGATGGAACCTGAATCACTCGGCGCGCGACGAGCTCTTTGCCGCCATCGAAGGCACGGCGCTCCACACGCGCATCATACTCGAACGGATGAGTGAACACGGCGTCCCGATCGAGCGCGTGATCCAGGCCGGCGGCATTCCCCAGAAGAACGACGCGCTCAATCGCGTCTACGCGAACGTGCTTGCCAAACCGGTGATGGTGCCCGAGCGGCCGATCACGAGCCTGGGTTCGGCGCTCTTTGCGTTCCTGGCGGCCGGCGTGTTCCCCTCCATCGAGACCGCGCAACGAGCGCTCTGCCCATCGTACCGCGTGGTCACGCCCGATCCCGCGGCGGTGCGCACGTACGAGCGCCTCTTTCCGCTCTACCGCTCACTGTACTACGGACTCGGCGATCCATCCAGCGACCCGATGTCGATGGGCGGCATGCTGCCGGCGCTGCGCGAGATCGCCGCCCAAGCGCGTCGCTGACGTTTACGCGCCGCCTGGCTGGCCGTAGTACGCGGCAGGCCCGTGCTTGCGGCGAAAGTGTGTGTCGAGCAGCGCGCCCGAGATCGGTGTTGCGATAGGCGCGAGCGTGACCGTGTCGAACGCCAACCGCGCGACCATCTCGAGCATGGTCGCCGTGTGGACCGCATCCGCTACACCGATCCCCCAGCAGAAACTCCCATGGCCGGCGACGAGAACCGCCGGCATAGCCGCGGGGTCGAGCCCCTCGAACCGGCGCGTCATCATGTGCCCGGTGTTCTCCTCGTAGCGTGAGGAGATCTCGGACGGTTCCATCACTTCGGTCACGGGGATGTCGCCGCGGAAATAGTCGGCGTGCGTGGTCCCCAGGCATGGAATCGCCCGGCCCGCCTGCGCCCACACGGTGGCGTAGTGCGAGTGCGTGTGGACCACGCCGCCGATGCCGGCGAATGCATGGTACAACACCAGGTGCGTAGCGAGGTCCGACGACGGCCGCAACGTGCCGTCCACCACGCGGCCGACGAGGTCGGTGACCACCAGATCCTCCGCCCGGAGCGCATCGTATGGCATACCGCTCGGCTTGATCACCACCAGGCCTTCCTCGCGCGCGATCGCACTCGCGTTGCCAAACGTCTCGGGCGCGAGCCCGCGGCGCGCGAGCTCGAGATTGGCGGCGAGCACGTCGTCGCGGAGTGAGGCGAGCACGGACATGGGTAGGCAAAACTCGAAATGTAAGCGCTTGCCACGCTAGCCCGACCGCAGGGCGCCGTCAAGACTCGGAATCTGGCGCCTTGACCGCATGTCATCGCGCCACGTAGTCTCCGAACACGATGACCTCCAATGTCTCGACGTACCCCACGCTCGATGATGTACTGCGGCGCGACCTCCAAACGCTCGAGCGCGCCAACCTGGTTCGCGGGACGCACCCGGTGCACGCCCGCCGGGACGCCACGGTTCGGATCGATGGTCGCGTTGCTACCGATTTCTCGTCCAACGACTACCTGGGCCTCGCCGGCGATGCGCGCATTGCCGATGCCATCGCGGCGGCGCTGCGCAGCGAAGGCACCGGCGCGGCCGCAGCGCGGCTGATCTCGGGCACGCACGACCTGCACGACCAGCTCGAGTGTCGCATCGCCGCGTTCAAACACACCGAGGCGGCGCTGCTCTTCGCCAGCGGCTACGCCGCGAACTGCGGCGCCCTTCCTGCGCTCGCCGGTCGCGGCGACGTGATCTATGCCGACACCCTCAACCACGCCTCGCTCATCGATGGCTGCCGGTTGTCGCGCGCGGACATCAAGGTGTTCCCGCATCTCGATGTTGCGGCTCTCGATCGGATGCTGCGGGACGATGCCGGTCGCTACAAGCGCCGCTGGATTGTGGTCGATGGTGTTTTCTCCATGGATGGCGATCTGTTCCCCCTCGATGCGTTAGTCGCGGTCGCGAAAGAACACGCGGCGTTCACCTACGTCGATGATGCCCACGGGACGGGACTACTCGGCGCGGCTGGACGGGGCTCCGCGGAGCACTGGGGCGTGGAGGGCGAGATCGACGTCTCGATGGGAACGCTCGGTAAGGCGATCGGAACGATCGGCGCATTCATTGCCGGCTCGCAGGCCCTCCGCTCGTGGCTGCTCAATCGTGCGCGCGCATTCGTGTTCACCACCGCCGCTCCGCCCGCCCTCGCCGCCGGCACACTCGAAGCGCTGCGCATCGTGGACGCCGAGCCGTGGCGCCGCGACCGGATGCGTGCCAACGCGCGTGCCCTGCGCGACGGAGTGCGCGCGCTCGACGGGCGCGAGCCCGCGGGCACGGCGGATGGACACATCGTGCCGCTGATCATCGGCGAGGCCGCCGACGCCGCGCGCATCGGCGCTGCGCTACGCGACCGCGGGCTCCTGGTGGGAGCCGTGAGGCCTCCCACCGTCCCGTTAGGCACGTCGCGCCTCCGGATCACCGCCAGCGCGGCACATACCCCCGAGCAGATCGCACTGCTGCTCGAAGCGTTGGGCGAGCTCGTGCCGCGTCGCGGGACGTGAGCTCCGCCCAACAGAACACAGACCGTGACTGGACCGCGCTCGATGCGCGCTACGTGTGGCATCCGTACACGCAGCACGCCACGGCGCCGCTGCCCGTTCCCATCGTGCGCGCCGAGGGCGCCCGACTCCACACGGCCGACGGCCGCGTGCTGCTGGATGCGATCTCCTCCTGGTGGGTAACGCTGCACGGCCACGCCAACCCGGTCATCGCCCAGGCGATCGCCGACCAGGCTCGTACACTCGACCAGGTGATCTTCGCGGGTTGCACACACGAACCGGCGGCGCGCCTCGCCGCGGAGCTCGTCGCGCTGCTTCCACCCGGCCTCACGCGCGTCTTCCTGTCCGACGATGGCTCGACCGCCGTCGAAGTGGCCGTGAAAACGGCGTTCCAGTTCTGGAGCAATCGCGGCCAGCGCCGCCCGCTCATTGCCGCGCTCGAGCACGCGTACCACGGCGACACGTTCGGCGCCATGCGCGTGAGCGCGCGCGGCGTCTTTACCGCCCCGTTCGACGAACACCTCGGGGAAGTCGCGCGCCTCCCCGATCCCACGGAAGGCGACACCGTGGGTGCGTTCCGTACCCTCATCGACCAGCGCGGGCCGGAACTCGCCGCGCTCATCGTCGAGCCGTTGCTGATGGGTGCGGGTGGTATGCGCATGTGGCCCGAACACGTATTGCGCGCGCTCGCCGAGTGCTGTTCCAAAGCGCGCATCCTGCTCATCGCCGACGAGGTGCTCACCGGATTTGGGCGCACGGGGCCGTTGTTCGCGTGTGCGCGCGCCGGCATCGCCCCCGACATCCTGTGCGTGTCAAAGGGCATCACCGGTGGCATGCTTCCCCTCGGTGCAACGGCCACCACCGAGAAAGTGTTCGATGGGTTTCGCAGCACTGACAAACGCCACACCCTGTTCCACGGCCATTCATACACCGCCAACCCCATTTCCTGCGCCGCCGCACGCGCGAGCCTCACGCTCCTCGACAACTCCTCGGCCCAACGACGGGAGAATATCGAGCACGCGCATCGGGAGCACATGGCGCGCCTCGCGGCGCATCCGCGCGTGCGCAATCCGCGCATACTCGGCACCGTGGCCGCGTTCGATCTGGCGGGTGAGGCGGGCTACCTGAGCCCCGTCGGTGGCGAGCTCGCGTCGTTCGCGCTCCGTAACGGTGTTCTGCTTCGGCCCATGGGCAACGTGGTGTACGTCCTGCCGCCGTACTGCACCACGGCCGACGACCTCGCGATGATCTATCGGGTCATCGAACGGTTCCTCGAATGGCGATGATCCGGTTAGGCGTTACCGGTACCGATACCGGCGTCGGCAAGACGACCCTGTGCAGCGCGCTCGCCGTGCTGCTCCGCACGCGCGGCCTGCGGGTCGAGGCCATGAAGCCCGTGGAGACCGGCATTGCGCCGAACGACATCCGCACCGACGCGCGGTGCCTTCGCGCGGCGGCGCATAGCACCGCGCCCATGGCCGATGTCGGTCCGATGGCGCTCGATGAACCGCTGGCCCCATGGATGGCTGCCCGGCGCGCAGGTCGCCCGCTTACGCTGCCGCTATTGGATGCCGCATTCGAGCAACTCGAGCGCCGGTCCGACGCCATCGTGGTGGAAGGCGCGGGCGGCGTGCTCGTGCCGATCACCCTCACCGAGAATTTCCTCACGTTGTTCACGCGCTGGCGACTCGACGTGATCATCGTTGCCGCCAACCGCCTGGGCGCGATCAACCACACACTGCTCACCGTGCGCGCCGTATGCGGGGCCGGCCTGCGGTTGCGGGGTGTGGTGCTCAATGACCTAGAACCCGGTCCGCCGGATGTGGCGCGAGCCACCAATCACGAAGCGCTGTGCGAGTTGCTCGCGGGCACGCCGGTCGTGAGCTTCCCGTGGCTCGCCGCGCCAGACGATGAGGCGTGCGTAGCGCGGGCCGCGAGGCAGAGCGCGCTTGCCCCGCTCTGCAACGAGCAGCCGAACACCGAACCGATCGAGGATGATCATTACCGATGACGACCGTCCAGCAGCAGGCCATGGATTGGAATAGCCTCGCCGCACGGGCGTTGGCGGGAGCGCTCATCACGCGCGACGACGCCCGTGCCGTGCTGCGCGCGCATGATGATGAACTGCTCGCCCAGCTCGCGGCGGCGTACCAGGTGCGCCGCCATTTTTGGTCCAACCGCGTGCGCCTACATTTTCTTCTCAACGCGCAGAGCGGATTGTGCCCCGAGGATTGTCACTATTGCTCACAGTCGGCGATCTCGACGGCGGAGATTGACAAGTATCCGCTGTTGGCGCGCGACCGGATCCTCGCCGCCGCAGGCCGCGCCGCGACGCTCAACGCGGGGACGTTCTGCCTCGTCATCTCCGGCCGCTCGCCGGGAGAGCGCGTGTTCGAGAAAGTGCTCGATGCCGTGCGCGCCGTCCGCGCCACGTACGACCTCCGGGTGTGCGCGTGCCTCGGATTGCTGAATCAGGACCAGGCACAGCGGCTGCGTGAGGCCGGCGTCACGCAGGTCAATCACAACCTGAATACGTCCGAGCGCTTTCATCCCGAGGTGTGCACCACGCACGAATTCGCCGACCGCCGCCGCACCGTCGAGCACGTGCGTGCCGCGGGCCTCAAGACCTGCTCTGGCGGGATCATTGGCATGGGCGAGTCGGACGACGATGTCATCGACCTCGCGCTCGCCTTACGCGAGTTAGGCGTGCGGAGCGTACCGGTGAACTTCCTGATCCCCATCCCCGGAACGCCGTTCGAGGACCGCGGCACGCTCGATCCACGCCGCTGCCTCCGCGTGCTCTGCTTGTTCCGCCTCGTGATGCCGTCATCGGAGCTTCGCATTGCCGGCGGCCGCGAAGTGCACCTGCGGTCGATGCAGGTGATGGGCCTCTATCCGGCGAACTCGATCTTCATTGGCGACTACCTCACCACGCCGGGACAGGCGACGCGTGCGGATCTGGAGATGATTCGCGATGCCGGCTTTGTGCTCGAGGCTCCCGATGGTTCAGCGCTTGAGGGCGATCCGCTGGAAGGAATCAGCGCGCCGGTGCCAGCGTGAACGTCAGCGTGCCGTGCGCCGGATGCCCATCGCGCGCCATCGTCCGCCAATGGATCTGATAGGTACCCGGCGCGATCGCGGTCGTTGGCTTGGCAACGACCGCAGCGGTGTCGCTCGCGTCGGACATGACCAGCGGCGTGAGAGGAACCGCCGCGCCGCTCGTCGAGTTGACCGTGATGCTGGTCACGGCGAGTTCGGGCTTCTCCGAGAACCAGAGCTCGATCGCGACGGGAGGCGCTGTAAGCTGGGCGCCGTTGCCTGGCGCGGAACGCTTGAGATGCGTATGAAACGCGGCGAACCCGCTCGCCGTGCCCACGCATATCAGGGTCACGACCGTCATCGCCGCGCGATGAGCAATCCCACGAGCCGTGCGCGTCCCCGGCATCATCTTCGACTCCCGCATCGCGTTTCCTCGCTCTCGTCAATGATCGATGTGTTCCGGCGCGGCCCGTCCGCTGCCTGTATCGACGTCCCATGGAAAAGATGAGCGCTGATCACCGCTTCCAGAAGTGCTGGAGGCGGCCTTGCCTGCATCTGGCGGCGGAGACAGTCTACGTGATGCTTGCCATCAGTCGACGGCTCCGCATCGCCGCGCACCTATTATGTGCGCTCGCCGCTCTGGCGGCGGCGACCGCAACCGTCGGCTGCGCCGATCATGGGGGAGCGTTGACCACCGCGCCATCATCAAAGCCGTTGCCGCTATTTCATCTCGGGCTCATCAGGCGTGTCGGGGGGGGAGAACAGTTTTTCTACGGCCTTACGGTGATGAACTGCGCAGGCGACAAGCCGTACTGGACGTTCGGCGATCGCGGCGCGAAGGGCGCGCCGCCGGACACGGTGACCTACGGTGTTCCACCTGTCGGATACGGGACGGTCATCGGCCCATTGCCGCTTGATCCCGGTTGCTATCGTGTGCTCGTCACCGGCGGCGCAAGCGCGCGGTTCGAGATCGCACCCGGCGGGCGTGTGGTGGCGCACGACTCGACGCTCGTCACGACCACCGCCATTCCGGATTCAGCAACGCACTGACTTCCGAGTGCTCGACCCGCGTGGCGGCGCGGCTCGGCACGATCCGGCGACTGATCGTTCCCCGGTGCTGGCAATTTCGCGTCGTAGCGACGACATTGCGCGTATGCATCGGCGATGGTATACCCGATTCGGCGCGTTGTTGCTCGCCATGTGGTTCGTGTGCTACGGCACCGAACCATTGGCGGCGTTGCATAACTGCCCGATGCACGACGGCACGATGGGCACCATGGCAATGGATGCGAACGGTACGGCGACGTCGTACAACGTTCCGCATGGTGCCCAGCGTCACGCGCCGGCGCATCACACGTGCACCTGCATGGGCGACTGTTCGGGCGCCGCGTTCGCTTTTCGCGGTACCGGCATTGCCATCGCGCTTCCTGGTCTACCTGCTCCGCGTGTCGGGCCGCCTGCTTCCCCGGCGTACGTTCCGATCGCGGCGCCGTATGCGCTCCCGTACCCCAACGGTCCTCCCGCTCGCGCGTGACGCTACGGCGAGGCGCACCCCGCCTCTGCCCTCTCTGTTCACGCGCCGCCTCACCAGAACCCACTGCGCCTAACGTGCGCAGCCGGTCGTTGGTGCCGCGCGCATAGCTGACTCACTGGATTGGCCGGAGGCACGGGCCGTTGGCCCGGCGCATCGCGCTTGCTCCTCCGCGCGCCATCGAGGACATATGACTATCCGGTACGGAGCACAGGCGCGCGTACGCCGGGCTCGAGCGATGGTGTTCGCGATACCCGCCACGATTGTCTCTATTGCGGCGGCGGCGGCGCCGCTCTGCGCGCAGGCTACAGTGCCGCGCACAAAATCGGTCCGTGATACCACGCCGCGCGATACGAGCGCGCGCAGGGATTCGTCGATGCGTATTACACGGCTTCAGGCGGTGACCGTTACCGCTGCTCCCGTGCGCACCGGTGAGCCCGAATCGGCGGTGACCATCACTCCCGCGGTTATCAACCTTACGCCGGCCACCAGCCCATGGGACCTGCTCCGTCAGGCCGCGGGCGTCGAAGTTCACCTGCAAGGGCAGGGTCCAGGCTTTGCTTCGGACGCCTCGATTCGTGGCTTCAGCTCCGACCACTCCACCGATCTCGCCCTCTGGATCGACGGCGTTCCGATCAACGAGCCGGTCAATGGTCACGCCGAAGGCTACAACGACTGGAGTCTCATCTTTCCAGCCGCTGTGCAAGACATCGATGTGATCAAAGGACCTACGAGCGCGCTGTTCGGCAATTTCGCGCTCTCCGGGATCGTGAACGTGCACACGTTGGAACGTGTGAACGACACGCAGGCCATCGTCGATGCCGGCACTGCTGGACACGTCGACGCCACGCTGCTCACGGGATTCGATCACGCCTCATCCGGCGGCGGCGTGTTCGGTGTGCGGTGGCAGCACGAGGACGGATGGCGGCCCAACAGCCGGTACGATATCGGACAGGGACACTTTCGTGTCGTGCATGACCTCTCGCCGTCAATACGCATCGATGGCGGCGTCGAATTGTACGGCACCAAGTGGCAGTCGCCGGGCTTCCTGAGTGAAGACGAGTTCGCGAACCGCCAATACGACATCGTGTCCAACCCGACCGACGGTGGACAAAAATATCACGCGCAGGAACGCCTCAGCCTGCGGGTGCTAACCGGATCGATGCTCTGGCGGAGCACGGTCTATTCCACGCAAGGCAACTGGAACTTCTTTCTCACGATCCCCCCGGCGGGCGGTCGTTTCGAGGGATCCGGGAGCCAGACACAAGAGGTGGATCACCGAACCGGAGTCGGCGCCACAAGCGCGCTGACGTGGCCACTGGCGCGCGGCGATGTGACGGTGGGCGCCGAGGGGCGTTGGGACCAGTCGCACTTCCAGAACTGGTCCACCACCGATCGCGTACGCGATTCCGCCGCAACTCTCGTGGATGCTCGGCAATCGTCTGGCGCGCTATTCGTGCAATCATCGTTCGATCTAACGTCGCGGCTACGATTCAACCTCGGTGGACGCTACGATCTGATCGGCACGCGGTCGACGCCCGATCAAGACACGTCGTCCAGTGGCTCGCACGGCGTCTTCTCCCCCAAGCTCGGCGCCCTGGTGCGTCTCACGCGGGATGTCGGACTGTACGGCAACGTCTCGCGCGGCTTCCGGTCCACCGACGGTGTGATCTCCGACCCCACGCTTCCATTCATTACGGAATGGGCGTACGAGTCCGGCCTCAAAGTCCATCACAATCAGGTGCATGGCTCGGTTGCCTTCTTTCGCATGGACGTGAGCAACGAGCAAACGTTCGATCCATTTACCGGTGCGTCGAGCAATGGCGGCGCAAGCCGCCGTCAGGGCGTCGAGATCGAGCTGCATACGCCGGTCGCTCCGGCCCTCACGCTCTCCGCCGACTGGACGTTCAACGACGCACGCTACAGTCGGTTGATCGTGCCGAGCGACGAAGATCCCGCAGAGGCCGACACGCTCTCAGGACTCCGCGTGTACAACACCGCCCAGTACATCGGCGTCGCGGCCCTCGATTTCGCGCTCCCGTCCGCGTCCTGGCGCGTGCGCGTGAGCAGCAACGTGACCGGACCGTACTCGCCCTTCGACGAGCCTGGTGTGGTCCTGCCCGCGTACGCGCTCCTGCATCTCAGTGGCTTCTTGCGAGTTGGGTCCTCGCAGTTACAACTGGGCCTGCGAAATCTTCTCAATAAAGCGTATCCCGAGTTGGTCGCGGGACACGTCGTGTCTCCAGGCCAGCCGCGATCCGTGTACGGAACCATTCGCTATTCGTTCTAACAACTTCGGGCATCTTGCACACGGCGAACGAGTTTCTTTATTTGACCCAGCGGGGGTTACCCTACAACATGATAATCCTATAATCGATAACAATTTTTCCAGATCGACTATGACGTTTGGATACCGCCGCAGGCCCTGGTACCGTGCGATACCGAGGCCGTCGACGTTCGAGTTCCTACTTCTCTTCGCTGTTCTCGCGATCTTCATCACCGAGATCGTGATTTTCTGGTGGCGTCGACACCATTAGCCGCCGCGCGTCGTACGCGCTGACGTGCCGCTGGGACGTCACGAGATTGCGAGCATCGTCCGCTGGTGAGCGCGCGCGCAGGGTGTACCGGGCAAAGAAGTCCCGCGCGTCCTCCATGTCGCCAGGGTTCAGGAAATCTGGTCCGAGCGCGTCGCATCCGCGCAACGCGATCTCGACTAACTGAGCCGCGGTCGTTGCGATTCGCGCGTCGCGCAGCCCTGCCGTGCCGGCGCGCTCGAGCAGTTCCTGATCCGCGCCGCCCAACAGTGAAAGCGCCTCCGCCTGCGCGTCAGAGTCGTACGCGATCCCGCCGAGCAGCGCCAGCGGTGCCACGCACCATGCGGCATCGATGGCATCTGCTCCGCGCACTTCGAAATAGCCGCGCGGACGCACGTCCGGAAACAGCGTGCTCAGATGATGATGCCAATCATCGAGCGATGCGTCGCCGGCGTCGAGCCAATCGCCGAACGCGGCGTACTCTCCGCTCGCGCTTTTTCGCATCATATCCGGTGCCGCCAGGGCGAATGCCAGATAGGCGTTGATGGGGCGCTCGCCGGCGATCATCCCGGTGCGCGCCGGGTCGAGTCGGCGCCAGCACTCGGCGCGAACGCTCTGTTGAGTCGTGAGTGCACCAGCGTAGCGCGAGGAGTTGGCGAATATTGCGGTCACGTACGGCGCCGCGTCGTTCAATACGTGCCAGCGCGCGCTCCCTTCGTCTTCGGCGTCGAGGCAGACCTGGAACGACGCTGTCTGGCGCATCATGCGCGCGCCGAAAGAACCAATCGTGGCGAAGTACGCATCCATGCGCGCATAGCGATCGGCGCGCAGCTGCAGCGGCGCATCGGCGACGTCACGGTGTGGGTCGATCCCCAACGCCACGAGATCTATCCCGTCGCGCGACACGCGTGCCCGCAGGGGCTCCAACACGCCGCGCACGTCGCGCACCAACGCGCTCACCCCGCGCGCGGGCGGCGCGCTGTACTCCAGCTGACCACCTGGCTCGAAGGTCATCCGACCGCCGCCTGGCAACGAGAAGCACGGCGTGTTCTTTTCCGTGCGGCCTTCCGTCCAACATCGTTGCGCGGCGAATGTGCGGAGCAATGGAAGCAACGCGCGCGACCCGTCCTCCAGCGGTGCGACCCTTCGCGACTCGACATCGATGGGCAGCAGCTCGACTTCCGCTCCAATGCGCCGCCCTGCACGCGACGATGGGGCGAAGCTGTGACGCGTCAGGTCCGCGGCAAGAATCGTGCGTCCGGGCGCACCCCGCGGGAGCGTCACGCCGCGCGCGACCCCAGTGCGAGAGCGTACGCCGGTCCGGTGCCACGTATCCATTCTTCGAGCAGCAGGCCGGCCTTCGCGAACATCCGCGCCACGCTCGCCCGATGGTACTTGCAGCTGATTTCCGTGCGGATTGATTCGCCGGCGCGAAAGCACACCACGCCCATGCCTGCGATCGAGACGCGCAGCGCGCGTTGGGCGACGAGGTGCATCTCGATCCGGTGCGCCTGCGCGTTGTAGATCGCCCGATGCGCGAACGCACGCAGGTCGAAATCCGCATCCAGCTCGCGATTCACCACTCGCAGCATGTTGAGATTGAATTCTTCCGTCACGCCCGCCGCATCGTTGTAGGCCGCCTCGATCACGCGCTGATCCTTGCGCAGGTCTATACCTAACAGAAAACGGTCGGTACCCCCGGGGCACATGGCGTCGCGGACTCGCCGCAGCAACGCCGTCGCGTCTGGGAAATCGAAGTTCCCGATCGTGCTGCCGAGCAAAGCGAACAACGCCGGACGCGGCAGCGCCCGGGGCAACGCGAGCGTTTCAACCATATCCGCGACCACCGGCAGCACACGCAGCCCTGGACGGTCTTCGCCTAACTGGGTGGTCGTTTCACGCAGAAATTCGGCGCTCACGTCGATCGGTACGTACGTGCCGTCCGACACGCCGGCGCCACTCGCGGCCGCACGCATGGCATCCAGCAACAGCCGCGTCTTGTCCGCGCTCCCGGCCCCGAGCTCCACCAGCGTACGCGGCGCCAACCGCGCGATCACCGCCGGCATGCGCGTCGCGAGCAGCGTCCGCTCGGCGCGCGTGAGATAGTACTCCGGCAACCGCGTGATTTTCTCGAACAACAGCGACCCCCGCCGATCGTAGAACAGCTTGGAAGGAAGCTCTTTTTGCACGCGAGACAAACCCTCGCGGACCTCGAGCAACAGCGGTGAGAGCGGCCGCGCCGCGGCGGCGCTCACGCGTCGCTCCGCGCGCAACGGAAACCGCTGAAGATCTGCCTACGAATGGGATAGTCCCAATTGCGAAATGTGTTGCGAATCGCGCCGGCCCTCGTGGCCCATGACCCGCCGCGCAATACTTTGTACTCGCTGCCAAAGAACACCTCGGAATACTCGCGGTACGGAAAGCTCTCGAATCCCGGGTAGCCGGTGAAGTCGCTCGACGTCCATTCCCAGACATCGCCGATCATTCCGGAGCACCCGGTCGGCGACACGTTGCGCGGATAGGCGCCAATCCGGGCGACGTCGAACGCCAGCTGGTCCACGTTCGCCAGATGCGGTGCCGGAGGCTCCTCGCCCCACGGATAGGTGCGGGGGCGATGGGCAGCGGCATCCCACGCTGCTGCCGCTTCCCACTCCTGTTCGGTGGGCAGTCGCTTCCCTGCCCAACGCGCAAACGCATCGGCCTCGTGGTAGCACACGTGGCATACGGGCTGGGCGCGGTCCACGGGCTGCACACGATCCATGATGCGGGTTGACCACCCAGCATCATCGCGCGTCCAGTACTTTGGCGCAGACACACCCGCTTCCTGGAGCCACTCCCAGCCGGCGTCCGACCAGAACGCGCGCGTGGAATACCCTCCGGCGTTCATGAACTCCAGGTACGCACCATTCGCAACCGGATGCGCGTCGATCCAGAACGGCGGCAGGTCTACGAAGTGTCGGGGGCGCTCGTTGTCGTACGCGCGCGCGCGATCATTGGTACCGATCGCCACCCGACCGCCGGGAAATCGCACCATGTGCCGCGCATCTACCGGCCGTGTTGGCGCAGGCAGCGTCACGCGCCGCGGCGCGCGGTACGGCGCGCCGGTCTTGAGTTGCAGCGTCTGGATGATGGTCTCGTCGTGCTGGTACTCGTGCTGTGCGACCATGGCGTAGACATAGCCATCGCGACGCAGCGGGTCGTCGTCGTCCAATCCCACGCGATGCAGGCGATCGAGCACGCGCTCCCGGATCTCGGTCATGCGCGCCCGACACTCCTCTAGTGCAGGCAACGCCAGCGCGCCGCGCTCGCCGCGCGGATGCTCGAACGGATTGTACAATCCAGGCATCTCTACGAACTCCACCGGTCCGTCGAGATTGCGCGTGAGCCACAGCTCCTCGAAATGCGCGATGTGGCCGAGGTCCCAGATCACGGGACTCATGAGCGGATCGTGCTGAACGGCCAGGTCCCGGTCGTTCAGCGGTGCGATGAGCAGCAGTGTGCGCTCCCGCGCTTCCGCGAGCACATCGGTGATCCGTTTGACGATAGGCCGGGCGGCCAGTTGGATTGAGGTCATCGGTCGGCAGCTGGAGTGACGGCCGCGCCCCGCGCGGCACACGGTCGGGCGCCGCGCACCGGTGCCCGAATCGAAGTAGATACCACTCTCCCGGCTGGTGGCAAGTCTCCACACGACGGGGAACAACTCGCGAGCAATTCGCGTTCTTGACCGATCCAGCCCGGTCCGGTCGGGCGCCCCGCCGGCATGATTCCATCGATGCTGGACTCTCCGGGGCCGGCGCGCCACCATCAACGATGGCCTCAGGGGGAGATCGCATGAACGCCCGACACGTGGATGCGTTGGTGATTGGTTCGGGGCAGGGCGGCGGACCGTTGGCGGGTGCGCTTGCGCGCGCGGGACGCCGCACGGTATTGATCGAGCGCAGCCACATTGGCGGCACGTGCATCAACGAGGGATGCACGCCCAGCAAGACCATGGTCGCCAGTGCGCGGGTCGCATACCTCGCGCGGCGCGCGGAGGACTACGGCGTGCGCTGCGACAATGTACGTGTCGACCTGCCCCACGTGGTCGACCGCAAGCGCGCGATCGTGCGCAGCTTCCGCTCGGGAAGCGAGCGCCGGTTGACGGCATCGGGCGTCGAAGTGCTGTTCGCCGATGCGCGCTTTACCGGCGAACGCCGCATCGAGGCGCGCGCGGCCGATGGGTCTACCCAGACGCTTACGGCGGACCTCGTGATCATCGATACCGGTGCTCGTCCGTCGCGCCCGTCGATTCCCGGACTCGGCGACGTGCCAGCGCTCGATTCCACATCTATCATGGAGCTCGAGACGCTCCCCGGGCATCTGCTTGTGTTAGGCGGGGGGTACGTTGGACTCGAGTTCGCGCAGATGTTTCGGCGGTTCGGCAGCCGCGTCACCGTGATCGACCGCGGTCCCCAGCTGGTCACCCACGAGGACGCCGACGTCGCCGGCGCCGTGTTGGCCATTCTGCGCGACGATGGCATCGACGTCGTGCTTCGCGCGGAAACCACGCACGCCGCCCGAACAGCGGATGGTGTGACGCTCACCGTTCAGGTAGCCAACGAGATGCGCACCGTCACCGGAACCCACCTGCTCGTGGCCACGGGCCGCACGCCGAATACGGACACGCTCGCTGCTGTCGAAGGCGGAGTGGCGTTAGACGAACGCGGCTTCGTGCGCGTGGACGCCCGCCTCGCCACCACCGCGCGCGGTGTCTACGCGGTAGGCGACGTGAAGGGAGGACCTGGATTCACGCACATCTCCTACGATGACTTCCGCATTCTGCGCGCGAATCTCCTCGAGGGAGGCACGGCGACGACCGAAGGACGATTGGTGCCTTACGTGATGTTCATCGATCCGCAGCTCGGCGGCGTCGGCCTCACGGAACGGGAGGCGCTGGCACACGGACACAAGATCGCCATTGGCACCCTCCCCATGGCCAATGTGGCGCGCGCAATCGAGACGGCGGAGACGCGCGGTTTCATGAAGGTGGTCGTGGATCGCGAGACCCAACGCATCCTCGGCGCCGCGGTGCTCGGAATAGAGGGCGGCGAAGTGATGAGCATGCTTCAGCTCGCCATGATGGGCGGCCTTCCATACGCCGCCCTCCGCGACGGTGTGTTTGCACACCCAACGCTGGCAGAGTCACTGAACAATCTCTTTGGAGCACTTACTCCGGTATAGATGTGAACGCGCCGGTGCCGCGGTAGCCGATGGTCCTGCCGAGCATGGTACATTGCACGGGAAGGAGGCGTGTCGCATGATCCGACACAGTCGATGAGGAACGAGGCCAGCGACGGACGACCGCGGGGGATCGCGGGACGCCACCTATCGTGGGCCGTCGTGCGGTCCTGGATCGTGTGGTGGGCGATCCTTGCCGCCGCCACGATCGCGATGCGCGTCGTGCGCCTCGACATCAACGAAGGACATGTCGCTCTCGCCTATGTGCTGATCGTGCTGGGCGGCAGCGTGAGCGGGGGCCGCGCCCTCGGTCTAACGCTGTCGTGCGCCGGGGTCCTGCTCATCGACTATTACTTTCAGCCGCCCTTCGACACCTGGAGCGTGGGCAAGCCGCTCGATTGGGTGGTGCTCATCGCGTTCCTGGTCGTCGCTGGTGTCGCCACGCAGCTGCTCGCGCGGGCGCAGCACGCGGCGGCTCGGGCCGAGGAGCGGGCCGACGAAGTGGCGTGGCTCTCGCGACTTGGGGCTGATGCCCTCAATGCCGGGCGCGCCGCCGACGCCCTTCATGCTATCGCCGCCGTCGTGCAGCGCACGCTTGATGCGACCGAGTGCGCGATCCTGCCATGGAACGACGGCGCCCTGGGCGAGCCCCCCCTGGCCCGCGCCGGCGTAGGGGAGCTCGAACCCGACGCCCACGACCGCGAGCTGGCAACGTGGGTGGGTTTGAATGGCTTTGCCGCGGCCGTCCGCGTCGATGGTCGCGTGGTTCATGGCGCGGCCCTCGTTTCGAGTGACGCGTTAGGCATCGACGCCGACAACGTACGGCGGATCGCGCTGCCGCTTGTGGTGAGTTCGCGCACGGTGGGGGTGCTGAGCGTGTCGGCGGCCGAGCCGATTGCCCGCAGCGAGGCTCGGCGGCGCTTTCTCAGCGCCCTGGCCTACTATGCCGCGTTGGGCGTCGAGCGCCTGCGGCTGGAGTCCGAGGCCGGGCACGCCGCGGCGCTCCGCGAGGCCGACAAACTGAAAGACTTCGTGCTCGCGTCGGTGTCGCATGATCTGCGCACACCACTCACGACGATCAAGGCGCTGGCACACGACGGGGCGCGCCGCGGCGAGGAAAATGCGCTCATCATTGAGGAGCAGGCCGACCGACTCGGACGCCTGGTGAGTGACCTGCTCGATCTCTCACGCATGAAGGCCGGGGCTTTTCCGGTGCGGTGCGAGCTCAATGCCGCCGAGGATCTGTTGGGCGCGGTGGTGCGACAGGCGGGACGAACGCTCGACGGCCGCTTGCGCACCATGCCGGTGGACATGGAGCAGCCGGCCCTCCTGGGCCGCTTCGATTTTGTACAGTCCATGCGCATCCTGGCAAATCTCATCGAGAACGCCGAGCGCTACTCGCCTGCCGGCACGGTGATCGAGTTAAACGTGTCGCGTGACGCGGACGTCCTGGCGTTTACCGTTGCGGATCGCGGTGCGGGCGTACCGCCGTCGGAGCAAGAACGAATCTTTCATCCATTCTACCGGCCCGATGGCGCGCTTCCCGATACGAGATCCGGTGGAGCAGGACTGGGCCTCGCCATCGCTCGCGGGCTGGCCGAAGCGCAAGGCGGAGCACTCACGTACGAACCACGTCTTGGCGGCGGCAGTGTGTTCAAGCTCGTGCTTGCCGCAACCGACGTTGCCGCGGCCCAACCGGCCTCGCTAACCAATCAATAGCCAACCGCCTCCAACTGCGCGTCCCGTCTCGCTTGCGCGACACTGTGGTGTAGTGGACTTACCGCACCCTCCCAGGTTCGGACGGCTTGTCCCCATGCCAACCATGCGACGTTGCGTTGCACCGTTGTTCAGCATTTCGACGGTCCGATGACGCCGAGTGGTCGCATCTCGGCGCGGCACGGCTGCTTCGGCGACTGACAACGAACGTGCATATTCGGGCATTTCGGTCATTCTGCCTTCGGGGTACAGCGGTTGCCTAGGAAGGCCCGCGCAACGCCGCATCTGGCGTCGCGGTCTTGGCGCATGTGCGCCGGACATGTTAGGGCCATTCTCGCGGTTTTCGCCGGAGATCCCATGCTTCGAATCAAAGTTCGCACGTTGGCGCTGTCGGCGGTCTTAATCCTGTCGGGGATCGGCTGTTTCTCCGATATGGGACCGACGGGGATCGCGACGCCTGACGTTCCGAAAACGTCGCAGCTGCTAGGCCTTCCGGTTCTGACGCCGATCCTGAATGCGACCAACCGTCTCGTTGGCTCGCTACTCCAGTGCGCGCCGCAGCCGTACGCGGCGGATACCGAGATCGTGGGTCGCCAAGGCGGGACGATAGTGATGGGGCCGCACCGGTTGGTGATCCCGGCGGGGGCTCTGGATCATCCGGTGCGCATCATTGGTGAGGCGCCGGTGGGCAACGTCGTGTCGGTGCGCTTTCAGCCGCAAGGGTTGCAGTTCGACTCGAACCACACGCCGAAGCTCACGCTTGACTACAAGGCCTGCGGCATCGTGCGCAACCTGCTGCCCAAGCGGGTCGCGTACACGGACGACAAGCTCAACATCCTGTCGTTTCTGTTGTCGTCCGACAACTTGCTCACCCAACGCGTGACGGGTGACGTGCACCACTTCTCGCGCTACGCGGTGGCGTGGTAGCATTGCGCGGCATCCGGTCGGTCACTGACGCAGGAACGTTCGCCGGTCGCAGCTCTTCGCCGGCGCGATGGCCCGCAGCACGTGCGGACCCTCGCGCCGGCGACCTGCTTTCCCGGGCGCGCGAGCTGGAGCGGTCGGGATGTGTCCCAGAGGCCATCGAGGGGTATGACAGCGCGATCACGGCTGCCGAGTCGAGCGGCGAGCGAACGGTGCTGGCCGAGGCACTGCGCCGGTCGGGCGTGATGCACTTTCATCGCAATGATGTCGACCGGGCGCGGACGGCATGCGAGCGCAGCTACGCTGTGGCCGCGGGCGTGGGACACGCATTACTGGCGGCCGAGGCGTTGAATGCGTTGGCCGGCTTCGCGTTCGAGACGGGCGCCATCGAATTGGCCCGCGACACGTTTCATCGCGCGTTGGAGTTAGGCGGAGACGGACTCGAGCTGCGGGCGCGCATCGAGCAGAACTTGGGGATCCTGGCGAATATCCAGGGGGATGTGGCCGGGGCGCTGGGGCACTACCACCGGTCGCTCGAGGCCTGCCGCACGTTAGGCGACGAGAAGGGCTGTGCGATCGCGTATCACAACCTCGGCATGCTCAGCGCCGATCGCGAGTTGTGGGATGACGCGGACCGGTATTACCGGTTGAGCAGTGAAATCGCCGAAACCATTGGCGACGTGCACCTGCGCGGCTTGTGCCTGCTGAATCACGCCGAGGTGCACTTGGCCCGCCAGTGCTACGACTTGGCGCGGCAGAGCGCCGAGGCGTCGTTAGGCATCTTCGATCAGCTCGGCGCGCGCCTGGACAAGGCCGATGCCTACAAGGTCATTGGCGTCGTGTTTCGCGAGACGGGGCGCTACGCGCTCGCCGAATCGCGGCTGCGCGCGGCAATCGACCACGCGGTGTCGACCGGGTCGGTGCTCAGCGAGGCGGAGAGCTCGCGCGAGCTGGCGCGCCTGTACCAGACGATGGGTCGCAACCAGGAAGCACTCACGCTGCTGAACGCGGCACACCGGCTGTTCGGCCGGCTCGAAGCGCGGGTGGACCTGGTCGACGTCGATGCCAAGCGAGCCAGTCTCGAAGATACGTTCCTCGCGATCGTCCGCGACTGGGGCCAGTCGATCGAATCGGCGGACAGTTACACGTACGGCCACTGCGAACGGGTGGCCGGATACGCCATCCAGGTCGCGCGCGCGATGGGGTTGGATGAGAACCAGCAGACCACGATGCGCTTGGGCGCCTACCTACACGACTTGGGCAAGGTGAGGGTGCCGCACGAGATCCTCAACAAAGCGGGCCCCCTCACTGCCGATGAGTTCGCGGTGATGCAGATGCATCCGGTGTGGGGGTTAGAGCTGCTGGCGACGGTCGAATTTCCGTGGGACCTCAAGCCGATCATCCGTTGGCACCACGAGAAGTACGACGGGTCGGGATACCCCGACCGTTTGCGTGGCGACGAGATCCCCCTGTCGGCGCAGATCATCTGCATCGCGGACGTCTTCGACGCGCTCACCACCACGCGCAGCTATCGCGGCGCGCTCCCCCTGGAAGAGGCGTTGCGCCGGATGCGCGACTCGCGCGGATGGTGGCGCTCGGACGTGTATGACGCATTCATGCGCACCGTGGGCGCGGGTGCCGCCGCGTCTGCCGCATGATGTGCGACGGCCCCCACGCCGACTCCGGCATGAGGGCCGCCAACACCGTTCGTGCTGCTCGGCTCAGCGAGCCGAGTGATCGGAGGTGAGGGGTGATCGGCGTCAGCGGCTCGTGGTGTCGTGCTTCGCGTCTGCCGAATCGCTCTTTGCCGTGAAACTCAGGTTCAGGGCTTTCAGGACATCGTTGATGTCATTGCTCTGAATGTTCTTCTGCGTGCGGACGCACTGTACGCCCTGCTCCGTCTTGGCGCTCCACATGCCATCCGCTGTGCCCGCATCACAACCGCTCGAGTTGATCGCCTGCTGCAGTTGTTTCACCTGGCTCATCGTTAGGCCAGGATTGTGCGCTTGCATCGGCGTGCCGAGTTTTCCGTACGACGTGTCTTGCGTGACCCGGGACGTCGTGTCCATCTTCTTGCTGGTGTCGGTGGTCGGCGGCGTCGTCTGCTGCGCGAGCGCCAATGCGGGGACCAGGGCGAGCGTGCACGCGAGCGCGGTGAGCTTCCGGAACATACGAACCTCCTGATGCATCTAATGACCATCGCCTTCCGTGTTGCTCGTCGCCGAAGTGCGCGAGTCCGGGGCGCACCTGACGTTTGCGCAAGCAACGGACCTACCGGCCGCGCAGTGTGCGATACGGCTACGAATGCGGCGATGATTGTGCGACTCTAATTGTGCAGCGCGTTTCGGAGACGGCCGGCGTGAGAATCGTGTAATGACGATCGGGCGATGAGGCTCAGCGAAGGCGACGCGGGCTGACGGGTTGGGGCGATGGCCTGCGGCCGCTTTCCCGGCGCCCCGACCCCGGCGGCCTGGCGCGTGCCGGCGCGACGTAGTCACTGGGGTAGTAGAAGCGGAACGCGACGCGATCGCACTGGATGATGGCGAACGGATCGCCGCGGTCCACCAGCTTCTCATAATCGGCGCGGCTCGGCTGGCAGCTGTAGGCATCCGGACCACCTTTGGTGCACCACTGCGGATCGTCGGCGTAGCATGTTGCCGGCGTATGGGTGTGCAGCTCCGGAGTGCCCTGCGCGCACTCGAACTCCACGTGATTGGGCGATGCAGCGACGACGTGGGCAGGTCGTACCTCGAGAATGTCGTAGATGCTGTCGACCTTGGTCGGTGAAATGACACGCGCGACGATGCGTGCGCGGCGCACGCAGTACGCGCGTTCCGATTGTGTCGAGTCATCGCGCCATGACGCGCCCAACACGGACCGCACGCTGTCGCTCACGTCGCCGAACCGCACCGTTTGCGCGCCGCACGCCGGAGCCCCAACCAGCGTGAGCCAGAACGCGTGGGCCGTCCACCGCCGCAGTTGGTACTCCGTTAGGAATCCGGTCACCGGGACCGTGTTGCCGCGGGCGCGAGTGCCCGCTCGAGGAAGGTGGTGATGGCGCGATACGCGGTGATGCGATTGGACAGGGAGCGAATGCCGTGGCCTTCGTCGAGGAATCGCAAATACTCCACGCGTCCGTCGTGCGCGCGGATGGCGGCGACGAGTTGATCGGACTCCGCCACGGGATCGCGGGGGTCGTTGGCGCCGTGGATCACCATCAGCGGAGCGCGGATGCTGTCCACGTGGGTGATGGGCGAGATGTCGATCAGGAATTCGCGATCGGCCGGATCGTTCACATCACCGTACTCGACGCGATCGGTAGCCTTGAGAAGTGGCGAGGCACCGGCGAGCGCCGTGATCCAGTTGGACACGCCCACCATGCCGACGCCGGCCTTGAAGCGGTCGGGAAGCATGGAGAGCGCGGCGAACGCCATGAATCCGCCGTAGGACGCGCCAAATACGGCTGCCCGTGATGTATCGGCCAGCCGCGCGTGTCCTAGCCAGTCCAGCGCGCCGGCCATGTCGCGGACGGCGTTCATGCGCTGCCGTCCGTCGTCGAGCTGGGTATAGCGGCGGCCGTAGCCGGTGGATCCGCGATAGTTCAGATCGAGAACCGCGATACCGCGCGTGAGCAGGTATTGAAACAGCGGCCGGTACGTTGGGCGCGCCTGCTTGGATGGTCCGCCGTGGAGCGCCAGCAGTACGGCGGGGCGCCGTTTGCCGGCGCCGGATGGCAAATAGAGCAAGCCGTGAATGGCGTCACGATCCCAACTCGGGAACGCTACGACCCGCGGTGCGGTGAACTGTTCGGGGTCGAGGCCGGCAGCGGCGGACAAGGTGGCGCGCGTTAGGCGATGGCTGGGTGCATCGTAGACGAAGACGTCACCTGGAATCCGCGGTCCGGCCACGCGGATGGCGAGGACGGGGTCGTGCGGCGCCCAGACAATCTGATAGACGCCAGCGGGCACCTGCGGCCGCTCCTCACTCCCGGTGCCTTTGAGGTCGAGTATGTGGAGCGCCGAGTAGCCATCCACGTTCTCTGTCCAAGCGAGCCAGCGTCCGTCGGGGGAAAGCGCGACATCGCTCACTTCGTACCGCGACACACCTATCCATGTCAGGGCGTGGGCGGCGGTGTCGTAGTACGCGAGACCGGGCACATCGCGTCCGTCATCGGTGGCCAGATAGAATCCGCGGCCATCCGGGGTCCAGGCGATGTTGCGAAACGACGACGCGCT
Source organism: Gemmatimonadaceae bacterium (assembly GCA_025450035.1). GTDB lineage: Bacteria > Gemmatimonadota > Gemmatimonadetes > Gemmatimonadales > Gemmatimonadaceae > JADGGM01. The sequence goes on from JANWIF010000008.1 coordinate 25,841, forward strand.
GTCGGGGGCGAACAGGGTGTCGACACGCCCCGTGGTGAGGTCCAGTTGGAGCAGGTCGTTTGTTGTCTCGCCGCGCGCTTGAGAGAGCACCAGGGCACCGCCGTCGGGCCGCCACGCGGACACGGTGACGGCACCGGAGCCTTCGAGTACCCGTCGTGGCGTGCCGGCCGTGCCGTCGGCCGCAATGTTCAACACGTACACGTCGAAGTCGACCCCGTTGCGTTCGGTGGACGCATATGCAATGCGATTGCCGTCGGGCGACCAGGCGCCGAACTGTCGGTATGCGTCGTTAGGCGGGAGCAGCTCGCGCTCCTCGGTGCCGTCGGGCGAGACGAGGTAATAGCCTTCGCGTTCATCTCCGCCGCGATCGGCAGCGTAGAAAATCCATCCACCGGTCGGGGACCACGCCTGCGTGGTGATGCCGTGTTCGCCAAAGGTGAGTTGCCGGGGAGCGGGGACGCCGGCATATCCGCTGGCCATGCTCACGGCCCAGACCTGCGGTTGCCCGGTTGTCGAGGTGATGAAGGACAGTTGTTCGGCGTCGCGTGAGAGCGAGGGATCAGTGGCCGACCGCACGGCGAGGAAGCGGCCGATATCGGGCGCCGCAGACCCAGCGAGTCCGATGTCGCCGGGCAACGGGCGCGGCACGTCGTCGGAATTGGCGGTGTCGACATTCTGAGCCATGAGAGGACGCAGGGCGACGAACAGCACGAGCGCGGTAGCGCGTATGGCGCGCCGCAGTTCTGCCTGCGCCGGCTGCATGCGGGCGACTAGCGCGCCGGGGCGCCCTGCCGTGGACGCCGCGCGCCGGCCGAATCCTCGAAGAACAGGGCGGGGACATCGGTCGCACCCATGTCACGCACGACGCGGGTGAGGATGCGCGCGAGCGTTCGGCATTCGTTGACGGACAGGCCGCGGAGCGCGCTGATGAGGCGGAGCTGTGCGACCTCGGGTGACGATCGCAGGAGGGATCGTCCCGTGGCGGTGAGGGAGAGTACGACGCGCCGGCCGTCGTCCGCGGATCGGGATCGCGATACGAGGCGTCGGCGCACGAGGCGGTCAACGACCACGGAGACGGAACTCTGGTGGGTGAAGGTGCGTGCGGCGAGCTCGTTCAGCGAGTGCGCCGGTGCCTCGGCCAGGGCATGGAGGACGAACAGTTGGGCGCCGCTCACGCCCAGGCGTCGCTCGGCGGCGCGGGCGGAGACGCGGAGCGATTGCACGATTCGGCGGATGGCATCGATTGCGGCCGCGAGTTCCGTGGTGTCGCGTCTCGTGTGGGCCGGCGCGGACCGGCGCATCGTATTGGTGGCCATGTGCGACTAAAGTCCCGGAAAGAGTTCTCGGTCCGGATCGGCGACGAAGCCCCCAATATATGCGCGAACGGTACGACGGCTACGCGTGGCGGTCGTGTCGCGGGGTGAGGCGGGGTGACGGGCTCGGCCTCGGGGGCAGCGCGTGGTCCGCCTCTGGCTCTTGCGGGGGGCGGTCCGTTATCTTCTGACTTGCCCGCGGGGGCCGCGGGTGGTCCACACTGGTCATATGTGTTCGAGGGAGCCATGGTCGATCGTCGCCGGCACGGCGTGCTGCTCATCATCGCGTGGATACTGTCTGCTGCGCTGTTTGTGTTCCTGTTCATCACGTATGACAATACCAAGTTGTCGTACTCGATGTATTTCCCGGGGATGCCATTGTACGGTGCGATGACGTGGTGGTTCTTCTTCACGATTCCGGTGATCGGGTGGACGTGGGGGTATTTCAACGACCTCAAGGACTCGATTGAGCCTGTGGCGCGGAAGGCATCGGACGAGAAGCAGAAATAGTTGATGAGGGACGGTTGGGTGGGGGCTCGGCGGGTGCCGGGCCCTTTTTTTTGAGCAGGTAGGTGGGGGGGAGATAATAGTTGGGGGCAGGTAATAGGTAAGACGCAAGGGGTAAGAGGGAAGGAAACTTTTGTAACTGGGTGGGAGTTCGGGCCTTGATGGCTGGGGGAAATCGGGGGCGACGACGCGGCGTATCACGCTCGCTCACCCTGGGCGAGCGACGGTGCCAACCTGGTGCGTGACATGATTCCAGAGATTTATCCGTGCGAGATCGGCGATCAGCGGATACGTCGATCTCCTTCTGCGGGCGACCGGCGCACCGTCCGGCGCCGACCACGCTGCGGTATCACGATGAGACGGCGCCTGGTCGGCGGACTAACGCGCTCGTGCGTGGCGTCGTTCGCCCTGGTTCTCGCCGTCGCGCCGGCAGGCGCGCAGCAGGCGGATTCCGTGCGGCAACTATCGCTCGACGACGCGTTGCGCATCGCGGAGGGGCAGAGCGAAGATATCGCCATCGCTGCGGCGGGCGTCACGCGTGCGCACGGGCAGGAAATCAAGGCCCGCAGCCAGTATCTGCCGCAGATCAGCGGCTCGCTGTCGTATACACGCACGCTCAGATCGATTTTCCAGAACTTCGGTGCCAGGACGGACTCCGCCGCCGGCGGCGGACCGCCGGCATGCAGCAGTTTTCACCCCGATCCTGCGTCGCCGTTAGCAGATCAGGTGGGCGTGCTCGAGGCGGCGCTCGGGTGCGCGCCGTCGTCGGGGAACCTGCTCAGCGATTTCTCGAGTGTGGGGTTCGGATCGGAGAATCAGTACAGCTTGGGGCTTTCGCTGTCGCAGAACCTGTTTTCCGGGGGGCGCGTGAAGGCGCAGGTCCGGCAGGCCGGCGCGGCGCGGGAGACGGCGGACATCGGGCTGACATCGACGCGGGCGCAGGTGATTCTCCAAGTGACGCAGGCGTACTACGACGCGGCGTTAGGCGACAGGCTGGTGGCGATTGCCGAAGCGACGCTGGCGCAGGCGGACACGACGCTCGTGCAGACGCGGCTCGGGCGAAACGTGGGGAATCAGCCGGAGTTCGATCTGCTGCGCGCGCAGGTGACGCGTGACAACCAGGTGCCGGTGGTGATTCAGCGCCGGTCGGCGCGAGATCTGGCGTACATGCGGCTGAAGCAGGCGCTCAATCTTCCACTCGAGGAGCAGGTGTCGCTTTCGACATCGCTTGGGGACACGGGCGTGGCCGCGTCGTCGCGGCTGGCCGCGTTGATATCCGCCACGCCCGATACGGCGGCGGCGCGGCGCGCCCCGGTGCGCGAAGCGGAACAGACCGTTGTGGCGGACCGGGCCGCGCTCACGGTGGCAAAGTCGCAGCGCATTCCGACGCTGACGCTATCGTCGCAGTTCGGACGCGTGGCGTATCCGAACGGCGGGTTCCCCGATTGGAGCGCATTCCGGTCCAACTGGACGGTCACGGGTGCGATTCAGGTCCCGTTGTTCACGGGCGGCGGCATTCACGGGGACGAGATGGTGGCGGAGGCGAATCTACGCGAGGCGCAGGCCCGGCAGCGGCAGACGCGTCAGCTCACTGCGCTCGATACGCGCGATGCGGTGTCGCAACTGGAGGCGGCTGAAGCGCAGTTTGCCGCGAACCAGGGCACGGTGGATCAGGCGGCGAAGGCGTACCAGATTGCTCAAGTACGGTATCGGGAGGGGATCTCGACGCAGACCGAGCTGTCCGACTCGCGGATTGCGTTACAGCAGGCGCAGGCGAATCGCGCACAGGCGGCGCGCGATCTTCAGGTGGCTCGCGTGCGGTTTGCGTTACTGCACGACCTGCCGATCTCGGCGCAGGGTGTCGCCAGCGCGGGTACAAACGCGAGCGCGGCGCAGCAGGCGGCACCTGCGCTCACCGTATCGCCGTCGACGACCGTGCCTGGGCAGCAGGCAGTGTCTGGCGTGCAGACAGGCGCCGCGGCACAGACGAATCCACCGGGAGTCACTCCATGACCGGGCGAGGAGGGAAGGGGGGAGGTCCGTGCCGCCGCGGTTGGGCGCGGTGTGCGGCGGGCGCAGTGCTGGCGGCTGGGCTGTTGTCGGGTTGGGCGTGTCGCGGCGCGCGAAAGACCGTTGTGGCGGCTCCTCCGGTCGTTGAGGTTGGGGGAGAGAACATCACCATCGTGGCCAAC
>JANWIF010000009.1 GCA_025450035.1 Gemmatimonadaceae bacterium
CACACGCAGCCGGTCTCGAAGCGCGGGAAGAGCCCGCTCCAGCGCACCAAGCTCGTCATTGACTGCGATTCGTACGGCCTGAAACAAGCGCGCGAAATCCGCTGGTCCCGTGCGGGCTCCAAACGCGCCGCGGATGGCGTCCACCAGATCGTCGCTCGTACGGAACGGCCGATACTCGCGCCGCCGCACGATCGCGCGCGCCAGCCGATGCGCCCTGGGCTCATCGGCATACTCGCGGAATATGCGCGTGAGCGTGCGCTCGTCTCCCTCCTGGAGCAGGGTCGCTGCATCTGGCGCCCTGTCAGCTGCCCCGCCGCTTCCCATGCGCATGTCGAGCGGCGCCCCTTCGCGAAAGGAGAAGCCGCGCGCCTGATCGTCGAGTTGATGTGACGAGACCCCGAGATCCAGAAAAACTCCGTCGAAGCGCGCGTCCGCGAGCGCATCGATGTGATCGAGCTCAGCGAAATTGCCCACGAACGCGCGAAACCGCCCCTCCCCCTCCCCCTCCCCCCCCCTCCCCCAGCCCGGCCCCCCTCCGTCCCTCCCCCACCCCTCCCAGGCAACGAGTCGCGCTCGCGCCGCGGCGACGGCTTCGGGATCCCGATCCAACCCGGTCACCCGCACATCCGGAGACGACTCGAGCAGCGCACGCGCGTGTCCGCCGCCGCCCAGCGTACCATCGAGAATCTCCGAGCACCCGCGAAACAATGCCACCACCTCCGCCGCCAGTACCGGCGCGTGATACGAGCTCGCCCATGCATCGCCGGAACGGGATGCATCATGAGAAGGAGGCGGGGGACGCATTCTAGCTGCCCACGATGTGCGGCGTCAAGCCCGCCGCCTAACGAGAACGCCCGCCGACCAACGGCGGGCGCTTCGCGCGACGAGCACATGCGATTACTTGCAGAATCTCTTGACCTGTGCGTCAACTGCCGGCGAGTACTGTGGGAGCGCCGAGAGAAGCTTCTGCGCCGTTGGCGGGTCGGTGGCACCGCCTTGCGTGATGTAGATCTGCGCGTTGACCAGCGCATCCTGCGCCGTTTTTGCGAGATCGCATTTCTTCTCGGTCTGATTCTCGCGCACCGCGAAGTCCGCCACTCTCAGGTACGACACCCCCATGAGAAACTTGGCAGATGGCGACGCCTCCATGCTGTCCGCCGAGGCGAGGATACCTATCGCGTGCTGGAAGTCCTGCAGTTGCGGCTTGTGCGATGTATCCGAGGCAGCCTTGTACGCGTTGCTGCCGAGCACGAGCAGGAACTGGCCGATCGTCGACTTGTCTTCGCCGGCCGCGACGGCAGACTTGAGCGTCGCAACGGCGCTGTCCGTCTGATTGAGATCGATTTCCGCCTGCGCCTTGCGCAGATAGGCGTGCTCGGCCTTCGGGTTGAGCTTGATTGCCTGATTGGCCGCGTCCACCGCCGCTTGCGTCTGCCCAGCCAACCGCTGCGTCTGGGAGTTGAGCGACCACAAAGACGCGTTGTCTTTGAACTTGGCTACGCCACGCGCGGTGGTCTCGGCGGCCTTTTGAGGCTGCTTCACCAGCGCATAGAGCGCGGCTTGCCGAATGAAGAACGTGGTGTCCGCGAGCGCCGTGTCGGTCTGGACCATCTGCTCGCCCGCCTGCACGGCGTCGCCATAGTCCTTGGTGGCTTGGAGAATGAGCCACTTGAGATGGACCAGCGATGGATCACCAGGGTTGTCCTGCACCGCCTGGATGATGATCGGCTTCGCACGCTGCGCGCGTCCGCTGGCCGCAATTTTCTCCGTGACATCCTGAACCAGTCGGAGGTTCTTCGGATCCGCAGCCAACTCCGCTGCCCAGGTATCCACAGCCTTGTCGAGGGCAGTGGTGTCCTTTTGCTGATCGAACTTGGCTTTGTATGCGTCCGCCAGCAGCGCCAGCGCCGGCTTGTTCTTCGGATCGATCTCCACCGCCTTGGAGGCCAGCAAAATAATCGAGTCGGGCGGCCTCTTGAGCGCGAGATAGGCGTTGGCCAAACACACACGCGAAATAGTGGACTGCGGGTACGCGACGATCGCCGCCTGTGCCGCGGTCACCCCGTCTTGAGGAGCACCATTGGCTATGGCCAACTCGCACTTCCGCTCATTGGCCAACTGCTTGCGCGCCTCCTGAACTTCCTTGGTGAGCCGATCGACCAGGTCGCCGAGCTTGTTCCCTTCTAACGGAGGCAGCGGCTGTACCATCGTGTTGTCTCGCGTGAGCACCATCCGCGTCTCCAGCTTATAGCTATTGGCCGAGCGGGTCACCGTGCCCTCGAGATATTCATCGGCTCGCAACTGGGTCGCGAGCAGTTTGGACGTGATAGGATCAGGCGTGCTGTCGCAGCTGAAGCCGGATGCCTGCAAGTTGTCGCAGACGGCTTTCTGCGGAATCACGAACAACGTCTTTAACGGAATGTCGGACGTCAGCTTGTCGATCACTTGACTGCTGACTTTTGGGCCCAGGCCACTCTCGTTTCCACGGAACGGCGCCACCATCATGCGCGGCGTTCCCTCGGGAATGGGCACGCGTCGCACGGTCTGCGCCGTGAGCGACATTGGGGACCAGGCGAGCGAAGTCGCCATCACGCCGCAGGCGGCCGCCCTCACCCCACGAGTCATTGCCTTCACGTTCGATACCTCCGAGTGTGATCTGATCTACCCCAAACTTCGCCGAGGGGGTCCTTGCACAACGCGCTGCCATGGGCGAAGAGGGACTCGAACCCCCGACATCCTGCGTGTAAGGCAGGCGCTCTAACCAACTGAGCTATTCGCCCCCGGACGTCCCAACGACGGAGCGCCGTGGTTTCTTCACGTACACTTTGCGCCCCACGAGGGACATGCGCGGTGAAACCGAGTTGCACGACCTACTTGAGAATGGCCAGCGGGATGAGGACGCAGTAGCCCACGACCAGCAGCACCGGTGCGAGCGTTATGCCACCGCGAACGAGGTCCGCGTAGCCAGCGAGCAAACAGAGAGCGGCCAATCCCCACCACACGTAGGATCGCTGGCGAGACAGAGATTCGATTTTTGCCATTGATGAGTAGTGTGATGGGACTGCAAGCCCATGTCAAGCGATACCAGCGTGGCCGCGAGGGTTACGAGTCGTCGTCCGGGTTTGCGTGGTCCGGCGGTGACGGTGACGCTGGTGACTCCGGTGACGCCGCAGCCAACAACGCGGCAAGCACCTCCGAGCGCGCTGCCCGATCTGCCGCGTCGTCTGCCGCCCGCAACTCTGCCATGCGCCGCCGGTCACGGCGACGCCGCATCACGTACAGTGGCACGATCACTATTCCTAGTACGCCCAACGCCAACGACATGTTCGCCATCACCGCCAGGGCGCCGTATCGGAGCATGGTCCGGTCGTGCCACCGCTGCTCGAACGCCGACTCGGTGAGGCCGTACGCCTGGCGGATCGCTTGATCCATCGAACCTGTTTGCTTCCAGTACTGGAAGAAGAGCGCCAGGCCGCGCTGCGGGTCGAGCGCGGCGAGCTCCGTGACGGCGCGATAGGAGAGTGCGTACGCGGTGTTGGCCCGTGAGGCGCCACCCGCAAACAGGCCGTTCAGGGAATCGAGCGGCGGAACTCCGTGAAATACCAATGCCACACTCGTGGTGAGCACCGCGTCGCGGTCCATCTCCCCGGCCGCGACGCTGGCGTAGCCTTCGTCGAACCAGCGGGGCGGCAGGTTGCCGAGATATTCGTGCAAGGCCAGGTGGGCCAGCTCGTGCCGCAGCACCTGCATCGGGTTTCCGGCGCCGGATCCGGCGCTCGATCCCTGCATCACGATGCGCCGCTCGTCGGGAATTGCGACTGCGGCACCCCATTCCGGCGCACCGGGTCCGACCCATTGACGAAATCGCCGCTCGTCGGGCGCAATGGCGATGAGTACGCGGTCGCGCGGATTCGGCAGGCCAGGAAAGGTGTCGTCGGCGACCGCGCGCGCGAGGACCGCGTTGGCGAGTGTCAGATCTGCGTGAAAGGCGACGACCGTGAATCGCCCGCGATCCAGGCGCACGGGGTCTTCCTGCGCCGCCGCGCGTGACGCCCATGCGCCGAACGCGAGCAGCAGCGCGCCCAGCAGAGCTACACGCCGCGCGCCGGGCTGCCGCCCTCTCCTATATGCTTGAGCATCTCGCCGCAGCGCTTGCCCCATGGATTGAACTTGTTGGCCGCCAAGCCGTCGCGCCACGCCTGCAACGCTTCGTCGCGCCGACCTTCGAACCAGAGGGCACGGCCGAGCTCGTAGTACGCCTCGATCAGGTTCGGTCCGAGAGCCAATGTCTTCCGGAAGAACGTCTGCGCGTCCTCGTACATCTCTCGTTCTGCATACACCAACCCGAGATAGAAGTGCGCGTAGAGCGTGGCCTTGCGGTCGTTGTCCAGGCGGATGGCCTTGGACAGATGCTCGATGGCTTCGCCGAAGATCTTTTTCTTGAGGCAGATGTACCCGAGGTTGATGCGGGCCAGCGAGTTGGTGGGCTGGCGCATCAGCACCTTCTGGAAGTTTAGCAGCGCTTCGTCGTATTTGTCCTGGAGCATCTGCGCCCAACCCAACAGCGACTCGGTTTGCGGGTCGTTAGGCGAAAGCTCGAGCGCCTTGAGCAGCGCCCGTTCGGCGCCCTCGTGGTCGCCCAGCGAGATGAGACTCCAGCCTTTCTCGAGGAACGTTGACGCGCCGATGTGGTCGGCCACCACCGGACGCTCGCCGCCAAACGATGGGGCGGTGGTGGCGTTGGCGTTCCCGTCGGGCGAGGGCCCCAGTTGCTTCCAGCGGTCGACCAGGCGCTTGAGGTCTTCGCGCAATGCGCCGAGCTGCGTGATCTCCTGCTCGACCTCTTTGTAGAGAGCGATGATGTCGGTCTTGATCGCATCCCGCTCTGCGGGCGCGTCGGGACGCTCGAGTCGGGACGCGAGCGCCGTGTAACGCGTGTGGAGCGGGCGTCCGTCGCCGTCAGCCATCCGTGCGCTCCTCCTCTTCGTCCCCGGCGGCGGCGCGATGCAACTCCAGCTGTTCCGTGGCCGTGAGCAGCCGTTGGATTTCGAGCAGAATGATCATGCCCCCATCGCGTCGCACGAGACCGCACAGGTATTCGGCCCGCAATCCGCGGAACAGCGCCGGCGGCGGCGATACGTGCGCCGCATCCAGCGACCTCACCTCGAGCACCGCGTCCACGACCGCGCCCACCCAGTCTTCGCCCACGCTGAATATGATGATCCGCCGGCCGGTCTCCTGCCGCGCGGACGCGTCCAGCCTGAAGCGCCGGCGCAGATCGAGCACGGGCACCACGCGCGATCCGTAGTCGAGGATGCCCTCCATCCAATCCGGCACGTTAGGCACAGGGGTCGGACGGACGTAGGGCAGGACGCGCTCGACGGACAAGATGTCTGCGGCGAAGTGGTCCTCGCCGACGCGAAAGGTCACTACCTGCTGTGCCGTGGCTGTCGTCATCCGATGTCTCCGCTGGGCAAGGCCGCACACGCTTCGACCAACGTGGCGGCGTCCACGATTCCCACGAGTTCTCCGCCCCGGCGCTCCACGCCGACCACCACCCGCTCGGCGCCATCGGGCGACGGCGGACGATGCAGCTGCGACGCGTCGACGGTGATCACATCCTCCACATCGTCCAGTGCCAGTCCCACGCGCCGATCGCCGCGGCGCAGGATGAGCACCACGCCGGGTGGCCCCGCCTGACACACGCCTAACGCAGCGTACGTCGCGAACACCGGCACGTACGTCCCGCGCAGCGGAAATACCCCCATCATCGCGCCCGCCATGTCCGGCACGATCGAAAGCGGCGGCATCTCGAGCACTTCGTCCGCCGCTCGCAGGTCGAGCGCGAACAGTTCGCCGCTCTCGCGAAAGAGCAGCATCTCCGTCACCGCGGCCTCCATCGCCAGGTCACTCATTGGTCGCCTGGCCCCGCCCCACCAGGTCCGCGATCGCGACCGGCAGTACCTCGAGTCCCAGGATACGATCGACGCCGCCGCCTTGCACCGCAGCCTGCGGCATCCCGTAGATGATCGACGACGCGCGATCCTGCGCCAGCCCTGTCCCACCCGCGTCACGAATGGCGCGCACGCCAGCCGCGCCGTCGCGCCCCATACCCGTGAGCACGACCCCGATGGCTCGCCTGCCGAACACCTCGGCCACCGACCGGAACAGCGGATCCGCCGACGGGCGCACGCCCCATACGGGCGGGGTCTCGTCCAACGCGATCGCCGGCGCGCCATGCACCAATTCGACGCGCATGTGCCACCCGCCCGGCGCGATGTACACTCGGTTGTGTCGCACAGACTCGCCGTGCCGGGCTTCGCACACCGGCACCTGACTCTGCGCATCCAAACGCTCGGCCAGGCTGCGTGTGAAACCGGCGGGCATGTGCTGTACGACGAACACTGCCGCGTCGAGCGACCCCGGCAATCGCGGGATGATGTCGGCCAACGCGCGCGGCCCGCCGGTGGACGCCGCGATGGCCACGGCGCGCGTGGCCGCGACCCCGGGCATCAACGGCCGATGCGCCGCTGGCTCGTGCGGCCGCGCCAGCAGCTCCACGCCGCGCAGATTCACTTGCTCCGCCGCCCGCAGCGCATCCAACAGCTGGTCACGCACCGTCGCCAGGTCCAGGCTGATCGGCCCCGACGGCTTGCGCACGAAATCCACCGCACCCAACTCGAGGGCGCGAATCGTGAGGTCGCCCGCGTCGCCCGTGGCGGCGCCGCTGAGCATGATCACCGGGCGCGGCGCCTCGCTCATGATATAGCCTAACGCGCCGATGCCATCGAGCTCCGGCATCTCGATGTCCATCGTGACGAGGTCCGGCTGCAACGCGTGGATCTTGCGCAGTGCGTCGCGGCCGTTGCGGGCCGTGCCCACCACGCGGAAGTCGCCCGCGCCATCCACCATCTCGGCCACGAGCTTGCGCATGAACGCGCTGTCGTCCACCACCAGGACCGTGCGCGGCGCTTTAGAGGACGACATCGCCCTTCACCATGGAGCGCACCTGCACCACGCCCGAGTCGACCTGGAAGAACACGCTCCGCCCGTGTCCGCCGCCCACATCTTCGGCCACGATCGGGATACGCGCCTTGCCTAACGCATCGCGTGAGGCCAGCAGGTTGCGCTCCCCCATCTGCAGGCCGCCGGCGGGAAGCAGGGCCGCGAACATGCTCGCGCCTCCCACCAGCCGCGCCGTGAGCCGGCTCGGCCGCGCGCCTAACCGGTGCATCTCCTCGAGCAGCAATGGCACCGCCGTTGCCGGGAATTTGGCGCGGTTGGACCGGTCCTGGGCCAGCGACGCGCTCGGCAACAAGACGTGCGCGAGCCCGCCCACCTGGCGTTCGGCATCGTGCAGCACGATGGCCACGCACGAGCCGAGCCCGATCGTGCTCAGCACCGCGTCACCCTGCGCCGCGGCCGCGTCGGCTACCCGCACGCGAATCTCCCTCACTGCCGCCGAAAGATCCGCTCGCGTGGTTCGACGCCCCGAAAACGAGCGCGGGCGGGACCGAACAGCGTCTCCACCTTGCCGAGCACGAGAAATCCGCCGGGAGCGAGTGCGTCGTGAAATCGCTGAAAGAGCGCCTCCTGCGTCTGCCGGTCGAAATAGATGATCACGTTGCGACACGTGATGAGGTGCAGCTCGCCGGCCGGTGGCGGCTCGCGCAGCAGATCGCGCCGCTCGAATCGCACCAGCCGTCGCGCCTCCGGATGCACCAGGTACGGCGCGTCGGCCGAGAAGTACCGGGCGCGCAGCTCCGCCGGAGTGTCCACAAACGCCGACTCGGCGTACGCGCCCTGCCGCGCGGCATCCAGGCTGTTGCGGTCGATGTCCGTCCCAATGACCGACACACGCTCCAAGCGATGCGATTCCTCACGGGCCGTAACGTACCGGTGCATCAGGATCGCCAACGAGTGCGCTTCTTCGCCGGACGCGCATCCGGCGCTCCAGATGCGCAGCTCCGGATCGGGACGCTCCCAAAGTGCCGGCACCACCACCCGCTCGATCGCCTGGAACGTGTCCCAGTTGCGGAAGAGCTTCGTGACGTTGATCGTCAGCGCGTCGAGCAGAAGGTCGTACTCGCGGCCATCGGTATCGAGCAGCCGCGCGTAGTCGGCGAATGTGTGAAGTCCTCGCGCGCGCATGCGAACCGCGATGCGCCGGCGCAGACATCGTTCCTTGTAGCTCGCGCAGCTGAAGCCCCGCTCACGCGCGATCTTTTCGGTGAGACCGGCGAAATCGCGATCCATCGTCGCGTCGGTCACGTGGGAACACTCCGCACGAGCTCCAGGTTGGCGCGCAGGCTGTCGTTGGCCGGATTGAGTGCCAGTGCCCGTTCCCAGTACGCCATCGCCTGCTCCGCCTCCTTCCACTTGTAGCGGATGTTCCCCAGTTTGCAGTACACGTCGTCGCCTAACGCGGGGTTCAGCTGGATCGCCCGCTGGTACGCCTCGAGCGCCTCGTCGAACCGCCCCGCGCCGTACAGGACGTCGCCCAGATTCTTGTGCAGCTGCGGGAGCGAGCCATTCTCGTGCAGCCCTCGCTCCGCCGCCTGCACCGCGGCCGGTACGTCGCCGCGCCGTTCGTACAGCACGGCCAGCGTGTTGCACAACACCGGCCCCCGCGGAAAGGCCTCCAGCCCGTCCGTCACCAGCACCTGCGCGCGATCGAGATCGTTGCGCAGCGCGGCCGTCAGCGCGGCGTAATGGAACCACGCCGCCGGCGGCGTGCGCTTGCCGAACAGCGCGCGCGATGTTGTAAAGGACTCGTCCGCCTCTTCCAACTCACCCCGCTTCAGCGCCAACACGCCCCACGACATCCGGATGCGCGGGTCGTTCTCGCCCCCATGCTCCAGCGCCTGAGCCAGCGCCTCACGGGCATCATCGTGCTGGCCCAGTCGCTCCAGTGCGTACGCCAGATTGTGAAATACCGCCGCGCGCGTTCCGGGCTGCGTCGCTGCCTCGCGCAACGTGACCACCGCTTCCGACCACCGCCCTTCCCGCATCGCCACCAGCGCCAGGAAGAACCGCGCCTGCACGTCGCTTTCCTGCAACTCCACCACGCGTCGGAATTCGCGCGTCGCCTCCTCGTACATTCCCGTCTTGTAAAATGCCGCTCCCAGGTTGCGATGATCTTCGACTCGCGCCTCGAGCGCCACTTCATCCACCGCGCGTGATTTGCCGATGATGTGGAGGAATCCGGCCGTCGCGAGCCCGTAGAGCGCCTTCCCCACCTCGAACTCGCCAGCGCCCGATGCATCGATGAGCGCCGTCACGTCGCGACGGCCGTCGATCAACGGCAGCAGCTGTTCTTGCAGCGGCGTGACCTGCGCCTCGCTCGCCGCCAACCGGCCGTCGTCGACGCCGAAGATGATGTCGAAGCTCGGGACCTTTTTTTCGATCAGGCTCCACTCGTCCACCCGACGCGCGCCCTCGAGCAACAGGGATTCCGGGTTGATCGACACCAGGAAATCGTGGTCATCTGGGCGGATGTCCGCCTCGAAGCTGAACGTCCCCTGCGTCCACGTGAATAGATAGTAGACAGCCTCCTCGATCTGGATCCGGATGTACCGGTGCAGCTCCTCGCGGGACAGGATCTGCTGCTCGATGAGAATCTCGCCTAACCGCTTGTGCCGGTGCTGCGACCCCTGCATGTCGATGGCCGCGTCCAACTCGAGCTGGGTGAGCACGTTGGCCTTCACCAACATGTCGCCCAGCCGGTCACGCCGGTTCACGATCGACGCGTACGAGATGCGGCCGCGGTCAAAATAGATGTAGCCGAAATTGCTGCGGTCCGTGACGCTCAAGCACCCGGTCTTCTGCCCCATGGCCAGAAGCTGCAGCACGTCCGGCAGGCTCGCCTCGCGCAGACTTCCCTTGATGGCCATTAGCGAAACTCCTCGATCGCGCGCCCGGAGATGTCGGGCCAATCCCACACGACCTTCTCTTCATCCAGGAACAGCGGGTCGGCGACGTGTCCGTTCCCTGAGCGCGCCGCCACCGGCGCGGCCATGCGTCCCTCCAGCTCTTTGCGCGCGAAGCTCGCCGTGAGCGGCACCCCTACCACCGCGGACGCCTGCACCAACCGCTGCACCGTGGCCTCGATGTCGGTCACGCTCGCCACCGCGCGCGCGGCCAGGTAGTCCACCAGCGCGCGATCGTGTCGCTGCTCGGCCGCGGCGAGCGCGCGCGCGTACAGACGCTCGCGTAACACATGGTCCGGCGCCTGCATCTCTACCACCAACCCGCCCTCGAATCGCGAGCGCAGCCGCTCCTCCAGCCCGTCGATCGCTTTCGGTGCCCGATCCGCTGCCAGCACGATCTGCCGGCCGCCCGCGTAGAGTGCATTGAAGATGTGGAACAGCTCCTCTTGTGTGCGCTCCGTCCCCGCGCATTCGTGCACGTCATCCAGAATCAACACATCGACCACACGATAGCGTGCGCGCCACCGCTCGATGGTCCCCTCGCGCAGCGCGGCGATCAATTCGTCCGTGAACGCGCGAGCGCTCAGGCAGGCCACGGTCGTCGCGCCGCCGCGCAACGCGATCAACTCGTTGCCCATCGCGTGGAGCAGATGCGTCTTCCCCACGCCCGCCGCTCCGTGAATGAAGAGCGGATTGTACTTCTTGCCGGGCTCTTCGATCACCGTATCGGCCGCGTGGACGGCGAGCTGATTCGAGGGTCCCACCTCGAACTCGGCGCGCGTGAACTCCGGCGACGGGCCGGGCGGCGGCTCCGCGGCGCCTAACAGGCGGGCGACCGCCAGTTCGGCCTCGCCGACGCGTTCCGGATCGTGAAACAGCGCGGACGCGGCGAGCACCGGATCGAATGCGTGCGCCTCGTGCGCCAGCGCCTGCAGCCGCGTGACGGCCCCTTCGTACTGGCGGAGCACGCTATCCACATCGGGTTCGACGGTGCTCTCCAGGACCCGCTCGATCGCCGCCGTCGCGAAGCCCAGGTCGCGCCAGTATGACAGCGTTTCGAGCAGCCGGATCCGCCACGGATCGATCTGTTGGGCGACCACGACGCTCATGTCGTCGATGAAGCTCGAAAACTCGCCGCCGCCGCCGGCCCCGCCGCGCCCGGACGATCCAGCGCCCACCGCCGCCGCTTCTACTCGCTCGCCTAACAGGACGCGTACGTTCTGCGGCGTCACCGCGCCCTCCCCCAGCGTCTGGCAGGCGATCAAGCGATTCAGTGCGCCTTGCAGCTCGCGCACGTTACCGAACGGTATACGCGCCAGCTCGTCCAACACGCCCGGCGCAAATTCCGCCTCGCGCTCGTCGGACTTGAGTCGCAGGATCGCGGCACGCGTCTCGTAGTCCGGCGCGCCCACGTCCACCACCAGACCGCCGGAAAAGCGCGTGATCAACCGGTCGTCCAGATCGGCGATCTCGGCCGGCGGCCGGTCGCTGGTGAGCACGATCTGTTTTCCGCTACGCTGCAGGCCGTTGAACAGGCGCAGGATCTCGGACTGCGTCTCCCGGCGGCCGGCGAGGAACTGGACGTCATCGAGCAGCAGCACGCCCACGTTTTCGTAACGCTCCTTGAGCGCTTCCATCGCACTCGAGGCCACGCTCGCGTTCAGCTCGTCCACCAGCTCGTCCACCGTGGTGTAGGCGACGTTCAGCTCGGGCTGCAGCTGATGCGCCAGGTGTCCGATGGCCAGCAGCAGATGTGTCTTGCCGAGTCCGGAGCCGCTGTAGATGAACAGCGGATTGAACGTCGCGCCCGGGGCCTGCGCCACGGCGCGCGCGGCCGATACCGCCAGTCGGTTGGCCGACCCGACGACGTAATTCTCGAAGCGGTAGCGTGCGTCCAGATCCACCGTCAGCGACTCCCCGCGTGGGCAGCCGGCGCCGCCGGCGCGGCCGCGGTGCTCAACCGGCGCAGGACGAGCTCCGAAATTCCACGCAGCGTTTCGAACACACCCGTGCCGTGCAGCGCGCCGCCCGGAAACGCCGGCACGCCGCGAAAATTGAGGGCGTCGTCCAGCGTCTGCGTCGGCAGCACGAGTTCGGCCGGCAGGTCCTGCTTGTTGTACTGGAGCACGAGCGGAATGGTGCGCACATCCATGCCGTGCTCCGCCAGATTCGCGTGCAGGTCCTGCATGCTCTCGATGTTCTCCTCCAGCTGCCGCGCCTGGCTGTCGGCCACGAACACCACGCCGTCCGCGCCTTGCAGCACGAGCTTGCGCGTCGACTGGTAGTACACTTGGCCCGGCACGGTGTAGAGTTGGAACCGCGTTGCGAAGCCGGAGATCGACCCCAGGTCGAGGGGCAGGAAGTCGAAAAACAGGGTGCGATCGGTCTGCGTCGCCAGCGATACCATCTTGCCTTTGCGATCGTTAGGCACCTGCTCGTAGATATAGTGCAGGTTGGTCGTCTTCCCCGACCGTCCCGGGCCGTAGTAGACGATCTTGCAGGTGATCTCGCGCGTGGCGTAGTTGACGAGAGGCACGGGCGGCTCAGGCTGAGGGACGCGGGTCGCCTGCATCGCCGATCACCGGCGGCTGCACGCGCCCGAACAGGGCGGCCAGACTGCGATTCAGGTCGTGCTCGAAGTTGCCGTCGAGCGCGGGCCCGCATTCTTCCACGGGTGGCGTGGCGTTGGCCAGCGCCTCGCGCAGCGCGCGGAAATAGACCTGGACGAGACCCAGCGAGGTCTCCGCATCGAATGCGGTGAGCAACACCAGCGACCCGCGCGCCGTGGGCGCCTCGGCGATGTAGATTTGCCGATCGCGACCCGCGTGATACAGCTCGCGAAACGGATGGCCGTCCAGCTCGCGCCCCAACTGACCGGCTGACGCGTGGATCGCGGCGCCGAGCGCGCATGCGGCCATCACATCCACGGCGCGCGTGAACCCGAACTGGCCTAACACCTGGCCGCTCGGATGCAGCAGCAGCGCGAACAACACGCGCGCGTCATCCACGAAGCGCTGCAACGGCGCTTCGACCCATGGCTCGGCGACCCGCGCCCTCATACCATCGCCTCGACTGATTGCAGCATCGCGCCCCGGATCAATCCGATGTGCGCGCGCGGTTCTGCGAGCACCGCCAGCACCAGACCATCGCGCCCCATCGCGCACACGTGGCCGTGCTCCGCCTCCAGCTGCAGAAAGCCCACGGTGCCCAACCCCGCTGCCTCCATGCCTAACCGCGATTTTCGATAGAGCGACGCGACGAGCGCCCCCACCAGCTCCGCCTCGATGCCGACCTGGACGTTCGCATCGACGATGATGCCGTCGGCCTCGCTGACCAGCAGGCAGCCCCGGACCCCGCGCTGGCGCGTCACGGCGGCGAGAACGCCCGCGTACGGGGTGCTCATGCCACCTCCCGCATCCACGATTCGGCACGCTGCACGCACCGGTCGAGCACCCGGCGCACCAAGCCTAACGGAACAGTCTGCGCCGCAGCCACGAGTGCCAGCGAGTCGTGCAGCACCGGACCCAGCGCCACCGTCGCCACGTCGGTCTCCCAGATCACGGCGCGCCAGGTACCCAGATCGAGATGCTTCACCGTGCGATCGGCTTCGTCGCGCACACCCATCACGGCCGCGCCCACCTCCTGCGCCACGTCCTCGCCATCCGCGGCGACATACGCGCCCGCGGTGACCAACCCCTCGCCGTCCAGCAGGAGCGCCGTCTGCTGGCCGTCTCCCAGGATGTCGGCAAAGAGATAGTGCGATTCATCCTCCACGCGCCGTTGTGCCGCCTCGAGCCACGCACCGTTGGTGTGCGTTTCGCCGTTCGTGCCGTTCGTGCCGTTCGCGATATTCGTATAGCGCAGCAACCGACGCACCATGCGCAGCGCCGTGTCCACTGCCGTGTCGCCGTTCGCAGCGGCGACGCCTAGGTGCCGCTCCGCCTCTTCCAACCGCCCCTGCTTATAGAGCACGTACCCCAACCCCTTGCGGGCGCCCACATGCTCCGGCGCCAGGCGCAGCACCGCCTCCCATTCCAGCGTCGCGTCAGCCAGATCGCCCAAGTCCACCCGGATCCGCGCGAGCAGGTCGTGCGCATCGGGCATCTGCGGATGCCGTTCCGCGCCGCGCATCGAGACGCGTAGGGCGAGGTCCAACTGCCCGCCGCGGCGAAGCGCTTCGCCGAGTTGGAGGAACACCACACTCGACGGATCGCGCGCCAGCTCTTCGCTCAGGCGCCGAATGTCGTCAGACATCCATCCGCTCCCGAAGCAGCATGGCCAGGTGGGACGCCGAGGCCGCGATGTCACGAATCTCCGCCGCGTCGCCCGCGTCTGGCGCGAGGCGAAGATACCGCTCCCAACTGATCACCGCCCCGGCGAAGTCACCGCGCCACGCCGCGCAGCACCCGGTCTCCAGATGCACGGCGGGCTCGAGCGCATCGGACTGCAGCGCGCGCCGCAACTCTTCTTGCGCCTCGTCATGGCGGCCCGCGCGGGTGAGCGCGCGCGCCAGCACCAGCCGCGCCACCGTCGCGCCGTCCAGGCCGGCCACCGCCAGACGGGATTCGGCGACCGCGCGATCGCAATCGTTGGCCCGCAGCGCCCCACGCGCCCGCTCCAGATGCGCGTGTGCCTGCAGCGCCGCCGGTGCCGCGGCAGTATCGTCGGCGCCGGCGCGCAGGGTCACGACCCCGGTGGTCACCAGGCCATACGCGATACGGGCGACGTCGAACTCGCTGCGCGCGAGTTCGGTCGCGATGCCGCGTAGGTCGCGCGTGCCGTCGATCTCGGCCAGCACCTCCCATTCGTTAGGCAGGAGGTCCAGCTGCGAGGTATGGTCCTCCTCCGCCAGCGCCAGCGCCGGCACGACGCCCAGGTGTGGAATCTTCCCTTCGATGCGCGACCACTCATCGATCCGGCGCGCGCCTTCCATGAGCAGCGACTCCGTCGAGATGCGAATGGTCGCCTCGGCCGGCACGTTCACCACGTCGCGTTCTTCGAACGAGAAGAACCCCTCGCGCCACGACATCAGCTCGAAGACCACCTCCTCCACCTGAAACCGCACTTGCCGTTCGAGCTCCTTGTGCGTGATCGCTCCCAACTCGACGAGAATCTCGCCGAGCTTCCGGATGTCGCCCACCCGCACCTGCGCGTCGCGCGCGCGCGCCAGATCCCCCTCGCTGATCTTCCCGGCCCGCAACAGCATTTCGCCTAACGGATGGGGGTTGCTGCGGATGACCGCGTAGATCACCGCGCCGCGGTCGAAGTACACCGTGCCCTGGTTGTCGCGCAGCAGCGACGTGACGGTCAGCGTGCCCGTCTTGCGACTCAGGTCGAGCAGCTGGAACACATCATGGATGCCGAGTTCGCGGAGCGGCCCTTCGATCGCCATCAGACCACCTCCTGCCGGCTGCGGAAACTGCGCAGCAGGTCGGCGGCCGTTTTCGCCTCACGCTGTGCGCGCCGCGCATACGGGCTCTCGGGCGCCACCTCGACGACGGCGTTCCACAGCGCGATCGCCTCACGGTAGCGGTGCCGGTCGGCCAGGATCATCCCGCGCAGCAGCAGCGCGCCGGGCTGGCGGGGATCGAAGCGCAGCACGCGGTCGACCGCGCGTTCCGCATCGTCGCCGCGCTCCAGCTCGAGCAGCGTCTCGGCCAGCGCCAGCAGCGCATCGAAGTTGTACGGGTCGCGTTGCAGCAGATCGACCAGCGGTACGATGGCGTCCTTGGCGCGGCCAAAGCGCCGCCGGACATCGGCCAGCGCCAGCGTCGCCTCCACGTACGTCGGGACGGCGTCGAGCGCCGCGAGCAGTTCCGCATCGGCTCCGGCCGCGTCGCCACGTTGCGCCAGGAGGAGCGCGAGATCGTAGTGCACCACCGCGAAATCGTGATCCAGGTCGAGCGCGTTGCGGTAGGCGATGATCGCGCCGTCCAGATCTCCCGCCGCGCGCGCGATGTCGCCGATCTGCTTGAGCACGTCCGCGCGAGCCGGCGCGAGCCGCTGGGCCTGGCGCAGCAGATCGAGCGCCGCACCCGTCTCGCCGCCGTCGGCCCGCGCCCGCGCCACGAGCAGCAGCGATTCGACCTCCGACGGGTCCACTGCCAGCAGGTGCTCCGCCGCTTCGCGCGCCTCCGCCGTCCTGCCTAACACTAGCAGCGCCCGGGTCTCGCCGGCAATGGCGCGAGGCACCGTGCCGTTCACGCTCCGCGCCTGCCGATAGCGCTCCAACGCCTCGCCGTGCAGCCCTTGCCGCGTGAACACGTCGCCGAGCATCGTCAGGCCGGACGCCGCATCGGCGCCGCGGCCTAACGCTCGATTGATCTCCGACGCCGCGCGGTCGAGCATCCCCTTGGCCAGATAGTCCGAGGCCATGGCGTATGGGTTGTCCGGCGCCACGATGGTCATCCGCACCGGTGTGTGCCGCTTCAATTCCTCGAACAACGTGTCCAGCAGGCGCGGATCGAACGAGAACGTATCCACCGCGCCCTCGGCCCGGTGCGCACCGTCCAGATCGGGAGCGATGGACAGGTCCGGGTCCTCGTACTCCAGGTCGATGGCCAGCTCGAACTTCTGGGCGACATAAAACGGATCCAACTCGAGTGCCCGCTTCGTCGCGCGCAGCGCGCCCTCGAAGTCACCCAGATTCGACAGCGTGAATCCCAGATTGTAGTGCGCCTCCGCAAACGCCGGCCGGTCCTGAATCGCCCGCCCGAACGCATTGCGCGCATCCTCGAACTTCTTGAGTTCAGCGAGCACCAGCCCAATGCCGTTCCACGCCACCGGCTGTTCGGGGAACACGCTCAACACCTGGCGATACGCCTCGAGGCTCAACTGCAGTCGCTTTCCCTTGAAGAGAATGAGCGCCAGATTGAGCCACGCCTTCACGAACGCCGGTTGCTTGGACAGCGCGGTGCGAAACGCATCGATGGCGCTCTCGGAATCGCCCTTGTGATAGTGCGCCACGCCGAGATTGTTGTGCGCGATCGCGTACGAGTCGTCGAGTTGCACTGCGCGCGCGTAGCTCGAGGCCGCATCGGCGAGCTTCCCCGCCTGATGCAGCGCCACTCCGCGTTCGCACCACAACTTCGGACTGTCCGCCTGCTCGGCAATGATACGGTCGTACAATTCCACCGCTGCGGCAGAGTCGCGCTTGAGCAGGTGGACCTCGGCCATCGCCTGCAACACCAGGCGGCGATCTTCGCCGCGCTCGAGCGCCAGCCGATATTCGCGAAGCGCCTCGGCGTAGTACGCCTTCTGCCGGAACGCGAGCCCGAGATTGTAGTGCGCGAGCCGCTCCTCCTGCGCCACCTCCAGCATCTGCTGCGACCGGCGTTCCTGGCGGTGCGGGAGCAGCTCTTCGTATTTTGCTGGGTTGTAGCGGTCGAGCGAGAGATTGGCCTGCGCGCGCGACAAGGACGGATTGAGTTGGATGGCGCGCTTGGTTGCCTGTGCCGCCGCCTCGTGCTGCCCCATGTCGCCGAGTAGGAAGCCCATCAGATAGTGGGCGTCCGCGTTTTCCGGGCTCAGGGCGATGGCGCGCGTGAGCGCCGACAGCGCGTCATCGTTGAGGCCGCGATTATACAGCACCTCGCCGATGTAGAAGTTGATGAGCGGGCTGTCCGGCTCGTGCGTAAGCGCCTGGGCAAACCAGCGCTCGGCCGCTTCCAGGTCGCCATTCGCTTTCTCCGCCAGACCCAGCTGCACCATGGCGCCCACGTCATTCTCGTGGTACGAGAGGAGCGCTGTGAACTCGGCCACCGCCTCGCGCGCGTCGCCTAACGATGCGTAGGCGCGCCCCAACTCCCAGCGGGCATCGCGGTCGTCCGGGCGCTGGCGCAACCGTTCGCGCAGCTCGGTGACGCGGCGGTCGTAGTACCCGGTGTTGAAGTACGCGACTTCCAGATTCCGCTGGGCCACCTGCATTTTGGCGTCCAACTCGAGCGCCTTCGTGAACGCCGCCACCGCATCCTCGTACATCCCCTTGTTGTAGTAGAGGACCCCGAGGTTGTTGTGCGCCCCCGCATCCGACGGATCGATCCGCCGGGCGTACGACCGCAAAATCTCGCGGTCACGTTGTGATGCGAGCGACGCCGGCATGTTCACGCCACACGCACGGCGCGGAGGAGCACCTGCAGCGATGCCACATCCGGAAGGAGGAGAAAGAAGCCGCGCAGCTTGTCTTTCTGCCCCTGGAAGTAGAACTGCGTCTCCACGGCGAACACCATGTCGCGCTCGGTCCCGAACTGCAGGTACGCCGTGTTGAGCACCGCCGCTGACATGTCCACGGCCAGACTGGGCGGCGACGGAAGCAGCAGGAGGCCCATGAACTCGCTGAGCGCGTTCATGTACGCGCCGCTGAGAATGTTGCCCGCTTCCTTGATCGCCGACTGCTCCAGCTCGCCGAACGCGCCGGACGGATCGGTTGGGCGACGCAACATGAGCTGCGCCAACAGCACGGCCGTCGGCCGCGGGAACACGAGCAGCGTGCGTCCCGTCAGGTCGCCCATCATGTGCATGAGCACCGCCGCGATCGGCTCTTCCGCGTCCTCGATCTGCGATGGCACGTCTTCGAGCGCGGCGATGGTGATCGTCGGCACCGTGATCATGATCGTGCTCCCCGTCATCTGCGAGAGCGCGGTCGCGGCGTGTCCCGCCCCGATGTTCGCCGTCTCGCGCAGCGCGTCGAGCTGCCGCTCCTTCAACGCCAAGAGATCCGCCATTACCGTCCCCTTAGAGTAGGCTCCCCACGTCGACGATGAGCGCCGGCGCGCCATCGCTGAGGATCGTCGCACCACTGAATAACGCCAGACTTTCCCGCGCCGGATCGAATTGCTTGACCACGATGTCCTGCTGTCCGGTCAACTCATCCACCACCAGCGCTGCGCGCCGTTCGCCGACCTCCAACACGATCACCTGATGCCGCGCCGCATCGGCGCCGTCGATGCGCAGGAGATCGCGAAAGCGAATCATCGGCAGGACATCGTTCCGCAACAGCATGACTTCGCGCCCCTGCACACGCCGCACACGGTCCGGTTCGAGCTCCACCGTCTCGTTCACGTGCGCCAGCGGCACCGCATACACCTCATCGCGCACCCGAGCCAGCAGCGCGCGCACGATCGCGAGTGTGTGCGGCAGCCTAACGGTGACCGCTGTGCCCCGACCCGGCACCGACCGGATCTCCACCGCACCTCCCATAGCCCGCACGCGATTCATCACCACGTCGATGCCCACCCCACGGCCCGACAGGTCGGTCACGGCATCGGCCGTCGAAAAGCCTGGACGCGCGATGATCCGCACCAACTCGTCGTCTGACAGCGACGCCCGGTCCGCCTCCACCAACCCCATCTCGCGCGCCCGGCGCAGCACGCGGACGCGATCGATCCCTTTGCCGTCATCCTCGACCCGCACCGTCACCGTGGAACGCTCACGCGCCACGCTCAACGTCAAGGTGCCGTCTGCCGGCTTGTGCGCCGCACTCCGCGCCTCGGGCAACTCGATCCCGTGGTCCACCGCGTTGCGCAGCAAGTGCATCACGGGCTCGCCGATCTCGTCGAGCATCGATCGGTCCAACTCGATGGCGTTTCCCTCCACGGAGAAGACGATTTGCTTCCCCAACGCGTGCGCCGCGTCGCGCACGAGCCGCGGGAAGCGGTCGAACACTTGCCCAACCGGTACCATCCGGCTGAGCATGACCTCGTCCTGCATCTCGCCGATCAGGCGCCCGGCCTGCGCCACCACCTCTTCCAGCGCCGGATCGTCGCTCCGCTTCGTGAGCTGCTCCAACCGCCCGCGCGCGATCACCAGCTCCCCCACCATGTTCATCAGCGCATCCAGCCGCTGCAGGTCGATTCGCACCTGGCGCGTGGGTCGGGCGGCGCTGGCCAGTTGGGAATCGACGACCGCCGGCGACCCCGCCTGACCGATCGTCTCCTCGCCGTCGACCTCCACTCGATCCACATCGCCCACCGCGAACAGCGCCTGGACGATGTCATCACGCGGCGCAGAGCTGTCGAGATGGATCGAGAACCCCGCGCCGAACTCCTCCGCCTGCAACGCGTCGATCGGCGGCACCACCTCCAGCACTGCGCCTAACGTCGCGGCCTTCTTCACCAGCAGCACTGCCCGGGCGCCGCGCAGCGCGGTCCCGCGCACCAGGCGAACGCGCACCAGCCGTCCACCGGTTCGGCTCGCGCTCGGCGCTGCCGCCAAACGCGGCTCGGCCACCACCGGCGCGGCCGAGTATGCCCGCAATCCGGCAATCACCACCGCCGCCGGACCGCCGGACTCGCCCTCTCCACCTGCACCGCCCTGCACCACCCGCTCGATTTCCTGCTCGAGCGCGTCCGCTCCCTTGAACAGCAGCTCCAACACCGCGGGCCCGGCCTCCAACTCGTCCCGCCGCACGCGATCGAGCACGCTCTCCATCTCGTGCGCCAAT
Organism: Gemmatimonadaceae bacterium; assembly: GCA_025450035.1. Lineage (GTDB taxonomy): Bacteria > Gemmatimonadota > Gemmatimonadetes > Gemmatimonadales > Gemmatimonadaceae > JADGGM01. The sequence continues at coordinate 20,371 of JANWIF010000009.1, forward strand.
TCCGTTACCGCGCGATAGCCCATCGTCGCGCTCATTCCCTTGACCGTGTGCACCGCGCGGAAAATCGCCCCCACCGCGTCGCTCGACCGCGGCGACTGCTCCAGCGCGAGCAGCGCGTGATTCATCGCGGAGAGATGTTCGCGGCTCTCCGTGAGAAAGAGGTCGGCGTAGCGGGAGAGATCCATGGGCCAGGGAGCGGCGGACGTGGGCAGGCGGGGGACTGCTGCGGGAACGACAACCAAAAAACGAACACAGTGCGGCAGCGGGCCGGGGACGAAGCGCACGGACGGTCGGCCACAAGCGCCGGCGCCCGATTCACCGCCTCACCACCTCAACCCGCCAACATCACCCGAGGACCCGCTGCACCGCCTCCAGCACACGACTCGGTTGGAACGGCTTCACGACGAAGTCTTTGGCACCAGCCTGAATCGCCTCGACGACCAGCGCCTGCTGCCCCATCGCGCTGCACATCAGGATTCGGGCGTTGCCATCGAACTTCGTGATCTCGCGAACCGCGTCGATACCGCCCATGTCGGGCATGACGATGTCCATCGTCACCAGGTCGGGACGGAGCTGCTTGTACCTCTCGATTGCCTGCACGCCGGTCTCCGCTTCGCCAATGACTTCGAATCCCGATTGGCTCAGGATGTCGGAAATCATCGTGCGCATGAAGATCGCGTCATCGCATACCAACACGGTGTGACTCAACTGGACATTCCTCCGATCAAACGAGCACCTGCGCGATGATGTCGCGGATGTCGAGGAGCGCGACGACCTCGCCATCCAGCCGGCCCACGGCCCGCACGGCGCCGCCGGGCACGAGCGTCTCGGCTTCCGTTCCCAATTCCACGTCTGCTTCACGACGCACGTCCAGCACCTCGTCTACCGCCGCTCCCACCAACTTCGATCCGTGTTCGATGAGCACGATCGAACCTTCGGTGCGTCCCATCCTGCCTGCCCCATCCGTCCTCTCAGCCTCCGACGCGAGCCGCACCGCGAGGTCGAGCACGGTCACGATCGTCCCGCGCACGTTCACGAGACCCGCCACCTGCGCGCCCGCTCCCGGCAGCCGCGTTGCACGGCGGAAAGGAATGATCTCGCGCACCCTGCCTAACTCGATCCCGTAGACGCGTCCCGTCACCCGGCACAGCACCAGCTGCCGGTACAGAGTCACGCCGTCAGGTAGGGAGGCGGTAGAAGCCAAAGTCGTCCAGTGGATCCCAGAGAGTCGGCGGTTCCGTCCACCCGGCCGCCGCGGCGAGCGATCGTGTGAGGTCCGTCGGAAGCGGCGAGCGGAGCTCCACCAGTGTGCCGGTCACCGGATGTGGAAAGATCAGCCACGCCGCATGCAGAAACTGTCGCCGCGGTGGAAGCGCCAAGAGACGTCGTGCTCCACCGCCGCCGTACGTGTCATCTCCCACCACCGGATGGCCAGTCGACGCGAGGTGGACGCGAATTTGGTGTGTGCGACCCGAGTGCAGGTGCGCCCGCAGAAAATCCGCCGCGTCGAATCGGGCGAGCCGCACGAAGTCCGTTCGCGCGGCACGTCCAGTACTGACGATCGCCATCCGCTTTCGGTCTCGGGGATCGCGAGCCAGCGGACGGTTGACCGTCAGGCGGTCAGTGTCGAGGTGGCCCCAAGCCAAGACGGCATAGCGCCGCACGATGCGGCGGGCGGCCAGGGCGGCGCCAAGCGCCCGATGAGCCCGGTCGGTCTTGGCGACCAGCAACAGGCCTGACGTGTCCTTGTCCAGGCGGTGGACAAGGCCCTCACGGTCAGCGCCCCCAACGGCGGAGAGCGCTCCGCCACGGCCCCGGAGCGCATTGACCAGCGTGCCGCTCCAGTGGCCTGGCGCCGGGTGCACCACCATCCCGGCAGCCTTGTCTACCACCAGGACGTCG
>JANWIF010000010.1 GCA_025450035.1 Gemmatimonadaceae bacterium
ATCGACGGCGAGCCGCTCACCAAGCTCATCGAACGGCAGGGCGCCCTGACGGCGTCCCAAGCGGCCGACATCACCCGCCAGGTGTCGGACGCGCTCGAAGCGGCCCACGAGATGGGGATCATCCACCGCGATCTCAAGCCCGACAACATCATGATCGCCCGCGGCCGCAACGGCGAAGATGTGGCCAAGGTCGTCGACTTCGGGATCGCCAAGGCCACCTCTGGCGACGACCAGAAGGTCACCCGCACCGGGCTCGCCATCGGGACGCCAGAGTACATGTCCCCCGAGCAGCTCTCCGGTGACACACTCGACGCACGCACGGACATCTACTCGTTAGGCCTGGTGGCCTTCAACATGCTCACCGGCCAGCTGCCGTTTCCGGCCGTGTCGTCGCGCGAAGCGATGATTGCCCGCCTAACGGACCGTCCGCGCACGCTGGCCGAGATCAAGGATGATGTGCCGTGGCCGCCCGAGCTGCAAACGGTGATGGACCGCGCCCTGGCCAGCCACCCAAAGGAACGCTACGAGCACGCCGTCCAGTTCGGCCGCGACCTGGTGCGCGCCGTGGCCGCCATGCCCGACAGCGCGCTGTCGAGTACGGGCACACTCGCCATCGCGGCCGCGCACCCGAACGCACCCACGGTCCAGCGGCCCGTCTCGACCGCGGCGGCGACGCCCGCCCCATCGGCGCCGCGGCCCGCGCGCCGCCCCACGCCGCTCATCACCGGCGCACCCGCGGAAGCCGACGAATCAAGCGGCGGGCGCGTGGTGCTCGTCGCGTTTCTGGTGCTCGCCCTGCTCGCCGCCGGCGGCACCGGCGCCTGGTATTTCTTCACGTCGCGCAACATCCGCCCCCCCTCGGCGACAACGGCCGCGGCTGCGGCCGACACATCCAAATCGCACGCGCCCGCCCCCGCCCCTGCCCCCGCGGCTGCTCCCGCTTCGACCGCAACCGCTCCGTCGTCGCTGGCGTCGGGGGGGGGGGGGACTGCAGCGACGGTCACCCCGCCGGCAGGCACTCCGGCCACGACGCCCGAGAGCACCATCCACAAGGATTCGGTGCCGCTGCCTAACGCGGTGCGCTCCGACAGTGCGTCTGCCGGGGCACCGCCAACCGACCTCGATTCGGTCCTTGCTCCGATTCGCGACAACGTGGCCGTGGGCCGCACCCGCATGTCCAACGGCGAGTACGATGGCGCGCGCGTGCGGTTCGGCCAGGCCGCGGACCAACTCAACCAACTCGACCGGCCGTACGCCGGCCTCCCCCAAGTCGCCGCACTCCGCCAGGAGCTGTCCAAGGCGACCGACGCCAATCGTGCCGCGTGCCGCGCCGAAAAACAAGTCGACCAGCGACGCGGCCAGCCCGGACCAGACTGCCCTTGAGGATCATGTCCACCAATCGCCTAACGCGTCTCGCCCTCGTGGCCGGCGCTCTGCTGCTCGTGCTTCCCGCGTTCCCCCGGATCGCGCGAGCACAATCGAGCGCCTACTCGCTCTCCGACATCGTCGACCTCGTGCGCAACAAGGTGCCGAGCAAGCGCGTGCTCTCACTGGCCAAGGAGAACTGCGTTTCGTTCAGCGTGACCGAGGATGCCCAGGCCCGCTTGCGGCGCGCCGGCGCGCCGGCCTCGCTCCTCAAGGGGCTCAAGGATGTGTGCGGCCCCGACAACCCCAAGCCCAACGCGGCGACCGCCGACAGCACGCCGCCCGCTAGCGCCGCGGCCGCGGCGCCCCCCCCGGCGACCCCCGCGCCACCACCCGACACCACGGTCCCCATCAAGATCCGCGTCGCCGTGGTTGGTGCCGACCTCACCATCCGACCCGTGCCGCAGTTAGGCCTCTACATCATCAGTCCCAAGGGCGACACCACGCGCACGTCTACCGACCTGGATGGCACGGTCGGCGGGTCGTTCAAGGAAGGCGTCTACCGCATCGAGAGCGCGCAGCCGGTGACCATCGGCAACGAACGCTATCGTTGGGCATTCTATCAATCGTTCGCCAAAGATATGCGGGCGATCGAGCTGACGCAGAAGAACGCGCAAATCGACACGATCGCCGCCGCCGGTCCGGCCACCGTGGCCAGCGCGACACCAGCCGCCGACAGCGCGCATGCCGCGGCCACGGACAGCGCGGCCGCCGCCGCCAAGGCGCCGCCCAAACCGGTGCGCCGCGTGAATCCGGAGCGGGAGATCTTCGCCAAGTACCGGACCGGCGTGTTCAGCGTCTATGGCGCCACGCGCGCCACCGGATTCCTCGCCGACTCCGCGGGACTGGTCGTCACCAACGCCCACGTGATCAAGGGTGCCACCGACGTGCGCGTGCAGATCGATTCCGCCACCAAGGTCGAGGCCCGTCCGTTAGTCAGCGACAGCGCCACGGACATCGCGGTGCTCGCGATCAACATGGACCACTGCGGCGCTTGCACCGTGCTTCCGCTGCTCGACAGCAGCGCGAGCACCGCGCCCGCCGCCGGCGATCGCGTGCTCGCACTCGGCTCACCGCTCAATCATCTGTCCGTGCTGTCCATCGGCATCGTGAGCTCTGCCGACAATCGGTCTGTCGTCACCGACGCCGGCGTGAACTGGCTCAACACCGGCGGTCCATTGCTCAATCTCGATGGCTACGTGATTGGATTGAACAGCACAAAAGAAAGCGAGCTCGCGCTGCAGGACGCCGGCGCCGGTCCGCGCGTGGCGTCCTCGGTGTCCGTGACGCTCGTTGCCGCCGCGCTCGCGCGTGCGCGCGACTCACTCCCATCGCTCGCGTCGCACCCGCTCAGCGATTCGCTGCTGCCCGTGCTGCCCACCGACCCGTTCCCCAAACCGCCGATCGACGCGGTGAGCGGTCTCGCCACGTTGGATCTTCACACCTATCGCACCGGTGCCGGTCCGTTCCGCGTTCTCGTCATGACGCCGCAGATCATGGCCTGGCGCCAGAAACAAGCCGACCGCGCGCTGGCGGATCGCAAACAACACGACCCGGGTAAGGCCGCGCAGTGGCGGCGCATCGATCCCATCGAAGGGTGGCGCGACTGGCGCGACTACCTGGACGACCGCCGCGCCGTGGTGATCGTGAACGTGATGCCCGAAGCCGCGGCGTTTCCGTTCTACGACGCCGACAAGCTCCAGAGCTTCGACGACGGCAATTTCAAGTCGATGGTCATCACCCGCGACGGCGTACCCATCGTGCCGGTGGAGAAAGTCGTGGTCCCCGCGGTGCTGAACGTGGATGAGATGCGCGCCAGCAGACGAGTGGTGCCCATGCAGGGCATCTATGTGTATCGCATTCGGGATTTCGCGCCGCGCGCGGTGGGAACGACAGCCAACTACGCGGTGACCATCGTCGATGCAGCGGCGCCCAACAAACCAGTGACGTTCCCCCTCCAGCCGGCGACCATCGAACAGCTCTGGAAGGATTTCACCTCGTATCGCTTTCCGTGACATCGAGGGCGGCGGGAGACTGTACCTTTCTCCCGTCGCCCCTCGTGCCGTCGCGGGCTAGAAAGCGGCTGCTAGCCCCGCTCGGCTATACGCCGACCCGGCGCGCCGCACCACGGGCTTCACCGCCCTTTCGTCCGATCGATGACATATGATCGCGGTCGCGGCTCACTGCCATACCGCCCTTGCGCCCTGCCTCACGGGCCTCATCCGGCGAAAACTCGTGCGCGGTGCCCTGTGCATGGGCTGCCCGCCCACCCTTGCTGGCGATCTCGCGCTGCTTCGTGGTATCCATCGCCGCGAAGCCTCGATTGCTCTTGGACATGTGGTTCATGTTGGCCATCGTCGCTCCTACGAATTGAGGTATCCTCGGATCCATCACGCCACCGGCACCATCGTACAGCGCGACCCGCGCCGTCGTTGGCCGGCGAACCCGACGAACGATCCGATATGCGATGAAGGTAATATATGGGACCCAATAGGCTACGAGCTCGGCCATAGAATTTTCTTTATCCAGCGATAGACAATCGTGATCGCCGGCACACACATGCACCGCGCACGCCGTACGGCGTGCGCGGTGCATGTGTGTGACCCGAATGGATGACCAACGGTCGTACCAGTGGAGGTGTTGCGCGTCCCCGCCTCGAGGGAGGAGCCATGCCGCACGATATCCACTTGCACGCCGCCCGCTTCATCGCGCGAACGCTCGCCATCGTCGCTTCGTGTGCCGTTACACTCGCGTGCCACGACACCAATGTGTCCACCGCAACACTCCGCGTCCTCACCAGAACGACCGGTGTCGATCGCGATGCCGATGGCTACCTCGTCGCCATCGACCAGAATGCGCCGGTAACGCTCGGTGATTCCTCCACGCATGCGTGGACCGCCGTCCCCTTTGGCCACCACCAGGTCGCCATCGGCGGCCTCGCGGCGAATTGTACCCTCGACGGCCCTGGTCCCGTGTCCGTGACCCTCACCCCCTTCGGTTTGGACACCGTCACCTTCTACGTGAGTTGCACGGCGCGGAAACTGACGTTCGTGTCCGAACGCACCGGTCGAAACCAGATCTATTCGATACGGAGCGACGGCGATTCCGTGACACCACTCAGCGATGGCACCGCCAACGACATCACGCCGTCGTGGACAACGGATGGCGCACGCATCGCGTTCGCCACCGATCGTGGTGGCAACTACGAGATTTATGCCATGAATGCCGACGGAAGCGGAATTCGTTCCGTGACCAGCGCCGGCGGGTTTAATTTCTTTCCCGCGTGGTCGCCCGATGGGACGCGCATCGCGTTCGAGTCAGCACGCGACGGCTTTCTCGCCATCTACGTGGTGAACGCCGACGGCTCCGGTCTCACGCGTCTCACCGCCGATGTCGCGGGAGACGAACACCCCACGTGGTCGCCCGATGGGACGCGCATCGCGTTCGCCAGCGCGCGCACCGGCACACCGCAGATCTACACCATGTCTCCCGACGGCACGGACGCCACCCCGCTCACCAGCTCCACCGATCCCGCCACCGCGCCCGTGTATTCTCCCGACGGAACGCGCATCGCGTACGTCGTCGCGCCATCGACCGGCAATGCGCGCATTCACGTGATGGCCGCCGATGGCTCGGGTGACGTCACCGTGACCGACGGCACCGACTGGTCATCCATTCCCGCGTGGTCGCCCGACGGCGGGAAGCTGGCGTTCATGGCCCAACGCGACGGCGCGTGGCAGGTATTCACTATTGGGGTGAATGGCGCCTTGCTCACCCAGCTCACGAGCGGCAGCGGAACCAACGTGTACCCCGCATGGCGGACCGGCGCGCCGTGAGGCGATGCACAACGGCCCGGCGCCTCACGACGCCGGGCCGTTGTGCATCGCATCCCGTTCCTGCGCGCTACTCCTTGTTGGCGTAGCCGTAGTACGTGGCGTACCCGTACTGGTCGTAGATCGGCACCTGTTCGTTCGGATCGTTGAGCACCGCGCCCAGGATCCGCGCATCCACGTCCTGCAGTTGCTGCACCGCCAACTGCGCCGCCCGCCGATCCGTCTGGCCCGCGCGCACCACCAGCAGGACGCCGTCCGACAGCGACGCCAGGATCGCCGAATCCGCCACCGGCAATACCGGCGGCGTGTCCAGCACGATCACGTCGAACGTCTCGCCTAACTTCTCGAGCAGCGCGCGCATCCGGGTGCTTCCCACCAGCTCCGGGGGATCGGGCGGCAGCGCGCCGGCGGTGATGAGCGACAGATTCTCGATGCTCGTCCGGCGCCCCGCTCCGGGGATCAGCGCTTCCGACATCAGCAGTTCGGTTAGGCCCGGCTTGCTCGACACGCCGAAGATCTCGTGCTGCGTCGGCCGCCGCAGGTCGCAGTCGATGATCAGGGTGCGCATCCCGTGCTGCGCGAACGTCGTGGCCAGATTCGCCGCCACCGTCGACTTGCCTTCCTGCGCGAACGGACTCGTGACGACGATCGTCTTGAGGGAACTCAGCGCCCGCGAGAACAGCAACTTCGTCCGCAGCGTGCGATACGCTTCGGCCCCGACCGACCGCGAGTCCTTCACCGTCACGAGCGCACCAGACACCGCCTTGGCGCCGCCCTTTGCGACGGCCGTGTTGCCGTTGCCTAACATGTGTCGGACGCCCTTGGCCAAGGCGGTTTTCTCGAGGCGTGGAATGACCGCCAACCCGGGAAGTTGGAGTGTGGTCTCGACGTCATCCCGTCCACGAATGGACTGGTCGAGGTGCTCGATCACTAAGGCACACCCCGCGCCGAAGAACAGCCCCAGAAGCGCGCCAAACAGAATCTTCTTGTTGCCTCCCGTTCCGATGGGGGCGCGCGGGCGCATCGCGTTGTCCACGATCTCGACCGATCCCACCTCGGCTGCCTCGGATAGCCGCGCTCGCTGCAGCTCATCGCGCAACTGATCGGCCACCTTCTGGTACGCCGACTCGCGTTCCGTTAGGCGTGCTTCATCGGCGTCCGATGCCGGTATGGCCGACAGGTCCGCTGAACTCTGCGCCCTGGTCTGTTGCAGCGCCGTCAATCTCGTGGCGAGCGTCGCAACGATACCCTGCAAGGTCGTCCTGAGCCGCAATGACGACGTGGCCATGAGCGTGTCGATACGCTGCACGTCAGGGTTCGTTGGCGCACGTCCCGCTGTGACCAACGAGTCGCGCGCACCCTGCAAGTGCACCATCTGCATGTACAAATCAGTCACAATCGGGCTTGCCGCCGTGCCTTGCGACGAGAGCAGCGCGCCCAACTGCTGAAGACTCTCCCTTCCTTTTCCTTGACCGAGTGCTTGAAGCACCGACGTATACAAGCGCTGTTGCAAGTCGAGATCCTGGATCTGCTGCTGCACCTGATTGAGGTCGCTCGCCTGCGCGGTGAACTTCTCACGCGCGCTATACGCCTTCTCGTGGCTGCGAAAACCGCTCAGCGCGAACCGCGCTGCCGACAGTAGCGAATCGTTCTGTCGCAACTGCGACTCTACGAATTGGCGTCGAAGCCTGGCTTGCTGAGCAGAAATCTCCACGCTGTTCATCTGGAACACCGCAACGAGCGTGTTCACAAAGCGTTGCGCCAAGACGGGATCGGTCGACTCGAAAGACACGTCGATGACATTCGTATTCTCGCGCGGCTTGGCTTCAATCTTCCCAGACAGGCCTTCCACGGCGTCATCGCGGCGCGTTATCGTCAGCTTCCCTTGCGCCTCGCGCGGCCGGCTGACAATCGCAAAGTGTGCTCCCGAGATTGAAAGCGGCATCCCGTACGCGGCACGTGCCGTCCTCCCGTCGACCCCCGTGGCCGTGACTTCGTGCGGTCCGAACGCAAGCCCTATTGCGAACGAGTACATGGAGTCCCGCGCCGCAGCATCAAGGTCGAAATCCTTCAGTAACAGGCGTGAAAAGCCGCTCGTTCGCATGCGAAGACTTGGCAGACTGTCCACGACCTTGCCGATGACGGCATGGCTCGTAAGCACCGCAATCTCGGACATAACCGGGTCCGACGACTGCCGGAACCCTCCGCCGCTCGCCGCCGGGTCGACCAGACCCCCGGTCAGCTGCTGGCGGGTATCCGTGAGTCGCACGGTACCCGTTGCCCTGTAGATTGGCGATGTGTTGAAGGCGACCCAGGTGGCCGCGCCGCCGCATGCCGCTGTGACCGCGACGATGAACCACACGCGACGACGAAGCATCGTGAGAATCTGCCGCAGATCCATCGGCGCGAGCGCCGGCTCGTCATCCGCGCGCTCGTAGTCGCGCCGCCCAGCTGTTGGCGCCGAGCGCACCGCCGGCACGGGTCGCCGATTTCCAGGAGGCAGATATTCAGGCATCGAACACCGACGGTAATGAGACTCACGGCGTAGCGGAGCAGCGCTCTTTCAGCTTAGCCTATCGTAGCTCCAAGGGCAGGTGGTGCGTCGCCCTCGGTACAAGGCTGCCCGTCGCTCCGCTTACCGTCCCGTGGCCAATCGAGCGACTGCCCGCGTGGCCCGCTCCCGAGATGGTAGTGTGCTCGTAGGAGTGGCAACCCCCATGCCCCGTAATGGTGGCACGCACTCAGGTACAAGCTCCCGTAACGCGGACAACGACGCACTTGCCTCGCCCCGCAACGCACTCGCGAGCAGTCGCTCAACACCCTGTTGCACACCCGCCCCATCGACTTCATCCGTCTGCACGATACTCACTTTCTCAACTGTCGTCGGGACGGTGCACTCCCCAGCGGATCTCAACTCTTCGTGCAGTTTCTCGCCTGGCCGCAACCCTGTAAATACGATCTGCACGTCGCGATAGGGTTCCAGACCCGACAGCCGCACAAGGTTCTCGGCAAGGTCCAGTATGCGAATGGGCTCGCCCATATCCAACATCGTAATCCGCCCGGCTGCGTCGGACAGCGCAGCCGCGTGCAGCACGAGTTGCGCGGCCTCCGAGATGGTCATGAAGTAGCGTCGAACGTCTGGGTGCGTCACTGTCAACGGTTCACCGGCCGCGAGCTGTCTCTGGAACAGCGGCACTACGCTCCCATCGCTTCCCAATACGTTTCCGAAGCGCACGGCGTGGAACTCAGTCTCGGACGAGCGGAGCGAGGGCCAGCCAAGCACGATGCGCTCTGCCACTCGCTTCGTTGCGCCCATTACGCTTGAAGGCCGCACTGCCTTGTCCGTGGAGATGAGCACGAACTTCCGCGCCCCCCACCGCGCGGCGCACTCGGCGACGCACAACGTACCCCACACGTTGTTGTGCACCGCCTCCCGAATGTTGCACTCCATTAGCGGCACGTGCTTGTACGCCGCGGCGTGATAGACGTGATCGGGACGGTGCTCCGCGAATATCCGCTCCACCGTCTCCTGATCCGCAATGTCGCCGATCACCGGTACTACCTCGAGATCCGGATGCGCCTTCCGAAGCTCCAAGTCGACAAAGTACAGCGGGCTCTCGGCCTGCTCCACCAGCACAAGCTTGGCTGGCCCAGCCCTCGCGATCTGGCGCGCCAACTCAGAACCCACAGAGCCGGCGCCCCCGGTGATCAACACCACGCTGCCGCCCAGGTCGCGTGACACCCGCTCCTCGTCAAACGCGACCGGCTCGCGGACCAACAAGTGCTCCAGCTGCACATCCGCCAGCACGCCAGCCTTGGCGCTTCCTTGGAGCATCTCCCGCATCGATGGGAGCCGCTTGAACTCCACCTTCAGCTGAAGGCATCGCTCCACGATGCGTCGCATCTGCTCTGGCGATGCACTGGAGATGGCAATCACAACGAGTTCGATTTGCTGGCGGCGCACCACCGCGTCCAGGCAGTTCACCTCTCCTGCAACTGGCACGCCATGGAGCGAACGATGCTGCTTGCCCGGATCATCGTCCAGCAGCGCCACCACGTTCATTCTCCCATCCACGTCGTGACTCAACTGACGCAGCAAACGCTCGGCCGCCTCTCCCGCTCCGACGACGAGCACACGCTTCCCACGTGCCCCGCGTCGAGCTAGCCGCGACAGGCGGCCCTCCAGCGTGTAGCGCACGGCGAGGCGCTCGCCTCCCGCGAGCAGCAGCGTGATCATCCATTCAATCACCACCACCGAGCGCGGAACCGCTCCCCACCAGCCTAACGCCAAGAGCGCCACGACAAAGGCTACGCTCCCCGCCGTCACCGCTTTGGCCAGGGTAATCAAGTCGACGAGTCCGAAGTGCTTGTAGAAGCCACGATGCAGCTCGAACGCGACGAACGCCGCCAGTCGCAGAACCACCAGCACACCCAACGTGTTCACGAACGCGGAGACAGCGCTCGCCGGCGGCTTGCCGTCGAAGCGCAGCACAAAAGCCGCCGCGTACGCCATCACCGCCAGCAGAGCATGCGCCGCCAGAATCAAGAGCCGGCGGTGGCGCAGCAGACGCGTTGGAAACATGGGCGCGACGCCGCCTATGGAAGGAGAGCGGAACCGATCGGTGCACTGGACCGCATCCGTCGTGCCCCGCTGGTTAGCACTCTTCCCACCGTCGATGCCACCACACGCAGATCTGCCCACAGCGACCGGTGTGTGGCGTACTCGAGGTTCAGGCGGATCTTCTCCGGCATGATACGCTCGACGTACACCCGTTCCGGGTCCGGTGCCCCGGTTAGGAGCCCACTCTCATCGAAATATGTTAACGACGCGGGGTCGGTGATGCCTGGCGTCAGCGCCAGCACTTGCCGTTGCGCCTCAGTGTAAAAACACACGTAGCGCGGCACTTCGGGGCGCGGTCCGACGAAGCCCATATCGCCGCACAGTACGTTGAACAGCTGCGGCAACTCGTCCAGCTTCGCACGCCTCAGCCAGCAGCCCACCTGCGTGATGCGCGGATCATCTCCCACCGTAAGCTGGCGTCCACATTGCTCGGCGTCCGAAACCATCGTGCGAAACTTCCAGATGCCGAACAGCCGGCCGCCGACGCCCACCCGGCTCTGACGGAAGAACACCGGTCCGTCATCTTCGAGCGCGATTGCACCCGCGATCGCAACGAACACCGGCCACAGCAATAGCAGGCCAAGCGTCGCTCCCGCGACATCGACAACTCGCCGCGTGGTGCTCAACGACGATACGTGCGAACGATGTCCAGCACGGCCTCGATTACGTCCTCCACGTCGAGTGCACTGAGCCGCGGATTCAACGGCAGGCTTAGCATGCGCTCGAAATTCGAAAACGCTACCGGAAAATCGGTGTCCTCGTAGCCATACCGATCGCGATAATACGGATGTACGTGCACCGGAATGAAGTGCACTGATGTACCGATGTTCCGGTCTGTCAGCTCATCGATGAACCGATCCCGATCGATGGTCAGCGCATCCGCGTTCAGTCGGAGCACGTAGAGATGCCACGCGTGGCGTACGTCGCCTCGCTCGACTGGCAATTCCAGCGCATCCTCGTCATCGAACGCCGCGTTGTAGGCGGATACGATTTCACGCCGGCGATGGTCGAACCGGTCCAGCTTGCGCAACTGGCACAGTCCCATCGCGGCTTGAATGTCCGTCATGTTGTACTTGAAGCCGGGTTCGAGAATCTCGTAGCGCCAGCTTCCGCCCTTTGCATACCGCGTCAGAGCGTCCCGCGTCATGCCGTGCAAGCTGTACGGCCGGGCGCGCTCCAGAAACTCGGAGCTGCCGGTGAGCATACCACCTTCGCCCGTCGTGAGGTTCTTCGTCGCGTAGAAGCTGAATGCCGTGGGATTACGCCCCGAGCCGATCATGCGCCCCTTATAGCTCGCCGGGAGCGCGTGCGCCGCGTCTTCGATGACAAACAGTTCGTTCTCGGCAGCCAACGCATTGATCGCATCCAGCTCCGCAGGATGCCCCGCGTAGTGCACCGGCATGATGGCACGAGTGCGCGGAGTGATGGCCCGCTCGATCGCTTCCGGATCGATATTCAGCGTGTCCGGCTCAACGTCCACCAGCACAGGACGTGCGCCCACGTGCTCGATCACATTCACAGTTGCCGCGAATGTCATTGGCGTCGTGATCACTTCGTCGCCGACCCCGATCCCCAGCGCCGCCAACGCCGTGTGCAACCCGGCCGTACACGAGTTGAGCGCCAGCGCGCCCGCTGCACCGACGTGATGGGCGAAGTCGTGCTCGAAGCGGCGTGTCTTGGGGCCGGTGGTAAGCCAATCTGAACGCAGCGTGTCTACGACTTCGCGCACCTCTTCCTCCCCGACGACCGGAGGCGAGAACGCGAGAAACTCGCGTCGCGGAACGTAGATTCCGGCGCGCCCAACTGGACGTGTTGGCGCCACATCGTCGCGGTACGTCGCAATGCTAGTTACGCGCTCTCCTCCTCCCGACACCCGCCTTGCGGCTGGCATCGCCGGGGCGGATGTCCGCTGCCGAACATCGCTGGACGCGCCCGCGGAGGAAGCAGTGACCTTGGAGTCTGAGCTGTACATCGTTTACCGTTCCGGCTCGGAGAAAAAGCAGACGGGGCAGTGCTTCTGCAACACGCCTGCTACATCGCAAATCTTAGGGCTTTCTAACCGTTTCTGGTCCCCAGCATAAGGGTTCCCTAAGGAAGGGTCAAGAGAGGAAAAGATGTCCAAATTTGTGGGTTAATAGCCTCAATTCTGGCTCAACTCAATCGGTGGCGGGACGGCGATTCAGACCTTGCAGGAAGTGTTGCAGCATCGCCGCATCGATTGGGTTCCATCCGACACACGCGCAGCAACCGGGCCGACAGGCCTAATAGGTGAGGGCATTTTGGAGGTGCAAAATGAACTCCCGCGCGATCTCGGCGCGGTCGAAAAATCGCTCCGCGGCACGCCTGCCATTCTCACCCAGTTCGGCCCGCAACGAGGGGTTGTCGCGCAACCGGCGCAGCGCACCGGCCAGCGCATCGGTGTCCTTCGGCGCAACCACCAATCCAGCGCGATGCGTTTGCACGATGGACGCGGGCTCGCCGCTGGCCACGAGTACGATGGGCCGAGCTGATGCCATTGCCTCGTAGAGTTTCGACGGCACCGCTCCTGGTATTCCGAGGCCAAGCGGCACGACCAGAATGTCCGCCGCCGCCAGCAAGGGTGGCAGCGCGTCCGCGGGGCGTGCGGCGAGAAATCGCACGCTCTGAAGCTGTCGGCGCTCTGCGTCTGCGACTAACTGCGCCTTGACGGGACCGTCGCCCACCAGGACGAAATCCGGACCATCCTCGCCGCGCATTGCTGCGGCGGCATCGATCACTTGGTCGAGCCCCTGGGCGATGCCATGAAGCCCAGCGTACAATACCACGCAGCGCCCATCACCGCCGAGTGTTGCGCGCGCATCCGCCGTGGCACGTTCGGCTCCGAACGCCCCACAATCCACACCGTTAGACAAGTGATACGTCTGGCTCTTGGGAAAGCGCGCGCGAATGTCTGCGATAATCTCGCGACTCTGCCCGGTCACCAACCATGCTGCGTCATAGCAATGTCGTTCCAGCCAGGTGCTCACGCGGTGCATGGTGCTTCCTCTCCGCACGACACCCAGCCGGACCGCGGTCTCTGGCCACAGATCGGACACGTTGAAAATCATCCGCGTTCGCTTGACCCGGCTCAGCCACCCGCCGGCGAGTCCCAGAAACAGCGGCGGGCTCTCGACCAGCAAGAAGTCGGGTCGCTCGAGCGCTACGGTTCCGATCGCCGATGACGATACGACGAACGAAAAATAACTCGCCAACCTGTGCGTGAAATCCGTGCGTTGGGTGGGATAGATACACGTGCGCGTCACGCGCACACCATCGAGCTCCTCTCGTCGCACGACTCCTCCATAGCCCTCGTAGACGCGGCCGAGCGGATAGTTAGGCATCGCCGTCAGGATCTGAACATCGTGCCCCGCCTGCACGAAGTGTCCGGCCAGATTCGAGAGCCTGCGCTGCGGTGCACCGATTTCCGGCGGATAGTACTGTGTAAGAATTGCGAGTTTCACGAACCGCGCCTCGCGGCTGAGCCCAGGAGACGACGCTGGTCCGCAGGAATCGCGCAGACGACGGCACGCAGCTTCCCGTTCGCCGTCCGCGGGATGCTCGGTACCGTGTCCACCACGACGGTCACGTCGCCCAACCGGTCGCGGATCCGCTCGGCCACCTGCGCACCATCTGCATCGGAATAGTCTGCTGACGGCACAACAAGCAGGCGGATATGGTCGAGTGCGTCCTGCACGATCTGCGCTTCGAGAATCGGCGACCTGCTCTTGAACACGGGATCCATTCGCCCCACCGCGCGGCCATCACGCGTGTAGAGCACGTCATCGATTCGACCCTCGAGGGTTGCCAATCGCGGCAACGTTCGCCCGCATAGACATGCACCGGCATCCGGATCCAATGCCCCGCGATCCCCCACGCGATAGCGGATGAGCGGCATGTCCGCGTTCACCAATCCGGTGCCTACGAGGTCGCCCGTTCGTCCCGCAGGCAATCCGATGTCATCATCCAGAACCTCGACAATGCCCACCTCTGGCCACGAGTGCAGCCGACGCGCCTCGCACTCGCTCGCGGCCGCGACGATCTCCGACATGCCGTACGTCTCACGAACCGGACAGCCAAACGTGCTCTCGATCGCGTCTCGCTGATGCTCGAACACCGGTTCTGCGTTCGCGATCGCCACTTCGAGCCGGAGTGCTTTAGCCTCCGCTGGATCGGCCGCTGAGGCGAGTGCATATAGCGCCGATGGATAAGCGAATACGTAGCGAACCCGGTAGTGGCGCATCGCCCGCAGATAGTGAGGGATGAGGTCCGCCGCCAGATGGTAGGCCGAGAGGTACAACTGGTGAAGCGCTGGATTCCATACCCAGAACGGTGGCCGTCGGCGTGACACTGGCGTTACGAGCTGTCCGCCGATGATCGCCCAACGATCGTGGCGACTAACGCCATACCAACGCCGCCATCGCGCCTCGAACAGCGCGTACCACGCACGCACTGTGTCGCGACTCCACCAGAGATCGAGCGACGTCCCAGTGGTGCCGCTCGTATGCTCGTGGAACATCGCGCCGAGACGGCAGTCATCGGCCACGAATGAAGCCGGCGTGGCCCGGAGCGGTGCCTTTTCCAACACCGGCCAATTGGCGAGCACTTCCCACGACGCACGATCGCCCATTCGACGACGCTCCGCCCATTGCGCCCGGTAGTACGGAACGCGCGTTGCCGCGCGATGCAACAGCGCAGCGAGCCGCTCCTCACGCCATACCGTCCACGCATCGGCGTTCCAATGCTCCCTCGCCAGCGCCGCCTCAACCTGTCGTTCCGTGTCCGGGCCATACCGCCACGAACGCAAGTAGGCGCCGCGCGCGGCAGCGGCGGCGGACCGAAGGGGCGATGGGAGAATGTGATAGAGTCGAACGAGTGATGCGCTCACCGCGCGAGCGTTCCCCGCGCTGCAGCGCTCGTCAAGATGTCACCCCAGCGTGGGAGCACAGCCTCCCAGTCGAACTGACGGGCCTTTGCACGCGCGCCGTTCGACAGCCGCTCAGCGAAGGCCGGATCACGTACTAGGCGACGCACCGCCTCCGCCATTGCCGACGGATCGTTAGGTGGAACGAGGAGGCAGTCACGCTCAGCGTCCAGCAAATACGGTATCCCCCCCACGTTCGTGCTGACCACGCATAGCCCGGACGCCATCGCCTCGATCACGCTCACAGGGGTGTTGTCAATGTTGGCCGTATTGAGGAACACATCGCCAGCATCGAGCCACGCCGGCACATCTGCTTTTGCCACACCGGCGCGCAGTGTTACGCGATCGCCCAACCCGCGCGACTCGAGCGCAGCGCGCGTACGTTCGAACGTGCCATCCCCACGATCAGCGCCCGCCATGGCCAGGTGGACCTGCGGCGCCCACTCCGCTACCGCCGCGGTAGCTTCGATCGCCAGCACCGGATTGTAAATCTCGTGATACGCGCGCAACCAGACCAGCCGCGGTGCAACCGGCCCGCGTACTCGTGCATGATATTGAGAGAGATCGATCGCGTTGGGCAGCAACAGCAAGTCATCACGGTAGGCGCGCAGGGCCTCCAGCAGATAGCGCGAAGGCGTGGTCACGACGGCCGCCCCTCGCAGGAGCCGCCGCACACGGCGTGGCCACTGTCGCGCGAATGATGGTAGGTTCCCCCCGTGCAGCGTGAGAACGAATGGTTTGCGCGCCGCACGCAGCGTCGCCGCAACGGCTTCTGCCCATACGAACGCCGCCCCGCTATAAACGTCGACTTGGGCGACGTCGTAGGTCGAGCGCTGGCGCCAGGCCGTGCCCACCATGTCGATCAATCGCGCCGCGCGCCCTGGGCGCGACGACGCCGTGACCACCGCCCACCCCGCGTTCGCAAGATGCAAGGCCAACTCCTCGCAGACGCCGCGGTTGGCGCGCGTCCCCGAGAGAAAATTTCCCACCAGCAACACGCGGGGATGCGTCATCAACACACCGGCGCGCGATGCACTGCCAGCCACAACAGCGATCGCTCTCGATGGATTCTTGTCAACGTGCGCACCCCGAATGGAACGAATTTCATCGCGTACCTCATCAAGGTCTGGGCCCTGTAATAATATGGTTGCATCGTTGTATGTCGGGCGTTGTGACGAGAGTTACGCGCAGTGATTCGCGTCCGTCACTCGATGACAACGCAATACCAGCACGAGTTCAAGACACCACCGCACGCCCCCGTCTGTGAGGGGCCGCGACAACGGCAAACCCGGCGAAAGCCGGCGACGCAAAGCTACGAGGCTACCGCGCTGTTCGCGCCACGCCAGTCGAGCCGCCGAACGGATCCTTCAGAGAGGAGTTTGGCATGCGTCTCCATTATCGCGCGAGCTCCACCGCCGTGTTCCTCCTCGCGTTGGTCGCGGTGGCCTGCTTGGACACCGTCTCTCCCCAGCTCGATACGCCGCATTCGGTGACGGCGGTCGCGGTCACACCGGCCTCGGCCAACGTTCCGCTCGGTAAACACTTCTCGTTCGACGCGGTGATCCTCGATCAGTCCGGCAATCCGATGAGCGGCACGCAGGTGGCGTGGAACAGCTCCGACACGACGATTGCCACCGTTTCAGGTGACGGTACCGTCGCCGCGAAGAAATTGGGGAGCACACTCATTACCGCGACGAGCGACTCCAAGGCCGGGTCGGCGAGTGTGACCGTTGTGCCACCAGCGGTGGCCACAGTGGGGCTCTCCCCCGCCAGCGCGTCGCTCAACGTTGGTCAGACCCTTGCACTCACCGCAACGCCGCGCGACGACCAAGGGAACGCGCTCACCGGCCGCACGATCACCTGGGCCAGCGCAAACGCTGCGATCGCAAGCGTTTCATCCAGTGGCGTGGTAACCGCAGTCGCGCAGGGCACCACGCAGATAACTGCTACATCCGAAGGCATCAGCGCCACCGCGACTATCACAGTGTCGAACGCGCCGGTGGCCACGGTCAGCGTCAGTCCTTCGAGCGTTTCGTTGCTCCCCACCCAGTCGGCTCAGCTCACTGTCACGTTGCGCGACAACACTGGCGCGACGCTCACAGGTCGCTCCGTCACGTGGTCTTCATCTAACCAGAGCGTAGCAACCGTCTCGAGCGCCGGCGTGGTAACTGCAGTCGCACCGGGTTCGGCGACCATCACTGCCTCCTCCGAAGGAAAGTCCGGTTCGGCGTCAGTCAGCGTGTCGAATATGCCGGTCGCCAGCGTCTCGGTTGCACCAGCGTCCGTTACGCTGGACAGCGGTGGTAACGCGCAGCTCACAGCAACACTCCGCGACCAGAATGGGGCCGTGCTCACCGGACGCATCGTGTCCTGGAGCACGAGCACCAGCACCGCCGCCACCGTCTCCTCTGCCGGCCGTGTCACGGCCGTCGGCGCGGGAAGCGCGACAATCACGGCGACAAGCGAGGGTAAGAGCGGCACATCCACTGTCACCGTTGTGGTGCAGCCGGCGACTGTCGCCTCGGTGGACGTGACTCCGACGTCGGACACTGTGGTGATCGGTGCGACCACCCAACTTACGGCCACACCCAAGGACCCGAGCGGCAACACGCTCGGTGGTCGCACCATAACATGGGCGTCGTCAAACACGGGCGTGGCCACCGTGTCGTCGTCAGGCCTCGTCACTGGCATCAGTGCCGGCACCATCACTATTACCGCGTCGACCGGCGGTAAGAGTGGCACCGCGACTATTCTCGTTTCCATTCCGCCGGTGGCGTCTGTAAACGTGACGCCGAGTACCGCCAGCGTAGTCGTGGGCAGCACGGTGCAGCTCAACGCGGCTACCTATGATGCCAACGGCAAGCAGCTCATCGGTCGCTCCATTACGTGGAGAAGCGGTACGTCGGCCATCGCCAGCGTGTCGGCGTCCGGGCTCGTGACCGGCGTCGCGGCGGGAAGTGCGAATATCTACGCGACCAGCGAAGGGAAGACTGACTCGGCAACTATCACAGTTAGCGTTGCGCCGGTAGCCACCGTGTCCGTGGCACCGACAACTGCGACTCTGCTCGTGGGTGCTACACAGCAACTCACTGCCACGCTGCGTGACGCTGGGGGTAACGCGCTCACCGGTCGCAGCATCACGTGGGCCAGCAACAAGAGCGCCGTCGCCACGGTTTCGGCCTCGGGCCTTGTCACCGCTGTTGCCGCAGGTTCAGCAACGATCACGGCGACGAGCGAAGGGAAGAGCGGGACTTCAGTGATCACCGTCACGTCGCCAATCGCACCTGTGGCAAGCGTTACCGTGGCGCCGTCATCGGCTACGGTGGCCATTGGGGGATCACAGCAGCTCACCGCCACACTCAAAGATTCGGTTGGGAATGTGCTCACGGGCCGTGCGGTCACATGGAGCACGAGCATCGCGTCCATCGCATCTGTGTCGTCGTCAGGCCTCGTCACGGGCGTCGCCGCCGGTGGAGCAACCATTACCGCAACCAGCGGCGGAAAGTTAGGCACGGCGAGCATCACCGTTCCGCCGGCGACGGGGGGGACGGGGACGCATGGGGGGTGGTACGTGGCGCCGGGGGGGACGAGCGGGGGGAGTGGGACGGCGGCAGCGCCGTGGAGTTTAGCGCCGGCGTTGGCGGGCGGGGGCGGGAAGATCCAGCCCGGGGATACGGTGTGGCTGCGCGGCGGGACCTATCCGGGCGATTTCACCAGCACCCTCACCGGCAGCGCGGCAGCCCCGATCACGGTCCGGAAGTATCCGGGCGAGCGGGAGACCGTCGACGGCTCGATGCTCATCAACGGCAGCTACACCTGGTTCTGGGACTTCGAGGTCGCTAACACCTATACCACCACGCAGGACGTAATTGGCGTGAGTGTGGCCGGGGCGAATAACAAATTCATCGACCTGGTGAGCCATGACCATAGCGGCAACGGCTTCTTCCTCGCCGAATCCGCCGGCAGCACGGAAGTCTACGGCTCCATCATCTACA
>JANWIF010000011.1 GCA_025450035.1 Gemmatimonadaceae bacterium
CTTCGATCCCTCCCACCCCCCAGCCCAACACGCCAAACCCGGTGATAATCGTCGTGTGCGAATACGTGCCCACGAGGGAATCGGGATACGCCAACTGTTCGCCGTCCTCCGTCGCGCTGAATACCGAGCGTCCCAGATATTCCAGGTTGACCTGGTGGCAGATTCCCGTCTCTGGCGGCACGACGTTGAAGTTGCGAAACGCATGCTGCCCCCAGCGCAGAAAGGCATAGCGCTCCTGGTTCCGCTCGAACTCTTTGGTGGTGTTGATCAGGAACGCCGCTTCGCTGCCGTACTCGTCGACCTGCACCGAGTGATCGATCACCAGGTCGGCGGGCTGCAGCGGGTTGATGCGCTTGGGGTCGCCGCCGATTCGCGCGATCGCATCGCGCATCGCCGCAAGATCGACGACGGCCGGAACGCCGGTGAAGTCCTGTAGCAGCACGCGAGCCGGCCGGAACGCAATTTCCTGTTCCTGTTCCGCGGTCACGTCCCACGAGCTGAGTGCGACGATGTCGTTGCGCTTGACGAACGCGTCGTCCTCGTTGCGGAGAAGATTCTCGAGCAGAATGCGCAGCGTGATGGGCAATCGGTCCACGCGGGCACCGGCAACCCGTGCGCGGGCGTCCAAACGGAAAATGGTGTAGCTCGTGCCGTCGACCTCGAGAGTCGAGCGACTGCCGAAGGAGTCGAGAGAGCGCATTTCGGAACTCGCGATCGGTGCGCCCGACAGGGAAGTCGGGACGCAGTTATGGGCGGAGCCACTGTCGCTGCGCTCAACGCGCGAACGACAGGCTATCCCAAATCTAGCACGATCCCCTATCCGAGGGCGCTCCCTCGGTTCGCCCACACTCCACTCCCTACGACCCGTTGGGAGAAAAGGTGTAGCACCATGCCTCTCCCTCCAGCACCGTTTCACCGGTTTGCGTGCGAATCTCAATGCGCAATTGCGTGACCGGTTTGCTGGGATGCACGCTTACCACCTCCGCCACGGCGGTGATGGTGTCCCCGATGTACACGGGTGAGGTGAATTTCCAGTTCTGACTGAGGAACACCGTCCCCGGACCGGGCAAGTCCATCGCCACCAGTGCGTGCAGCAGACCTGTCGTGAGGCCGCCCTGCACCACGAGCCGGCCGAAACGCGTGTGAGCGGCGAACGATGCGTCGAAGTGCAGCGGGTTGAAGTCGCCGGTGAGCTCGGCGAACGCTCGAACCTGCTCGGCCCCGAGCGTCAGCGAGCGCGTGGCCCGTTGGCCTACCTGGAGTGGCACGAGTTCGCTAGGGCGTGCTGCGAGCGGCGAGCGCAATCTCGCCATCGATGCGCATCTCTGAGAGTACACCCGGAATGGAGAGCACCGCGTGCACCGGTAACGTCTCCGTGCCGCGCAGCGTGTTGTGCTCGATCCCATCCGCGACCGCCTTCTCGATTTCACGCTGTGCGGTGACGCCGAAGCGCTTGAGAAACTTTCGCAGCTCGAGATTGAATTGCTCGACGTCCATGGTCTGTCTCTCCTGAAAGGGGCGGCCAGGCGAATGCGCGACCGGCTGGTCAGGCTGCCGTGAGCACCAGGGGCGCGCCCTCCCGAATCACGATTGTGTGCTCGTGATGCGCGGCAAGACTGCGGTCCTCGGTGCGGAGTGTCCATCCGTCGCGTTCCTCGACCACACGCGTGGGATGCGGCGTCACCATCGGTTCGACGGCGATCACGAGGCCCGGCGACAGCACGCCGCGAGTCGACGGGTCGTACCAGTTGGGCACCGATGGACTTTCGTGAATTCGGCGACCCACGCCGTGCCCCGCGAGCTCGCGCACTACCGCGAACCCGTGACGCAGGGCTTCTTGTTCCACCGCACGGCCGAGCGCGGCCACCGGTGCGCCCGCGTGCGCCGCGCGCAGAGCTGTCGTGAATGCCTGGCGCGCGCAGCGCTGCAACGCACGCGACTGCAGTAGCGCAGGTGGGACGAGCACGGTCACCGCGGCATCGGCGATGTAGCCGTCGAGCTCGAGTGTCACGTCCAACTTTACAACGTCGCCGCCGCGTACCACACGAGTCCCGGGAATGCCGTGCACGATCTCGTCGTTCACGCTGATGCAAGTAAACCCGGGGAAGTCGTACGTCAGCTGGGGCGCCGAGCGCGCTCCCTCGGCGCGGGCAAATCGAGCCGCCACGTCATCGATGGCACCGGTTGTGTTACCAACGCGAACCGCGCCACGCATGGCCTCGAGCGTGCGCGCCACGAGTCGTCCGACGCGTTGCATTCCTGTCAACTCGGAGGCTGACCTGATCGTCATGATGCGCCCAACGGCGAAAGTGTGAGCAAGATGGCCCGCGGTCGGAACCCCGCGACGTTGCCTGACTTGAGTTTGCGGATCATTGGGCTCGCTCCGTGGACTTCGTTTTGTCCCGCTGCCAGAGCAGGATGGCGAGCAACACCGCGCCCACCGACACTCCCGCGTCCGCCACGTTGAAGGTCCAGAAGTGCCACGCGCCAAATCGGACATCGATGAAATCCACGACACCCCGCGCTGAGCGCAGCCGGTCGAGCAGATTGCCCAAGGCGCCGCCGGACACCAGCCCCAACGCAGCGCCCAACCAGGCATCCGACGGTGCGGCGTGCCGATACATGTTGTACAGCACGATCAGCGCCACCACCACTACGATGCTCAACACCAGGCGTGACCAGGGACCGGCACCAATGCCAAATGCCGTGCCGCGATTGAACGTCAGCGTGAGCTGCACCAGCGTTCCCGCCAGGTGCCGCGGCAGGTGCGGGATCAAGTATTCGAGGGCGAGTGACTTCGTGATCCAGTCGGCCGCCACGACGAACGCCGCTATGGGCCAGAACGTAATCGCCTTCTTGGGAAATGGCACGAGATCCGAGCTCAGCGAGGGCTTGGGGATACTACGCCAAGCAGGATGAGCGCGAGCACGACCGTCGTTCCCATGGGGATCTCCGCTCTTAGTGGGAGTGCGTCGGTGCCGGCAGCGCGCGCACCTGCTCGACTCAGGATGCGGCCAGGTAGTGGCATCCGGCCTCTTCTGCACGAGCCACCGCGAAGATTCCCGAGGGCATGAGGATCACGCCCGGAACGAGCGAGCGCTTGAGCTCGTCCTGCACAGCATCCGGTTTCTGCTTGGTGTGATCGGCGATCTGATCGGCGAACCCCTGGAGGGCCATGTTGCAGGCCAGCACGATGACGCCGCGCCGGATCAAGGAGTCCAAGCCGCCGTCGGCCCAGACTAACGAGTATTTGTCGTCGGGTTTGGGATTGAGAAACGGATTGCGCTTCGCCTTGTCGCCCGTGGTGGGGTCCTTGAGCTTCGTGGATTGACCGACGAAGTCGTAGCGTGTCCACACGGAGTCGGCAAGCACCATCGGGATGGCGCGGTGTCGGAACACGATGACCGCGTTTAAGTCGGCATCGCTTGTACCGTACACCTCGTGGTATCCGGCGAGATAGAGTTGTGCCTTACCGAGCGCGGCGCCGTCGGACACGTTCGGGGAATCGAAGATCTGCCGGCGTTGGGCGGTGATCCTGTCCACCCAGGACATGTCCCACGGCCCGCGCGGCAGCGACGACGCGGTGTCCAGTGCGGCGCGCGCGTCCGGCCGTCGCCCCGCGCCGGCGAGTGGACGGGCAACGACGCCCGTCGTCGCGATAGCGGCAATGCCGGCAGCGAGCTGCGCGAGAAATCCGCGGCGCGGATTGGAGCGCCCGTCGGGTGATGGCGGTGGGTGCGTCACGAACGAATTAATGGGTGAGAGCAGGGGAGAGACACGCGGGCATCGTACTGACTCTAGCGTCCGCGGTCGTGGGGAGCAACCGGTGGATGAGAGAACGCGCAGTGTCGTCTCATCGAAGCCAGAACGACACTGCGCGTTCGTCACTCGTCCCGCGATCTCACACGTCGGGCGTTACTTCTCCCGGCGTCGCAGCGACCGCAACTCCCGGAGGAGGCGATCGACGACGATGGTGGTGGATTCGCGGGGATGCTTCTTCTCGCGGTCGAGAAAGGCGCGTGACGCCTTGCTCACCCAGATCGTGGTCTGGTCCTCCCGGTATTCACGATATCGATCCCGGGTGGGCATGAAGAACCCCTCGGTGTTAGGGTGATGAGTTGAACAGCCGCTTCGACAGTGGAACGGTGCGACGTGCTGCGACTGCCAGGTCGGTCAACGCAAGATGCGTGCGGCATCCAACATGCGCGCGACTTCGCACTTCCAAGCGCGTCCGACCAGTCGGGATGATTCCGTAAGACACGGCAGGCAGCATTCGGTTCCCGGCAATACGTCGGCGGGACAAGACGACATCCGAGATGCCCAACCGCCCAACGCGGCGAAACACTTGAGTGCGACCCCGGCATCGCCGCATACAATTTAGCGTACCCGGCCCGTCCGGCGAAAGGGTAGGCCCGCACGTTCCAGGCTGACCTCGTCTTCGTGGCGCAACGAAAACGCCCCCTCGCCGACCATGGTGTCCACCGACAGTAACAACGAACCACCCCGGTAAACCGCTGGATCCCGAACGGCAGCCATCGCGGGGTCCCCTTCTGCGCTGCCCCCGCCCAACAATCCACCCGGCAGCAGCTGCTCGAGCACCGCCGCCGACTCGCCGGTGAGCGCCCACCGGTCGCCCGCGCTTGCCACCCGCCGCCGAAATGGCGCCAACAGCACGTCCCACTCGGCCCAGACAGTGTCCGGAAGGTAGGGCGGACCGAGAAACGCGAGCGAGAACTCGTCGGCACCCCTGGTACGGCACCAATCCAACAGCCGCCAACTCGATGCCGCCGTGTAGTCTTCCCGTTGCACGAACAACATCAGCCAGCCGGTGAATGACCCGTCCCGAGCGCCGGTCCCGCGCTGCACCGTCGCCTTACGCCTAACGGATGGGGCCGTTGCGGCCTATCCTGCACGGACCATCCGGCGAGTGCCCGCCTACCGCCGTGCGGCACCGCGCACTCCAGTATAGGTTGTCGCGATCGCGATGTCGATATCCAAAGCGCAAATAGCCGCCACCGATACGCTCACGATGGGTCATTCCCGCGCGTGCCGCGCCTCAGCCTGCGCGGTACCGTCGTGACGCGCGGTACGCGTGCAAACCACGTTCCCGCGCCTCCGTTAGGGGGCGAATTGCCGCGTCGCTCAGCGCAGTTCGCGCACCTTGATGTTCCGGAGCGCAAGCAGTCCGGGGTGGTCGCCCTGAATTCCAATCACGCCGCGCTTCGCCATACCGTAGTTCGGGTACGCCGCGAACTTGCTGGTCTTCACCTTGGCCCGCCAGTCGGCGCTCCACAGGTCGTACGAGAGCAGCGCCTTGCCGTTCAGCCAGTGTTCCACGTGCGCGCCCTTCACGATGATCCGCGCCGTGTTCCATTGCCCGGCAGGTTTCACGATTCCCGCCGCGGACGGATACAGCGCGTAGGCGGAGCCCGCCGCGGTTAGACGGCTCTTGCCGTCGGGCGCGTTCGCGTCATCGAGTAGCTGAAACTCGGGGGCGCTCCAATAGATGTGATCGTACTCCTCGGGGCCGCGAGAGAAGATTCCACTGTTCCCCCCCTTGCCGATCTTCCAGTCGACGTCGAGCTCGAAGTCCCCGTACTGCCCCGTGGTGACGATGTCCTCGGTCTCCCCGCGCTTCATGAGCATGCCGTCCTCGACGAACCAGCCGGCGGGAACAGCCCCCCCCCCTCCCGCCTGCTCCCGGTAGCCCCGCCACCCGGTCGTTGTGCGACCATCGAATAGCAACGTCCAGCCTGCTGCTTTTTCTTGCGGCGTGAGCGTATTGGGCGCGTGCTGCGCGCCGGCATCTGCCACCGTGAGAACGATGGTGACCAGAATCGCTGCGCCCGCGATGACCGGATGCCTCATGGAGCCCTCGAAATGGTGGTGCGGGAAATTGTGCGCGTGCACCAGGTCCCGTCAAACCGCGGCGCCACGTTCGCGCGGCGCGTTACCGCCGCCCGGGGCTCCGCTGGCGGCGCGCCTGTACGCGCCACACATTGAACGCCCCAGCGTGCCCGCCGCCGGCGACGCGCGTCGTTCTACCTCACCGCGACCGGATCGCCATGTCGGCCTTCTCTACTCGCCTCACGACGGCAGCTGTCGCCGCCGTTTCTGCGCTCGCGCTCGCCTTACCACTCGTCGCGCAGCAGCAACCCGTGCTGCGCCCCGGACAGCCCATCGCCAGCGCCGACCCGCGGCATTCCCAGACGGAAAAGCCACCGCTCCACGCGCGTCACTGGATCGCCATCACCGGCAAGCCGCTGTCAGCGACGGCTGGCGCGCTCATCTTCGCGAAGGGTGGAAACGCCGTGGATGCGGCGGTCGCGATGCTCGCCGCCGGCTGCACTATGTGGGACACACTGTCGTGCGGCGGTGAAACGCAGGCGCTGATCTACAATCCCCACACGAAAAAGGTGATCGGCATCGACGCCTTGGGCGTCGCGCCCACCGGGGCAACCGCCGAGTTCTACCATAGCAAGGGCTACCGCTTCCCTCCCGAGTACGGGCCGCTCGCGGCCGTCACCCCCGGCACAGTAGGCGGCATGCTCACGATGCTCGCCGAGTACGGACATCTCTCGCTCAAGGACGTGCTGGCACCGGCGATACAGATGGCCGACGGCTACCCGATGGAAGGAGAGCTCTCGAATACCATCGAGCACTTCAAGGGTTGGATCACGAAGTGGAAGTACGCACGCGATGTCATGCTCACGCATCCGGGCGAGGCGCGCGAAGCGCCGGAGCCTGGCGAAATTTTCGTCCAGAAGGATCTCGCCGCGACGTGGCGCAAACTGGTAGATGCGGAACAGCAGGCGCTCGAACAGGGGAAGGGACGTAAGGCGGCGATCTACGCCGCCTACGATCGGTTCTACAAGGGAGACATCGCGCGCGAACTCGTGCGCGGCATGCGGGAAGAGGGCGGTCTGTTCACGCGCGACGATCTCGCCAACTGGAAAGTGCGCATCGAGGAGCCGCTGCATACCAACTACAAGGGGATCGAAGTCTACAAGCTACCCATCTGGCAGCAGGGGCCGGCGATGCTCCAGGCGCTCAACATACTGGAGAACGTGGATGTGAAGAGCATGGGCTACAACTCGCCCAAGTACATTCACACACTGTACCAGACGATGAACCTCGCCTTCGCCGATCGTGATTTCTACTACGGCGACCCGTACTTCCCGCCGGCGGAGCCGGTGCGCGGGCTCCTGTCCAAGGAGTACGCGAAGTCACGCTTCGCGCAAATCGATTGGGCGAAGAACGATCCCGCGGCGAAGCCGGGTGACCCGTATCCGTTCCAGGGCGACACCAACCCGTTCAAGTCGCTGCTCGCCAACTGGAAGGTGAGCAATTTCGTGCTCACGGATTCTGCGTCGGGAAGTGGCCAGCAGGACAAGCCGGTCGCGGCGCCATCGCACGATTCGGTCGTGCCTCCCGCCGGACATTCGCCTAACGAGGCATCCGTGCGCATGTCCGGCGCGTCGGAGTTCGTCTCCCAGGACGCCACGCCGCGCGACTCGGCGTTCGAAGAAGGGTTCTACAGTGGCACCACGTCCATCGAGGCCGCCGACGCCGAAGGATGGGTAGTATCCGTAACGCCGAGCGGAGGCTGGGTGCCCGCCGTGATCGCGGGCCACACGGGCATCGGACTCAGCCAGCGCGCGCAGAGTTTCGTGACGGATAGCACTGATGGACCGTTCAACGTGATCGAACCGGGCAAGCGGCCGCGGGTGACGCTCACGCCGACGCTCGCGCTCAAGAACGGCGTGCCGTTCCTCGCCATGGCGGTGCAGGGCGGAGACTCGCAGGACCAGAACCTCCTCCAGTTCTTCCTGAACGTCGTCGAGTTTGGTATGACCGTGCAGCAGGCCACCGAAGCGCCGAACATCAACAGCGACCAGATGCGCTCGTCGTTTGGAAAGCACGAGTCGTGGCCGGGCCGGATGCTCGTGGCCACGTCGCTCCCCGATTCCACCTGCGAGGCGTTGCGGCAGATGGGCTACACGCTGGTATTTGCCGAGCGCACGTCAGGTCCGATCAACGCGATTCTGTTCGACACCGCGCATCGGAGCATGTGGGGCGGCTCCAGCAATCATGGAGAGGACTACGGAATCGCGTGGTGAGTCGTGGCGGGATCCACTGCGCGGCGGCAGTGATAGAGCTCGCCCGCGGCGGCTGAAAGGCCCATCCTCAGGGCGGCACTCGGCGCGGCAACATCAGCCACCCGGACAACCTCTACGACGAACCCCGCGTCGCGCAGCCGATCGACGTAGTCAGGCCCGTATCGGCGCACGTGGTCGCCCTGTCCGAAACGCCGCAGGCGCTCCGCCGGGTCGGTGATGGATGGGTCCTCATCGGTGTGCGGCGCGGTAATCGGCACGAGCAGCATCGCCCAACCGGCAGTTGGCTCGAGTACGCGGGCGCACTCGCGCATCGCCGCCCGATCGTTAGGCACGTGCTCAAGGACATGGCTGCAGTACACGATGTCGAACGAGCGATCGGGGTGCGGGATGTTCATGATGTCCATCGTTTCGGCCACCCCTTCGCGGCGCATATCAGCCGTGACATAGCCCGCGCCGATGTGCCGCGCGAGGCGGTCGCGAAAGCACGGTTCCGGCGCGATGTGGAGCAGACGCTTTGGCCTGGTGTCAAAGAGGTTGGTCCGTTGGGCGAAGTACAGCCACACGAACCGATGCCGCTCGAGCGCGCCGCACTGCGGGCACATCGCGTCCGTGCGCGGCACGATGCCATACGGCAGAAAGCAGCGCGAGGACCTGCCGCAGACCGGACACGACCGGCGCGTCCCCGCGTACGCGACACGCCGGCGGACCCGCTGCGCCGCCGCCAGCGGCGCGAGCGCCCAATCGCGAAGGCGTGCCCGAACGCCCGTGATGCGGGGGCCGTGACTCGACCACTCGCCGCTCGTACCTCTCGCCTCGTACCTCATACCTCGCCTGTCACGCTCACTCGCTTCGCAGGGCCTGCATCGGATCCACCCGCGACGCCCGGCGCGCCGGGATGAAGCTCGCGACCGCCGCCACGGCGAGCAGCACCGCGGCCACGAGCACGAACACCCAGGGATCGCGCGGCGATTCCTGGAACAGCAGCGGCTTCACCCACCGTGCCACGATGAGCGCGATCGCGCCGCCCAGCGCGACGCCCACCACGGCCAACCGCATCGCCTCGCTCACCACCAACCTGGCCAGGTCGCGCATCTGCGCGCCTAACGCGGCGCGGACGCCCAGTTCATGTGTGCGTTGGGCCACGTTGTAGGCAATCACGCTATACAGTCCGATCGCGGCCAGGGTGAGGGCCAGGGCGCCGAACACCACGAACATCGTCGCGCCCAGTTGCCACGACTGGGTCTCGTTCCCCAGGATGTCGCTCAGCGGCGTGACGGTGATGTACGACGATCCGGGCATCAGCAGCTGCAGCCGTCGTCGCACGGTCTCCTGATATGTCGCTGCGCGGCCGTGCAAGCGTACGAACAGCCCGCCCCCGTCCGGATGGAACTGGGCGGCCGACAAATAATAGAACAACCCCGGGTCATCGCTCAGGCTCTGCGCCTTGATGTTTTCGGCCACGCCGACCACGTACGTACACGGCACCGTGTCGGCACCCACCTTCACGCATTGACCGATCGCGTTCCGGCCGGCCCACAATGTCTTGGCCATCGCCTGGCTTACCACCATCGCCCGCGGTGCGCCGGCCAGGTCCTGCTCGCCGATGGAGCGCCCCTGCACAATGCGCGTGCCCATGGTCGCGAAGTAGTCCGGCGAGACGGCGTTGAGGTCGAATTCCCCCAGCCGGCTGACCGAATCGATGCCATCGACGTGCAGGTCCATGTCCCAGGTACTCCAGAACGGCGTGGTGAGCTGCTGCGCCACGTGCTCCACTCCCGGAACGGCCGCCGCCGCCGCGAGCAAACGATCGAGCAGCGCCACGCGCTGTGCGCTGTCGATCTTCACACCGCGCATCTGGAGATCCACCGCCAACACCGGCGCGGGGTCGAAGCCTAACGGAACATTCTTCACGTTGCGCAGGCTGCGGACGAACAGGCCCGCCCCCACGAGCAGTACCACCGACAGCGCGCCCTGAAACACCAGCAATCCCATGCGCAAGCGCGAGCGGTGGTATGTGCCTTCGCGCGCGCCCGCCTTGAGGTCGCTCGCCAGATTCGTGTGCCGGGTCTGCGCAATCGGCGCCAATCCGGTAAGCAAGCCCGCCACCAGCGCCGCAATACCGGCCACGAGCAACGTCCGCGGATCGGTCACCACTGCCGCGTTGGCGGTCTTCGGCAACAGCTCGGCGCGCAGCACCGCGCCCCCCCACTGGGCCACGAGCACGCCGATCACGCCGCCCAGCAGCGCCAGGAACATGCTCTCGGTCAGCAACTGAGACACCAGACGGCCGCGACTGACCCCCAACGCCAACCGCACGGCGATTTCGCGCCGCCGGCGCAGCGCGCGCGCCAACAGCAGGTTGGCCACGTTGGCGCACGCGATCAGCCACACGATGAGCGCGACCCCGGAAATCCACGTCGCGACCTTGGCGACGCTCGACTCGTTAGGCCCGCGCGCGCTCAACACCGAGCCCACCTGTGCGTGCGGCCGCAGAAGCGCCAGCGGGGTCATGTCATGGTCCGCGTCGCGCTGCACGGCGTAGCTCCGGAGGTCCGCCTGCGTGAGATCGGCATTCGCCGCCTCGATGCTCACACCCGGCTTCCGCTCCACCATCATCGACGCCCACGTCCAATGATACGTGGTCCACCACCGCTCCCCCGGCAATGCCAGCTGCGCACCCATCTCGGCCCCGTGCGCCGAAATCGGAATGAACGCCGCCGGCGGTTCCTCCGGCCACAGACCCGCGAATCCGCGCGGCGCGACCCCGATGATCGAATAGGTCGTCGCGCCAATCTGGAGGGCTTGGCCCAGAACGTTGCGCGCCCCGCCGTACCGCGTCTGCCAGAGCCCGTACCCCAGCACGGCCACCGGTGTGCCGTTAGGCGGAGAGTCTTCTTTCGCCGTGTAGTAACGGCCCAGTGCCGGCGGCGCGTCGAAGAAACCAAAGAAGCTCGCGCTCACCACCCCCACGGACATCTCACGCGACTCGCTCCCCGAGCCGACCGCCAGGTCGCGGTGCGTGAACTCCGCCGTCCGGGTAAAGGACGTGGTCCACTTGGTCAGATCCACGTACCGTGCGTATTGCGCGTTGTTGCCCGTGAATTCCTTCCCCCGATGCGTACTCGCCAGATACACCCGATGCACGTGCGCCGGATCGCGCATCAATGGCGGGGCGCGAAACAGCAACCGATCGACGATCGAGAACATCGCCGCATTGGCGCCGATGCCGAGCGCAAGCGTGATCACCACTGCCGCCGTGAACGCCGGAGTATTGCGCAAGCCGCGGAATGCGTAGCGCAGGTCCTGCAGAAGCGCGCCCCATCGTTCCGGGCGGACGTCGCGCGGGGTGACCGCTGGTGTCGTCATAGGGAGGCTGGTGCGGAGTGAGGGCGGGCGCCACGACGGATGATGGTTCGACACTTAACGGCCGAAAAGGGTGGCCGGGCGCTCACACCCAGCGCCGCGCCCGCGCACAATACGCCAGGTAGGGCTCGCCGAACTTCGCCGTCAGGTAGCGCTCCTCGCGGCGGATGACGCCCCAGTCGAGCAGGATCACGAGGGGAACGAAAAGCACGAACGGCCACAGCGCATTGAACAGCAGCGTGACGCCGACATAGATGACGAGGGTCGCGACGTACAGCGGATTCCGAGTGAATCGAAACGGTCCGCCGGTCACGATGACGAGCGCCGGCTGCCCAGGATCGATGTTCGTTCCCGCGCGGCGCATCGTTGTTGCCCCCCACGCGAGGAGCACTGCCCCGGACACCACAAGCACGGCGCCCACGAAGTGCGCCGGGACCGCCGGAAAGGGATGTCGGGGGAATAGCCAGTGCAGAATGAGACCCAGGCCTAACGTACCGGCCACCATCAAGGGCGGGAATGCGATGACGCCTGGGGTGTCGGTCGCTGGTGCGGACATGGCGCCTCCGGGTGAAAAAACTGGTGGGCACTGCGACACCGAGAGCTGACGTTGACACCGGTCGACGGCTCGCTACCTACCCGAATCTCCCACGCCCTTCCCCGCGGGTGGGTCGACGTGCAACACCGTCATCATTCCGGAGCCCAGATGCTCGGCGATGTGACAGTGGAGCATCCACGCGCCCGGATTCGACGCGTCGATCAGAAGGTCGACCGTCGACCCGACAGGGATGAGCGCGGTGTCCTTCCACACGAGATTCTTCGTGGCCACCCCGTCCCGCGCGACGACGAGCATGCGCTGGCCGTGCAGGTGAATCGGATGCTGCATCGGGTGAAAGGACTTGGGATCGTTGTAAATTCGCAGCTTGATCACCGACCCCTGCTTCACGTGCCAGTCGATGTCCATGTTCTCCTTGCCCGTCGCATCATCGCGCAGGATCCACCGAACCTGCGTGCTGGTGGAGAGCCAGTTCATGTCCGGCATTGCGTCCACCCACTCTACCGGCGCATAGTAGGCCGTGTCGACGTTCATGAATTGCACCGTCGCGAGCGGCAACGCGTTGGTCTGGATCGTGAGCGTGAGCCGCTTGTCCGGCGCCTTGTCGAAGTAGGGACGATACCGGTCGATGTCCCGCGACACCGCCGCGTTGTCGCGAAGCGCGGCGAACTCTCGACCGTAATCGGGCGCGACAACGGCCGGTGAGACGGTGACGATGCCTAACGTATCGACCTCGGCGTCGAACTCGCCCTGGAAGTGGTTGATCGCCTGCACGGCGTTGACGAGCGCATACCGTCCAGGCCGATCGAACCGTACCGCCACGATGTAGCGTTCCGCCGGCGCGAGAACCACGCTGGGCACGCGCTCTTCGCGCTCGAAGCGGCTCACGTCGGACGCCAGCACCTTCATTGGCGCGCCACTGAACGAAAGATTGTACGTGCGCGAACTCGCGGTGTTCGTGAGATAGAAGCGCACAACCTCGCCCTGCCCGACGTCGAGCGTGTACCGAGGCTCGCCGTTCACGAGCAGAAGATTTCCCACACGACCCATCAGAGCGAAATCCGGTGCTTCCGTGCCGTACGGAATCAGCGTGTCCGCGTTCACAAGCAGATCGTCGAGCACGAGCACCTGTTCGGTGTTCGCCGCCGAATAGTAGTTCTTGTCGGGCGAGTCCACGATCATGTTGCCGAACAGGCCCATCGCTTGCTCGATATCCTCGCGCACGTGCGGGTGATACCAGTAGATCCCCGCGTCCGGGAAGTGGACTTTGTACACGAAACTGTCGCCCGGCGCCACCGGCTGCTGTGTTACGCCCGGTACGCCGTCATACCTGTTGTCCAGGCGCACACCGTGCCAGTGCACGGTGCTCGGCATATCGATCCGATTGTGGTAGCGGACGATGATCGTTGCGTTCTGTGGTACGCGGATGAGCGGGCCGGGTACCTCGCCATTGAAACCGTACATCACATAGGGATGACCTTTGATGCTCCGCCGGACGAGCGTCGCGGCAAGGTCGAGTGTATCGCCGTCCTGCATCCGAACGACCTGACTGGGCTTCACTGCGGGCAGCGACAGAGGATCCATGCCCGCGCCGGGAAGAAACGGTGTGACCGGCGGAGTGAGGCCCACCAGGCCGGGCATCATGACCATCCCCTTTGGCATCGGGATTGGCACCGTCATGGCGCCGCCGTGCA
The DNA here is from genome assembly GCA_025450035.1 of Gemmatimonadaceae bacterium. Lineage (GTDB taxonomy): Bacteria > Gemmatimonadota > Gemmatimonadetes > Gemmatimonadales > Gemmatimonadaceae > JADGGM01. The sequence goes on from JANWIF010000011.1 coordinate 13,731, forward strand.
TGTCGGGCATGTTCATCGGTGTGGGAGCCAATGCCGGCATGGGCCGCGCGGTCGAATCGGCCTGCATCCCCTTCATCCCGGACATTCCTGGCGGGCGCGCGGGCATCGTGCGTGATGCGGTGTCGGCTTGTTGGGCGACCGCGACCGACGCCGACATGCAAAGCACCAACACCGCCACAACAGCTGCGCCGCCGCTCAATCCGTCACTCCGTGGAAGAGCGCCGTGTGGGCGAGGAACATCTGCAACCAGCTGCTGGGCGAATTGCCGTGAAGCACCGTAGGTCCACTGTGCGATGCAGGCGCTGAATCGGATTCAGCGGAAATCACTAGGAGAAACTTGTCGAGTTCAACGTGCCCGACCACCGACGCGCCGTTAGTCACCGGCCCCAGGCGCTGCCACTGGCTCAGGTCCGGGGTCACCGCCCACGCGACGTACGCGTGAAAGTTGCCGAGTGCGGTCGGCGCCGGGAGCTTCGATGCCGTGATCCGCACGTCATAGCGAGCGTGTCCGGTAGCGGTGACGGCGACGCCAAACGGCGATTCCGCGAAGATCAATCGCGCGCTTCCCTGCGCGGCCGGAGCCGTTGCCGTGGAGAAAAGCGGGATGTCGAACGGGCCAACGTCGGGCCCACGCCATGGGATCGCCAGCAACCCGATCGCGAGCGCCGTTGTGGGCAACCGCGTGCAACGGCGACTGTGGGATAGCCGCCGCGCACGCTCGCGCACGAGTGCGCCAGAAAGGCTCACCGATGTCCGCTGCCAGCGCCCGATCCCGTCGCCGGTGCGGGCGCGCCGTCGGGGCCGTGGTCGTAGTTCTGCACGCTCGAGATGTTGGCCTGACCGTAGTCGCGGCCGTTCCAGCCCGTGAACCCGTCCATCTTGAACAGCCAGAGTCCAGTCCGCATGTCGGAGAGCGCGATGAGACCGTCGTAGTTGCGCACGTCCACACCAAAGGCGCCCTGCTCTACGCTGATCGTGCTTTCCCATCCGTTGTCGGGCGTGCCCCCAAATCCGTGAAGGTGCGTGCATTCGCACGTAAAGTAGTGACCGTCGGTCTTCGGATTCAGCGGATCCTTGAGGTCGAAGATCTGCAAGCCGTCTTCGTAGGCGGACACGAACACGTATGGCCACCTCACCTCATGATTGTGCGACAGGTCGCGCCAGTCGGCCGACCACCCGCTGATGGGCACGTCAATGTTCTGCGTCTTGCCTTCCTGACCAGCAGTCAGATCCCAGATTCGGAGCGGCGTGTATTCATACTCGGTTTCGGTCACCGCGTACTTGCCGTCGGGCGACGGGGTGAACGTGTGTGCGATGTCGAGGCCCAACCCGGTGATCGTGAACAATTGCTTGGGCGTTTCCGGGTGCGTGACATCCCACACCGAGTAGCCGCCGAGTCCGGCACCGTAGAATTTGTCCTGGTGCGTGGCCGGATCGTAACCGACGTAAAAGTCGTGATAACTCCCGGTGCCCATCTGCTTGAAGGGTGTTGGGTTCGGAACGACCCCTATGAGCCATGTGCTCGGGTCGGCGCCGCTCACAACCTTGTCCAGGTCGTACACCAGCGCATGACCCTCGTTCACCGTCGCGAAATACAATACACGTCCGTCTGAATGTTTGTAGGCGAACGTGTTGTGGAATCCACCGGGGGCCTGCGGATACCGGATTCGCGCCACGACCTTCACCGTCGAAGGATCAGGCAGGCCGGTAACGTCGAAAATCACCGCGCCGAGGTCCGCGTCGGGGCTGTTTTGCATGAACTGGTAAGACTGCGCGTAGTAATAGCGCTTCCCGATCTTGAAATACTTGCCGTCCATCGCGCCGATGCCGCGGTGCAGCTCGGGATGCTCGATGGTCCAGTCGTAAATTTTCTTCGGGTGCGATGGATCGCGCACGTCATAGATCTGGACGTCGAAGTTTGTAAAGCCGCAGACGTAGACATAGGGCCGGCCCGGATCCTGTTCCATCTCGACGTCGGCAAGCTTCCAGGCCCCCGGATGCGTCACGACGTGGCTCAGCATGTGCACGTTCGGGCTGCCGCCGTGCTTCTGATCGAACGGCTTTACCGACGTACCGGGATCCTGTGCACCCGCCGCAGTCGCGAGGCCAAGCATGGCCAGAACGACGAGGGAACGACGCATCATCGCACTTCCTCCTGTGAGATGGAGAGGACACGGGCGCATTTGATATGGCCGCGTGCAGAGTATGCCTTTGGGCGCGGATACAGGCAAGGCGTCAGGCACATCGGCGGTCGGTGCTGCGGATCAAGGCTCCCTGAGTGCGCTTACTCGACGTTGATGGGCACGCGGTGCCATGCGTTGTTTCCATAGCCTTTGACGTTCCACACCTCGGCGACGGTCGCTGGCTGCACCGTGCCACTATCGTCCGTGGCCCGCACGACCAGCGTGTGTCGTCCCGGCTGCAGCACGACGTCCGCCTCCCAGAACATCCAGGTCCATGTGCCGCCCGTTGCCAGGCTGCGCGCCGGCAGCCAGTCCTGTCCATCGTTAGGCGAAAGTTCCACCCCGATCACCCGCCGCCCGCCCGATCCCAAGGCCCATCCGCGGACACGCACCGTACCGGCCGGCACGACGCGGTCGGCCTGTGGCTCGACGATGACCGCGTTGAGCGGTACGTCGCGCATCGCGACGCCCGCCGAGACATCCCGCGGATCGTCCGAGTTCACCTCGCGCTGCACCCGATACGCCTTGCGCTGGAAATAGTTCTCGGATGCCGCATCTGAGACGACAATGTCCGTCAACCACTTCACGCTTCTCGCGCCGATCCATCCCGGCACCACGACGCGCATGGGGAAACCGTGCGACACCGGGAGCGGTTCCTCGTTGAGGTCCGTCGCGAGAAGCACCTCGGCGCCCAGCGCCTTGTCCAGGTCGATCGAGGCGCCGAAGCCGAAGCGATGGCCGTGTCGCTCGACCTCGTCACGCCCGATGAATTCGACGTGTCGTGCTCGCTCGGTCACGCCCGATGCACGGAGCACATCGCTCAGCGCGACGCCGCTCCACAGCCCGGTGCTCGCCGCCTCCGGTCCCCACGGCAGCTCGCCGGTCAGCGGGCCTAACGAAAGGAATTCGTTGCGCCGCATGCCGGCGCATACGAGCGTCGCCGTCACTCGTCGCGTCGGAAACACCGCGCCGAGCTCGGCGAGCGACAATTCCAGCGGCCGCTCCACCAGGCCCTGCACGTGGAGTCGCCACGTGGAAGGATCGATGATGGGATACGCCGCGTGGCTGCGAGTCAAGAACTGGTCGACCGGCGTGATCACCTGGCTAGCCTCGATCACGGGTCTGGTGCCGGAGTTTCGCCCTTCCACGTCGTGAATCAGGCGACCGTTGGACGTCGTCATGGTAAGGAAGATGACGACAGGTCCATACGCTGACCAGATCGCCGCGCTCAGGACAGCGTGTAGTCGAACTCGTACGAATGCTGTCCGTTCGCGATGATGATACTCATCTCACCCGTCAGGCCCACCAGTTCATCGACGCCGGAATCGGGCACGACAGTGATCGTGAGCGCGGGCGCACCGCGCGTCATCGTGCCGCTGTGCTGGAGCACGAAAGTTCCACGCCGGCCATGGAGTATTCCGCTCACGCGCTCGATGGCTACATAGCCCGCCGATGTCTTCACCGCTGTGCCCGCGCTGAGCATCTCGCCCTTGCTTGTCGCGTCCAGGTCGCCGTGGAACTGTTTGTCGATCGACAGCCTCGCAAGCAGCGTGCCCTCGCTGGTATCAGCCAAAGGTAAGGGGCTGAGCTTCACATCGAACGTTCCGGCTGCGTGTGTCGACACCATGTCCTCCAATGCGGGACGGGAAGAAAGATCGAGTGAACCGCAATCGTGATCCGATGCTAGGGCTGCGACCCGGTCGCTCGGCGCGAACGACGCCGCGCCCGCCGCGCACGTCACTTCCGCGGATACTCGAACAGTTCGATCGCGTTGCCCGACGGGTCGTCGAGTAGGATCTGATTGCCGCCGATCCCGATCACCAGGTCATTCCGGAAGTGCGCACCCGCCTTACGCAAACGGTCCACCTCGCTTCGCAGATCATCCACTTGGAGCTGGAAGCGATTCCAGCCGCCCGGCGCGGGCCGGCGACCATCGGGCATGGCCTGCGCGCCGCCGCCTGGTCCGGTTGGCGCGCTCAGCATGAGGCGGAGATCGCCCCGCGTGAGCATGGCGAATGTCGGGGCAGGGCGCATGTCCACGCTGAAGCCGAGCAGCGTCGTGTAGAACGCGATCGCCGCATCGACGTCATCCACAATGTAGCGGACACTTACCGTCGCCACGTGTTCGTCTCCTCCAAGATGAGGTCAGTCGTCCATGCCGGATGCTGGTCACGATCCATGAGGCAACCGGCCGCCGTCCGGCTGTGATCGCGCGGGCCACGAACATCCAATCGTAGTCGGCACGCGTGCCGCTCGCGTGGCGCTCGCCTTACGGAACGAGATCGCAATAGGCGAATCGCTCGTCGCGCAGCACCGTCTCTCCGAGGCGATACGCGATGGGCCGTTCCCAGAGCGGACCAGCCGACACGAAGGTGTGAAATTCGCCCCGCTCCCCGCACGGGTCGATCAGCGGAGGCAGTTCGTCGAGCAGCGGCTCGTCATAGGCTCGTCCAGCGAACGACATTGATAGCACTGTCGTGTCCACGCACACAAGTCGCGCTTCATATCCGGCGGCGATGAACGCGCGTGCGAGGCGGTCGGTCGGCTCTCCCCAGAGCGGAAAGATCGGCTCGACGCCGAGCGTCGCCAGGAGGTGCTCCCGGTAGGCGCGCACATCGGCGAGATAGAGGTCGCCGAACGCGATGCGCGTCACACCCCGATGACGCGTTTGCAGCGTCGCGACACCCTCGGCGAACGCGGCCTCGTAGGCGTCGTTAGACGACTGGGGCTGAAGGTGTACCTCGTGGAGCGGAAGGCCCAGCGCCGCAGCCTGCGCCTCGAGCAGCGCACGGCGCACGCCGTGGATGCTCACGCGATCGAAGCCGGCGGTGATCGACGTGAGCAGCGCGACCGGCTCGTATCTCGAGTCCGCGCGGAGCGCCGCCAGAGCAAGCGCGCTGTCCTTTCCGCCGCTCCAACTCACCGCCACCGGCTCGGTCACCGGGCGCGTGGAGCCGCCGCGATCCTATCGTCCCCGCTGACCGGACCGCGCCGCCGTGTTGCGCGGCTTGCCCGTCGGTGACGGCGACGATGATCGACGCGGAACCCATATGGGATTCGCGTTGGGCGCGCGATCGCGGCCAGGCTTGGGAATCGGTGCAGCGGTGCGTTTCTTTTTCATGAGCCACTCGCGGCGGAAGTAATCGAGGTGGGTTCACTGTCGCCGTTCACTAGGGGGGAGGCAGTCAGTACACCGCCTTCTCCACCACGAAAGATGGCACACTGCAGCACAGGATGCCAGCTTCGCTCGATGTTGCGTCGGGTCATTTCCCCGGATGATACTCGCGCTCCGTATGCCCCGTGAGCTGCGAGCGATAGAAGTACACGTCGCGTAGCGCCCCGGTGCTGTACCGCTCCGCTTGATCGTTGAAATGCGGTGACGCAGGGTCGCCGCTCTCGCCGCCGGCGGTGACCGCCTTCGCGCGCACGCTGTCACCGAATTCCACCACCGCCACGAAGCTGTTCCCGCTCGTGCCGTACCACTTTTTCGTTCCCGGATACGCGCGCGCGCCGAACGACGCCAGAGAACCCCACCGCGCGGAGGTGAATCCAACCGGAATGCTCGGGCCGGAATCGTTGAACGGCTGGACGATGTCGCCAGTGAGCCGCTGGAACCGGTTGATGTCGCCCCACGGTGTCCTCCAGCTTCCGAAATTGGCGGCCAGCTTATCCGACGCCGTCGCGAGTGCTTCGAGCCGCTCCGATGCGGTCGCCCTGGTGATCGCGTACTCATCCACGCCAAGGTCTGCGGACCTCGCTTCCGCGCTCACGCGACGGCCTAACTCCTGGCCCCAGAACACCGCGAGAGAGGTCGGAACGGACGACACCGACCACCGGTAGTCCCACCCCCGCAGTAACGCGACCTGATCCGAGAGCCGTGCCTTCATCGGGTCGGATGCGGGCAACGCATCGTACGCCTCGATCAACGGCGGCATCATCCGCTCGAACGCCGTGAGATAGCTGTCGTAGGCGGCGGAGATGAGCGATTCGAGCGTAAAGTCCGTCTTATCGCGCAGCACCCGGATGGCGTGCAGCCCGCGCGCCGACTCGCTGCCCATGTCGACGTACGCCGGGAAGTCCGCCTTCTTCGGACTGTACGCACCCGCCGCCGACCAGGGCGCGTTGTTGCTGTTGAACAGCCAACCGTTAGGCGGGTTCAGGAGATGTGGACTCTGGTCGATGGACAGCAGGCCGTGCCAGTCGGTGGCCGGATCGCTGCCGTCCACCGGCTTCGACCAATCGAAACGCGTATCGCGCCGCGGGATGAAGTTGGCATGGAAGTACGCGATGTCGCCATCGCCGTCGGCGAAAATCGTGTTGTTCGACGAATTGGTGTGCAGCTCCATTGTGTGGCGGAACGCCTGATAACTGCGCGCTTTGGTCCGTGAGTACGATTGGATCAACGCCCTCATCGGCTCCTGCATCATCCGCACGCTCACCCACCTGTCGCCAACCTTGCGAACGATGGGGCCGTGCTGCGTGCGGTACACGGTGAATACCTTCTGCGCCATCCCGGTCGCGGTCCTGTACTTCACGCTGATCGTGCGGCTGCCAACCGGCAGTTCCTTCGTGCCGTACCGGTAATAGTACGTGCCGCCCTTCCTGGTCACCGTCTCGAGATACTCGTCCACGTCGTCGACGTTGCTGCTCGTGTGCATCCACCCGGCGCGCGGATTGAACCCCTGATACACGAAAAACTGCCCCCACGTCACCGCGCCGTAGGCGTCAAGTCCTTCGTCGCTTACCATCTGCAGTTCGGCCCGGAAGAAGAACGACGTGTGCGGATTGATCAACAGCAGCGCGTGGTGCGACACCGTGTTCGATGGCGCGATGGCAATCCCGTTCGATCCTCGAGGCTCATCATCGTCCACGCCGCTCCCAACAGGTGGCGCGGTCTCCGGTCGATTGCCGTAGAACGACTCGAGTTGATCCATGCTCACGGTCTCGATGTCGCCGCCAATGCTTCCTTCGCTGAACGTCAGCGCCATCCACGGCTCGAAGTGCGTGATGACTCGCGGCTTCACCTGCGGATGCGTATAGAGGTAGTAGTTCAGGCCGTCAGCCCACGCGTCCATCAACTTCTTCAGCCACGCTGGGCTCGCCGCGTACTTCACCTTCATGGAGTCAGGGTCGATGAACAGTTTCATCCGCAGATCCCGATAGACCTGCGCCTCGCCTTCCGCCTCTGCCAATCGCCCCATCGCGTTGATGTAGTTGGTCTCCACACGATTGAAGTCGTCCTCGGCTTGCGCAAAGATCATCCCGAACACGGCGTCAGCATCCGTCTTGCCGTACACGTGCGCGATACCCCAATCGTCGCGGATGATCGTGACGTGCTGCGCTTGCCGCTGCCAGCGCGCGACTTCGGCGTGCGCGGTCTGCGCGGGTGCGGTCTCCGCGCAAACCACCCCGGCGATTGTAAGGATGAAAGCGAGCGTTTTCATGAGGCGTCCTGCGGAAGGTGAGCTGACGCCGGGATGATGCGCTGCGGGGACGCGGCCCCGCAAGCCGCGCTCTGGCTCCCCGCGCGCCGCGCCGCCGCGGTGGATCCGGCGGTCGCCTTGCCTACCGTGTAGACTGGCGGCTAGCGCGACGCCGCACCAGCTCGCCGTTAGGCGTTTGGCCCCGGCGCTGCGTCGGGGCCCGCGGATGCATCGTGTCGAGCCGCGGACGCGATCACGCACCAGGAACACCGGACACACCTACCTCCGGTTCGGCACTTGCTTCGGCCGCCGGCACCACTTGCTCACCCACCACGTCTCGCAGCGCCTTGATCATCATCTGATCGTCGGCCGCGGCGCGCTCCGGAAGCACTGGATAACGCACTACGAATTCGAGCGCACGCTCGGTGAACCGGACGTCCACTTCGGGCTCGGGTCGCGACGTGTCGAAGTCGACCAGACGCTGCACCGCGGCGTGTTGCTCGTCGATCGCCGGCCGATAGGTGGCATACACCTGATCGGCTGCGGCCTTGAGCCGGGCCTGCGTACCTGGCACATCGGACGTGGGCGCGAGCGAGAGTGTGAGCGAGTGCCAGACGTATTCCGCGCCGGGGATCTGCTTGAATAGCGCGGCGGGCTGGAACAGCACCGCGTTGGACAGCACCACAATGCGACCCGTGGACTGCAGTTCGGGACCGGCGAGCTCCATCAGATAAATCCGGATCAGCCCGATGTCGAATACCCGCCCCGTGACACCGGCTAACGTGATCCGGTCGCCAACGCGCACTCCGTAGCGCCCGATGAGGAAAAAGTACGCGACGATGGCGAGAATCACGTTCTGTAGAGCCACCGCGATACCGGCGGTCAGAAAGCCCACGTACGTCGCAAGCGATCCGATTTCCGACACGAAGCCGAGCACGATGATGAGCAGCAGCGCCAACGCGACGATCACGCGCCGCAAGAGGAGAAACTGCCGCCGCCGCCGCGCATCGTGCAGATACCGGAACGTGGCCCGGCGCCAGATTTCCGAAATCACGAGTACGAGCACGATCGATATGATGAGCACCATGGCGTGCAACACCAGGGTCTGCAGGAGCGCATCGGCCCTCGCGCCAAAGACGTCGCCCCATTCGGCTAACGCGGCGCGCGCGTTGTCGACGGTGATGTCCTGCTCGCCCAACGGCACCATGAGAGTCGAGAGCTGCTTGAATCGCGCCGCCGCGCTCTCGAGCTGATGCTGAGAGGCGATCATCTGGCCCGCGTCCGTCGACATGGTGTCCGCCAGATTCGCCCGCACCAACCCGCGCACCTGCTTCGATACGCCGGCACGAAGCGTGTCGAGTTCCCCCGAGAGCTCGTCCGTGTGGGCGAGTACGGCATCTATCTGCCGTTCGGTGCTGCGTAGCGCGAGCCACTGCGTGAATAGCGCGACCAGCCCCGCCGCCTGCGGGCGAATGCTTTGCAGCGATGGCGCGGCGGCCGCTGTTCCCGTGGATGCGGCGTTGCTGTCAGTTGCAATCCCCGTTGCCGCGGCCGGACGCGCCGCGACCGCGGCGGACTCGCGCGATTCGGGAAGCGACCGCTGCATCTCCCCGATCTTGGTAATCAAATCGTTTGGGCCGCCTGCGCCGCGCGCCGCCGATGTCGCCGCGAACTCCTGCAGCTGGAGGATGGTCTTCTGGACTTCGAGCGACAGGTTCAGCGCCGCTATGGTTTCCGAACGTTGCGCCGACAGCGTTGCCTGGGCTCTCACTGGAGCGCGCGCGAGTTGGGCATCCAGTCCGGAGATGCGCGCTTGCAGCGTGGCCACGCGCGCCGCGATGCGCGTGGCCACGCGGTCCAATCGCGCGGCATCGTCCGACGAGTCTGCCGGAACTCCGGCACGCACTGCCTGCGGACTGGCATCCAGCAGCTTGGCCGCGGCACGGGCGAACGTGAATGCATACCGCAAGGCGGCGGCCGAGGTCTCTAGCAGGCGGTCGCGGGCGAGCTCATCGTTCGCAAGCGTCGGCGACTGCTCGATCGCCGACAGCTCGTGGTACCAGCCGATCGTCTGTTGCAGATGCCGGAGCACCTGCTCCGGCGTGACCGGGGGTGCCAGGGGTGTCGTCGTGGGCCCCGCGGCCGACGACACCGGGGCCTGCGCGCCTGCGGTCGCGGCGATGCTGCACGCCGCGACGAATAGCACAACGAATGTGGCGCGCAGCGCCCACGCGAGCGTCGTCAATGCACGGTCGGCTGCCCGAGCGCCTTACGTTTGGTGTTCAATGCGGCCAGCCCGGATGTCTCGAGCGCCGCCCACCGGCGCATCACAGCGCTTGATGCCGCCCGGGCGCGAACGCACGCGGCAGCCTCGGTTGCCGTAGGCGTGACGTCGGCGCGCTGCATCGCCATCGCCGCCTCCATCATCGCGTCGCTCGCTCCATTGAGCGTGCTCGGCGGCCTATCGCCACCGCGTCGACCGAACAGAAAACCTCGCCCGCGCGCCGGCATGGGCGCTGGGGCCAGCGAGTCCACGCGGGCCTTGAACACCACGATGTCCTCGCCGTTCATCGTCTCGAGTCGCGCCGACAGCGCCCGTGCCTTCTGGTACGCGGCGTGCGCGGCCAGCGCGCCGTCGTACATCTCACGCGACAGCTTGGCCAGTTGGGCGAGGCCCGCGGCGGGTGTCGTCACGCGCGGATCGAGGCGCAACGTGAGTGGCTGCGCATAGTGGACGTTGTTTGCCGTTAGACGCACGGTGTACCTCCCTGGCGGTGCCCACGGCGCGTTCACGGCAGGATACGTGCGATGCGGCACCGCACCCGTGGCCTCTTCTTCGCCGCCCCCCCCGGATTGCGGTGCCATGGGATTGTAGTGCAAATCCCAACTCACGCGATGCGCTCCGGCGTGCGTGGAGATCGTCATCGTCGGCGCCGGCCAGTAGAGCGGCAGCCCGCAGTCTGTACTCGTGGGCCGGATTCGGCAGACCCGGTCATACGCCTCCGGGTCCACCCCGGGGTCGGGCGACGGCGTACGGTCGTCGCTCGAGTACGACCGTGCGACCTTGCCTGCCGCATCGAGAATCTCGAGCGTCACCGCACCCGTTGCATCAGACGGCAGATAGTAGTCAATGATTCCGCCCGCCGGCGGATTTTCTCCCGCTGCGACCTCGGGGGGCCACGGCGTGGGGTCGTTCGTGCCGGCCCGTACGCGCACGGCGGTCCCTGGCGCGAACAGATACGCCCTACCGGCTGCCTGCGCTGCGCGCGCCTGTGCCGCCTGCCGCAAAGGCGTCACGTCGTCAAGAATCCAGAATCCGCGGCCGTGCGTGCCCGCCACGAGATCGGAGCAGAGACACGAGCTGTCGTCCTTCAGCTGAATGTCGCGTACCGAAATCGCGGGCATGTTCAGCTTGAGCGACTCCCAATGGTCGCCATCGTCGAACGATACCCACACCTGTGTTTCCGTCGATGCATACAGCAATCCCTTTTGCCGAGGGTCTTCACGAATGGAGTTCGCCGGCGCGTTAGGCGATATGCCGTTGTCGATTTCCGTCCACGTCGTGCCCCCATCGTGCGTGCGCCAGAAGTGCGGGTGCAGGTCGTCGATCCGCATCGTGTTGGCCGCCGCGTATGCCGTGCGACGGTCGAAGTGCCCGGCCTCGATGTTGAAAATGCGCGTCCACGGCTTGATCGCCGCCGGTGTGACGTTGGTCCAGGTCGCGCCGCCGTTCAACGTCACCTGGATGGCCCCGTCGTCGGTGCCGGCCCAGATGATCCCGACACCCCTCGGCGACGGCGACAGGGCCGTGATGCTCCCCAGCGGCTCCGCAGTCACGCCGCCGGCATACTTGCCCGCGCTCGCGGGCACCGCCCACGTCTGCCGTGCGAGATCGGGGCTGATCCGCGCCCAGGTGTGTGCGCGATCGGTGGTTTTCCACACCACGTTCGAAGCGTAGAACAGCACGTTAGGGTCGACCGGCGACCACTCGATCGGCATCGTCCGAACATTGCGGTTGTATCGATCTCCGTTAGGCGACTGACCGCTCATGTCCGGCCCCACCAGGGTGGTCTGCCCGGTCTTCCGGTTGTAGAGCGACACGTTGGTGCGCATGCTCCCGTAGACCATGTCGGGATCCTTGGGATCGGGCGCCGCGATGCCGTACTCCTGGATGTTGACCGGATGCCAGTCGTGGAACGTGATCTCCCCGTCCATCGACCGGCTCGCCACGCACGCGGAACCGGAATCCTGTTGCCCGCCGCACACGAGGTAGAAGAAGGAGTTGTCCGTGCTCACGTGATACATCGCCCCCGTGGGCTGCGTGTACCAGTTGCTCCACGACTCGCCGCGATTGGCCGATACCACGCCGCCCTGGTCGGCGACCGCAAGCAGAATGTCCGGATTGCTCGGATTGATCCACGTCTTCTGATAGTCGTCCCCACCCGGAGATCCCCGCACGGCGGACCAGGTCACGCCGCCGTCTTCGGTGCGCCACAACACCGTAGACGAGCTATACACCACGTTTGCGTTCTTGGGATCGACGGCCAGCGTCGGCAGGTCGCCGCCCCCGATGCGAACGAGCGGCCGATAGTCGGGAACCCGCTGCGTGGTGTCCGTCGCGAAGGCGGAGTCGTTGACCACCAGATGCCAGTGGCCGCCGGCATCGGTGGATACGTAAAAGCCCACCTCGCCCGTCGTGCTGGTCGCAGCCGGACCCTCCGCGTTAGGCATAATGCCGGCTACGGTCGCGTAGATCCGACGCGAATCGCTCGGCGCGATGGCCAGATTGGCCTGGATCACCCTGGGAAGCCCATCGCCGAGCTGCGTCCACGTGGTGCCGCCATCGGTGGACTTGAAGATGCCGTTCCCATCGCCGCCGAACTCGCGACCCTCGACGAAACTCTGCTGCTGCTGCCAGAGCGTTGCGTACACGGTGTTGGGGTCGCTGGGGTCGATGCGAACGTCATTGGCGCTCGTGTACTCATCCTTGTAGAGCACCTTCTGAAACGTCTGTCCGCCGTCGGTCGATCGGAAAATGCCGCGTTCGGCGTTGGGCCCGTATGGATGACCGAGCGCCGCTACGAACAGCCGGTTTGGATTTGTGGGGTCCACGTCGATCATCGCGATCATCTGCGTGTCGCGCAGACCGAGATGGGTCCAGGTCTTGCCACCGTCGATAGACTTGTAGACGCCGTCGCCCTCAGCCAGGTCCGGTCGAATGATCCCGGCCCCCGAGCCGATATAGATGATGTTCGGGTCGGACGGCGCGACAGCGATCGCGCCGATTGAGCCCGTGGGTTCGTCGTCGAAAATTGGGTGCCACGTCGAGCCGTAGTCGGTCGACCGCCACACGCCGCCGTTGTCGAAGCCGATGTAGAACACGTTGGGCTGGCTTGCCACGCCCGACAGCGCGCGCGCTCGACCGGCCCGGGTCGGGCCGATCTGGCGCCAGTGCATGGCCGCGTAGAATGCGTCGGTGGACTGCCCGGTTGCGGAGGCGCCTGCGGCCGCGAGGCACGCGATGACGAAAGCGAAATGGCAGAGTGAAGTGCGCACGATAATCGCCTATGGGACGACAGAGTCTCGATGTGACGGCGACGCCGAGGAACGCAAACCGAAGTGCGTCAGCCGGCGGAATAACGAAACTGGTGGGCGGGGCGCGCGAAGCTCAAGGGGCAGAGAAGCTCGGCCAGTCAGTGTCGCGTCAGTCGCCAGGTTGCTGTGTTATCGGTCGTAGCTGATCGGCAATCGACCGCGTCCGCTCGTTGACCACATCGCCGGTGTGCAGCGTGGTCTTGCGCTCGAACAGCATGACGTGGCACTCGGCGCGCGCCACCGGGTTGTGTCGCGTGCCCTTGGGAACGATGAATACGTCGCCTTCCGCGAGATCGACCGCGCCGGCCTCCAACTCGATGCGGAGATGTCCTGAGAGGACGAGGAACAATTCGTCCTCGTCCACGTGCGCGTGCCAGCCAAACTCCCCGAGCAGCTTGGCTACTTTGACGTACGAGTCATCGACCGCGCCAATCACGCGCGGTGACCAGTACTCCGCCAGCGACGCGGCGATGCGCCTGGGCGTTATTGCGTGCGGCATGGAGCCCTCCATCCGATCAGCCACGTGGCGTGTCGTATCTGACACAAGCTACGTCGAGCAAGACGTGCCGAATCCCGAGCCCCAAGTCCCGATGCTACTTCAACCGCGGGTTCGTCGTGCGCGGCGCCTTGACGCACGCCGGCCACGTGGTCGGAAGCCGGCGGAATCGAAAGCCCCCGCCCTTGCGCGATGCGTTAGGCGGCGGCGCCTCCGCGGCCAGGCGGGCCGCGGCCGCGGCCAGATCGATCCGGTCGCGCTTGATCATCGTCGGATCCTCCGACGCCAGATAGACGAGCATGGCCGTGAGCGTCGCGTTCGCCTTCAGGTCGTCATACACGATCTTGTCCGGCGTGTCGCGGTTCGTGTGCCACGTGTAGTTCGAGTAGTTCCACGGTAGCGCGCCTAACCCAAACGCAGGCAGCCCGGAGCACGAGAATGAGAAATCGTCGCTCCCGCCGCCGGCGGGGAACCCGGCGCCGCCAAATTGAATCTGGTTCCGGAACTCCAACGGCACCTGGTTGAGCCAACTCGCAATGTGCGTCGCGGCGTCGGGAAGCCCCGCGCCGCTCAGTCGCACGATGCGCCCTGTCCCGTTGTCCTGATTGAACAGCGCCTGCAGTCCCTTCAATACCTCCGGGTGATCCTCGGTGAAGGCCCTGGACCCAACCTCACCTTCCTCCTCCCCGCTCCAGTGGCCTGCGAGAATCGTGCGCTTGGGGTGCGGATAGACCTCCTTCAGGATGCGCATGGCTTCCATCATCGTGAGCGTGCCGGTGCCGTTGTCGGTCGCGCCGGACGACCCATCCCACGAATCGAAGTGCGCCGAGAGCATCACGTACTCGTCCGGCTTCTCGGTCCCGCGTACTTCGGCCACGGTGTTGTACACAGGCTGCTCGCCGAGCAGCTGCGCGTCGAGGTTCATCCGGACAAGCGGATGCCGGTTGCTCTCAGTTAGGCGAAAGACGAGGCCGTAGTCCTCGCAGCTCAAGGCGATCGCCGGGGCCTTGGTGTCGTACGTCTCGAACACTTCGATCGTGCCCCACGCATCCTTGGGACGCGATGTGATAATCCCGGCGATGCCGCCCGCCTCGAGACGCAACCCGAGCTCACCCGTGCCAAGCGCCAGGCTGTACCCGGTGCCGCGCACGTCGCGACCCCCCCATTCGCGCTGCACGCCCGCACGAAGACTGTCCATCCGCGCCTGCGACGCAGGGGTCGCATTCGCCTCCCAATCCTCCCTCGGGCGACACGTGGGCTGGGGCGCCGACACCAACACGAACTTTCCCTTGGCGCTCGGCAGCCAGCGCACGAACTCGGTGCTGTCCGCGAATCGCGGGAGGATCATCGTCGATGCGGTGAGATCTTTCTTGTTGGTGCCGGGACTGTACCCCAGCATCGTCCCTTCGAGCGATCGCACACGCGGCGCGATCAGGTCGATGTGCGAGTAGCCGCGCCGCCAACCGCGCCACGTGCCGTATTGCTCGTTGCGCGCCGGGATGCCCCACGCAGTGTACGTGTGCACGAGCCAGTCGTTGGCCCGCTTCAGATCGGGAGTCCCGGTGAGCCGTGGGCCGAGCGAATCGAACAGCTGACCGGCAAGCTCTTGGGTTTGCGAGCTGTCCATGCCGATTGCCCAGATGCGCATGATGATCGGGTCGTCGCTCTGGAACGTCTGAGCCGCGAGCGCGCGCGACGGGACGATGAAACAGAGGGCGCTGGCAGTTAGGAGGAGATGATGGCGCA
The DNA here is from genome assembly GCA_025450035.1 of Gemmatimonadaceae bacterium. Lineage (GTDB taxonomy): Bacteria > Gemmatimonadota > Gemmatimonadetes > Gemmatimonadales > Gemmatimonadaceae > JADGGM01. The sequence goes on from JANWIF010000011.1 coordinate 29,174, forward strand.
TCGGACGATAAGGTGAGGATGATCCTTGGAAACACACTCCAAACTCGGCACTCGCTGCGGCGCGGGAGAATATCGCTCACGGACCGCGTTCGCGGTAATCGAGAGCCGCGCAGGGCGTCCGACGCTCCGCTCCCCACCCTCCCGCCACGTGCCACGTGCGCCTCTCCGCTCCACTACTTCCTACCCCGACAGCCCGTCGTGCTACCAGATTCCGAGACGCGGTCCGCTTGTGGCTGTGCGCCCCACATCGCATCCGATCGTGAGAGCGTACAACTACAGCGGGCATGCGATGGACGCGAGGCGGTCTGGCATGAATCCCTGCTGCGTCCGGAGCCGTACCCGAGACATGGTGCGAACGAATCCATTACCGTTATCGTACGCGAGGCTCCGATACGAGATGCTGAATCCGCTGCTCGACTGGACAAGACCGTCGGCTGCCAAAGCATGCCTTCTTGCATGCCTCTGTGTCCCCCTGGCCGCGGCACCGGCCACCCACTCGCTTTATATGCCGCGTGCCGTCAAAGAGGCGTATCGCCGCGGCACACGCTCGTTAGACGGCCGGCCGGGCAGCACGTATTGGGAGAATCACGGGCGCTATGCGATCACTGTGACGGCCATGCCACCGGACCGGACGATCACTGGCGCGGAGCAGATCACGTATCGGAACAACAGCCCGGACACGCTGCACCAGCTGGTCATCAAGCTCTTCCTCAACATCCATAAGCCAGGCGCACCGCGCGCCGGCGGGACCACCGAGGCCTACCTCACCTCCGGCGTCCACGTCGATTCGTTCGCCGTGAATGGACAGGCGACATCGTGGCAGAACAGCCCGCGCTTCTTCACGTGGCAGCCGGTCCAACTGCCAACGCCCCTCGTGCCTAACGACTCGGTACATCTCTCATTCAAGTGGCACTACGAGATTTCCCAACGGGCGGGGCGCGAAGGGATGCTCGATTCCACTACCTATTACCTGGCCTACTTCTATCCGCGCGTGGCTGTCTACGACGACTACAACGGATGGGATACGATGGACTTCACCGACCAGCAGGAATTCTACAGCGATTTCAATGACTACGATGTGACGGTCGAGGTGCCGGCCAACTTCGTCGTCTGGGGCACGGGAACTCTCGAAGATCCCTCGACGGTCCTGCAACCGGACGCCCTGCAACGCTTCCAGACATCGTTCACCTCGGACCAGACCGTCCACGTCGCCACCGGCGCGGACATCTCGGCGGGAAAGGTCTCGCTGCAGCATCCGGTGAACAGCTGGCACTTCACCGCCCGGAATGTCCCCGACATGGCCTTCGCGCTCAGCAATCACTACGACTGGGATGCCGCCAGCGTGCTGGTCGACGGCGCCGCGCACCGGCGCGCGAGCGTGCAGGCGGCCTACAACGACACGGCCGCCGACTTTCACCACATGGTGGGCTTTGGCCGGCACGCGCTCGCTTGGCTCTCGCACAACTGGCCGGGCGTTGCGTATCCATACGAAAAGAGCACGATCGTGCAGGGCTCGGCGGACATGGAATATCCCATGATGGTCAACGACGGCTCCACGCCCGACACGATTTTCTCACGCTTTGTTGTCGAGCATGAGATCGCGCACACGTACTTCCCGTTTTACATGGGAATCAATGAAACGCGCTACGCGTTCATGGACGAGGGGTGGGCGACCACGTTCGAGTACCTTATCGGACAGTCCGACCTGGGGAACGCGCGAGCGACCGAGTTCTTCAAACGATTCCGCATCCAACGATGGATACGCGATCCATCCCCCCTGGAAGACTTGCCCATCGTCACGCCCGGAGACGTGTTGACGGGGGTCGCGTACGGTAACAACGCCTACGGCAAACCGGCCCTTGGCTACCTGGCCGCGAAGGACCTGTTAGGCGACACGATGTTCCGAACGTGTCTCCATGCGTTCATCGATCGCTGGCACGGCAAGCACCCCATCCCGTGGGACTTCTTCAACACGTTCAACGATGTCTCCGGCAAGAACCTGAACTGGTTCTGGAACAACTGGTACTTCAGCCATAACTACATCGACCTCGCCGTCAAGAGCGTGCGCAAGGTCGGGCGCGGATACGCGGTCGTGATCGATAACATCGGGGGCATGGCGGCGCCGGTGAACCTGTACGTGCGTTACCGCGACCAGAGCGTGGATACGCTCCACGAAACCCCGGCCATCTGGCAGGCCGACCAGCGCCAGGCTACGGTGACCATCGCGACGAGGAAGACCATCCAGTCCCTCGTGCTCGACGGTGGAATTTTCATGGACGCGGATACAACCAACAACAGCTGGACGGGGAAGCGTTAGGCGCTCGAGCCGCTCACGGCGCCTTCCGGAGCACCACGCCGCCGCCCAGGTCCAGCGCCGCAACGGTACCGTTGGGCGCAAGGCGGAAGGTCATGAGCTGTGTGCCCAGGTACCGCGTGCGGTAGTGCGCCATGAACGTGTCATAGTTCCAGTGCTCGAGGTCGGCGGGCATCGACGGCGTCGCATCGATCATCAGTGCGCCGCGCTCGAGGCGTACGATTACCGTGCCGTACAAGCTATCTGCGTACGTTCCGGCGTAGCGCTCCAGCGCGAGTGACGGCGATGTCCCCAGCACACGCGCGGCGAGCGCGGCCTGCTCTTTCGCACGCTGGTGCGTCTCGAGGTCACGGTACATCGAGCGCATCTCCGCGCTCCAGTCGTGGGTCGCACCTCCCAGGTATCGGTCGAATACCGTATACATGAGAGCGTGCCGCACTTCGGTGTGGTCGATGTTCGCGAAGATTACGACGCCAAGGTGCCGATCGGGGATCATGCCGACCAGCGCCACGAAGCCGTCGATGCTGCCGGTGTGAAACACCACGTACTCGCCCCGGTAGTCCTCGAGGAACCAGCCGAGTCCGTAGGCCGTGAAATGCGGGTGGGTGAGCGTCGATGTCGGATAGAATCCGTCATCGCCCACCAACATCTGCGGCCGAAAAAGTTCTGAGAATGCCGGCGCGCCGATGAGCCGCTTCCCGTTGACGCGGCCGCTGTCCAACAGGAAGCGCACCCACTTCGCCATGTCGCTGACGCTCGAGTACATCGCGCCCGCCGGCCCGATGTTGTCGACCGCGAGGCGGGGAATGACGCGCACCGTATCGTCGACGCGGAAGTGCGGCGAGGCGATGTCGGCCTGCGCCGCGGCGGCGGCCGTGTTCGTATACGTCTCCCGCATGCCGAGCGGCTCGAGAATTCGCTCGCGATAGAACGTCTCCCACGGCAGCCCCGATACCTGTTGCACGATCAATCCCGCAGCGGCGTATGTGTCGTTCTCGTAGGTGAAGTGCGCGCGCAGGCTCGTTTCCGGTTTCACATAGCGGAGGCGTCGAATGATCTCGCTGAGACTGTTGGTGGTGCCATACCAGAGAAAGTCTGCCTCCGGCAGGCCGCTGCGATGCGTGAGGAGATCGCGCACGGTGAGCTCGCGCGTGACGTACGGGTCGTACAATTGGAAATCAGGGAGGTAGCTCGTGACCGGTGCGTCGAGTCGCACCTTGCCGCTGTCGGCGAGGAGCTCGACGGCGAGCGCAGTGAAGGCCTTCGTCGTCGACGCATTGGCGAACAGCGTGTGCGTGTCCACGCGATCGGTGGTGCCCGCGGTGCGGACGCCATACCCTTTGGCAAACACCACCGAGTCGTCCTTCACGACCGCGATCGCCAGGCCGGGCACGCCCCAGTCCTTGACGGCTTTGCGCACGTAGGCATCGAAGCCGGCAAGCGGTGCCTGCGCGCCGAGTGCGGTGGCGGCGCACAGCAGGAATCCCGACGCAGCGAGCCAGCGCGGCGTGGGCAAAAGGCGACGTCGGGTCCGGGTGCCGGCCATTCGCGGGGTCATCCGTATGTGGGGGGGTGGGGTCCGTCCTCGTGCACAATCATGGGCACCTATATTGTATACCTGCGCCCCCTCCCGCGCATCAATGCACGGTCGATTCGTGCGCCTGCACGATCCGCCAACCCTCCGGCCCCTGCCGCCAGACCATGGTCACGGCAAGTTCGCCAGACTGCACCTCGCCGCTGGCACGCGTCCGATGCGACGCGAGCCCCATCGTCACCACCACCACGTCAGAGCCGAGTACCGAAAAATCCGCCGCTCCACGCCGCGTGTAGACCACATCGCTCTTCCCGTTGTTCCACCACTTCACCTGCTGCGCCCGCAGATCGTCCCACCCGTGAATGATCACGCCGTTGAACACGTACACCAGCGTCGGCTGCCGAAGATAGACGGTCAGGAAACGGTCGGTATCGTGCGCATTCGCGGCCAGCATCATCGTGTCCAGCAACGGCTCGATCTGCCGCCGGGCCGGCGATCCGGCAGCCTGCGCGCCGGCACGCCCCATGACTAACGCACAAGCACAGAAGGCAACAACGAATATGGTCCTCATGTGAGCGCCCGCGATTCGGAGGGGAGTTGCGATAAGATGGCTGGAGTCTGCTCGACGTCCGCGCGGCCCGCTCGATCGAGGCCCCCCGCGTGCACCCAACGCCGGTGCCGCGCTTCGGGTGCAACGCGCCACACCCCCCCCCCCCCCCCGGCCGCGACGTTTCGCACGTCATTTGAGATCGCGGGACAAGATCAACTTCAGCACGAGATGGTCCGTCCCTGACGTCAAACCGAAACCCACGCCGGCCTCGACATCCACCGGCGCGCCAGTGCGATCGACGACGGCAAAGAGTTGATGGGATTGCTCCTTGCCGGAGGCGAACTCCCGCAACTCTCCGAAATCATCGTATTCCTCCACCGCCAGCGCCCAACGGTGCGATACGTTGTAGGCCACACGTGTCGCGGGCGCGAAGTCCAGGCGCGATATCCCGTTCCATGAATTATCGAGGATCGGGTTGAATACCAGATCCATCCGGCCGAGATGCCAGCCGACAATGGGCCGGATCTCCGACGTGTAGCGCTTCGCGTCCCAGTGCCCGGCGTTGTCGCTGAACTCGAAATTGATCCCGTAGAAAAAGTGGCGCTCCGCGGAGTTAGGCGAGACGAACAGCGCGCGCAGCTTGAATCCGTTGAACACCACGCCCCCCGCCCCCGTGATGCTGTACAGCGGTAGGTACAGTCCGGCTTCGAACCAGTCGGTCACGCCGTACGCCCACTCGGTCACCCCGTTGAGCGTACGATTCGGCGCGATGCCGCCGGGAAACGCGGGCGCCCGCGCACCGTCGGGCGTATAGTTGTTGTGCCACGTAAGATTGAACACGCCCGGCGCCGCGATCTCTGCCGTGTAGACCTGGATTTCGTCCGTCTGTGCCCGCGCGAGCTCGGGCCCGACACCGAACGCCACGATCAGCGTCACCACCCAGAGCCGGATGCGACGATCGTCGGTCATTTAGAGGTCCTCGATCGAGGTGACGTCGCTGCGTGACGCTGCTGCGCACAATGGGCCCATCGCGTACCCGGAAAACGCGCAACCCGCCCCCAGTGTTGACGTCCAATCGGGCACGCCCTTGGCGCCGCGTTCCCATCGGGCACGATTTGCCCGGTCAGCGCGTTCTACCATCAGCACGTTCCACGTCCCGCATCGGTGCGTGCAGCTCGGTACGCTCCCGATCGCGCGGCACCAGGCCGCCTGCGATCCTCCGGTGCGTGGCCGGCAAGGACCCATGTGCCTAACGAGCCTTTCACACGCGAAAAGTGATCATGACGACAACCCTTCAACGGCCCGCCGACCGCTCCGGCACCTTCTCGATTGGCGGCGACCTTCCCGTCAACCGACTCGGCTTCGGGACCATGCAGCTCACCGGCCCCGGCGTCTGGGGCGACCCCAAGGATCCGGACGAAGCCGTTCGCGTGTTGCAGCGTGCGGTCGAGCTCGGCGCCACCTTCATCGACACCGCTGATTCCTACGGTCCGTACGTAGCCGAGGACCTGATCAAGAAGGCCCTCTACCCGTATCCAGGCGATCTCGTCATTGCCACCAAAGCCGGATTGACCCGCACCGGGCCGACAATATGGAAGGCCGTCGGACGCCCGGAATATCTGCGGCAAGAGGCGGAGATGAGCCTTCGCCGGTTAGGCCTCGAACGCATCGACCTGTTTCAACTGCACCGCATCGACCCGCAGGTCCCATTGGCTGACCAGGTGGGCGAGCTGGCCTTGCTGCAGAAGGAAGGCAAGATCCGACACATCGGCCTATCCGAGGTCACGATCGCGGACCTGCAGCACGCACAGCAAACAGCCACCATCGTCTCGGTCCAGAACCTGTTCAACCTGGCAAACCGTGCGGCCGAGCCGTTGCTCGATCACGCCGCGGCGCATGGCATCGCCTTCATTCCGTGGTACCCGCTCGCCACGGGCGCGCTGGCGCGCGAGGGCGGCCCACTCCAGCAACTGGCCACGCGCTTGGGCGCGACGCCGTCGCAATTGGCGCTCGCGTGGCTGCTGCACCGCTCGCCCGTGATGCTGCCAATTCCTGGAACGTCGAGCGTCGCGCACCTGGAAGAGAACATCGCCGCCGCCACCATCACCCTGTCCGACAACGATGTCGCGGCGCTCACGCAGGCCGTGCGCTGATCTCGTCGAGGGCGGATGGGCCGGGACATGGTTGACTGATTTCGGACGTGGTGTGGGGACGCCGCTCCTGGCGGCGTCGCGGCACGCGCATCAAGTTACGCCCAGTCGCGACGCCGCTCTGCGCGTCCGTCGCTCCGGTCGTCTCACCCTTCCGTCTGCTACTCACCATGCTCCGCCAGTCACGCCTCTCGCACATCGTCCTGCCCGCCCTCGCGCTGTGGCTCATTCCCGGGATGGCATATGCGCAAACCCGGATGCTCCGCTCGCCCACTATCAGTGCCACACAGATCGCGTTCGCCTACGCGAGCAATATCTGGATCGTGCCGCGGGCCGGCGGCTCTGCCCAACGCCTAACGAGCTTCCCGGGCGAGGCCATGAATCCCGAATTCTCGCCCGATGGCAAGTGGATCGCCTTCAGCGGCGACTACGGCGGGAACACCGACGTCTATGTGATGCCAGCGGAGGGCGGCGAGCCCAAACGCCTCACCTGGCACCCCGCGCCCGACCTGGTCCAGGGATGGACGCCCGATGGAAAGTCGATCGTGTTCGCCTCCACGCAGTCGTCCAATCTCCCCAGCCCTGAACCGCGCTGGTTCACCGTGCCCGCCGATGGGGGCGTCCCGGTGGCCATGCCAATGTATCGCGCCTATCAAGGAAAGATCTCGCCCGATGGGACGCACATCGCCTACCGCATGAACAACGCGTGGGACGAAGAGCGGCGCAACTATCGCGGCGGCCAGAATCGCCCGATCTGGATTCTCGATCTCAAGAGCCTCGACGTCGACACCATTCCTCGCCCGAATTCCAAGGAGATGGAGCCGGTCTGGCTGGGCAACGACATGGTGTACTTCCTCTCCGATCGCGACGGTGTCTCGAACGTCTGGTCGTACGACCTCAAGTCGAAGCAGGTGAAACAGGTCACTGACTTCTCCGATTTCGACGTGAAAACGCTCGACGCCGGTGCCGGCGTACTTGTGTTCGAGCAGGCGGGATACGTTCATGAATTGAATCCGACCACCGGCAAAGAGCACATCGTGCCTATCACGGCGGTCGGCGACTTCGCGTGGATGATGCCACAGTGGAAGGAAGTCTCGCGCGACATCGCCAGCATCGCCCTCTCGCCTACCGGGAAACGCGCGGCGATCGAAGCGCGCGGTGAAATCTTCACCGTGCCCGCCGAAAAGGGCGACGTGCGAAATCTCACCCAGTCCAGCGGCTCCGCGGAACGCGATCCCGCCTGGTCGCCCGACGGCAAGTGGATCTCGTACTTCAGTGACAAGTCCGGCGAGTACCAACTGATCATCGCATCGCCGGATGGTAGCGCGCCCGAACGCGCCATCACGTTCGCCCATCCCACGCACTACTACACACCGGAATGGTCGCCCGATGGCAAACGCATCGTCATTCAAGACACGAATCTGCGCCTCTGGGTTGTCGATGTGGCGTCCGGGAAGGCGACGGACATCGGCGGCGACGAGTTCATGGTCCCCGACCGCTCACTCAATCCCACGTGGAGCCCCGACTCGCGCTGGATCGCCTATGCGAAGCGACTCCCGTCGCTGTATCGCGCCATCTGTGTCTACGATGTCGCGAATGGCGAGACGCATCAGGTGACCGATGGCCTGGCCGATGCCACCTGGCCGGCCTGGGACGCGAGCGGAAAATATCTCTGGTTCTTCGCCTCAACCGATTTCGGGCTCGGCTCCGGTTGGTTAGACATGTCGAGCTACGGGCATCCGGAAACCAAGGCGCTGTACCTCGCGGTGCTCAAGAAGACCGATCCGTCGCCGCTGCTGCCCGAAAGCGATGAAGACACGGGCGTGCCGCAAGAGCCGACACCCGGAATGCCGCCGCTGCCGCCCGGGAAACGCCCGCGGCGCGCCCCGTCCGCCGACACCGCGGCCGAGACCAGCGGCGCGAACAAGGTGTCGCCCGATTCTCTCAAAGCGATGCTCGCCGTTCGGCACAAAGTCGAGATCGATTTCGATGGCTTGCAGCAGCGCGTGGTGCCGGTGTCGGACATCGCCGAACGCGACTACGGCGAGTTGCGGAGCGGAGTACCGGGCACGGTGTTCTTCACCGAGAACCTTCCCGAGACGGGGACCGCGGAGGAACGCTTCGCCGGCGGCAGCCTTCATCGCTACGATCTCAAGGAACGCAAGCCAGTCTCGTTCGTCGAGAACGTCGCGCAGTACTTCGTGAGCGCGGACGGAAAGAAGCTGCTCTATCGTACGCCAGGACCAGGGGGCGGGCTGTTCCTCGTCGATGCCACGACCAAGGAACCGCCGATGGCAGGGAAGGGCAAGCTCAAAGCGGACCTCCGCATGCTCGTGGACCCAACCGCGGAGTTCAAACAGATTTTCGCCGAGGGGTGGCGCAACCAGCGCGACTACCTCTACGTCAAAGACCTGCAGGGCACCGATTGGCCGAAGATGAAGGAGATGTATGGCCAATTGCTTCCCTATGTAAAACATCGCGCCGATCTCAACTATCTGCTCGACATGATGGGCTCCGAGATCGCCATCGGACACTCGTTCGTTCGTGGTGGCGACATGCCCAATGTCACGCAGCCGCCGGTCGGGCTGCTCGGCGCCGATTTCACCGTGGACAACGGCCGCTACCGCATCACCAGGATCTACGGAACGGATAGTTGGAATCCTGACTTGCGGGCGCCCCTCACCGCTCCCGGTGTCGACGTGCACACGGGAGACTACATCCTCGCCGTCAACGGCCAGGAGCTTCGCGCCCCCGACAATATCTATCGCGTGTTCGATGGGACAGCGAATCATCAGACCGCGATTACCGTCAACGAGCGGCCGACGATGGACGGTGCCCGCCGCGTCACTGTCGTGCCCGTGGCCAGCGACGCCGGCCTCCGTGCGCGCGCGTGGGTCGAGCACAATCGACACCTCGTCGACTCGTTGTCACATGGCCAGCTCGCGTACGTCCACTTGCCTAACACCGCCGAGGGAGGCTACACGAGCTTCAACCGCTATTACTTCGCCCAACAGGATCGCAAGGGCGCGATCATCGATGAACGCTACAACGGCGGCGGCTCGGCGGCCGATTACATCATCGATGTGCTCCAGCGCACCTTCGATGGCTACTTCAACAACCCCGTCGGGCAACGGATGCCGTTCACCAGCCCCGCCGCCGGCATCTGGGGACCCAAGGTGATGATCATCAACGAGATGTCAGGCTCGGGCGGCGACCTCATGCCCTACATGTTCAAGCTCCGCAAGGTCGGGACGCTGGTCGGCATGCGCACGTGGGGCGGATTGGTCGGCATCTGGGATACTCCTCTGTTCGTGGACGGCGGCATCATGTACGCCCCGCGCGGTGGCTTCTTCGCTCTCGACAATAAGTGGGCGGTGGAGAACGAGGGCATCTCGCCTAACATCGAAGTGGAGGATTGGCCCAAAGATATCGCCGCGGGTCACGACGAGCAGCTCGAGCGCGCGGTGACCGAAGCCATGCGCCAGCTTGCCGAACACCCCGTGGAGCGCGCAACCCACGAGCCGCCGCCGCCCACCTGGGGCAAGCGCGTGAAGCCGATGACGCCTCGGTAGGCGGGAACAACGAGGGGAACGGCAAAGCTCAGTGGCGAGTCGCGCGCCATTGATGTGCATCCTCCCCTCGTACCCCGCTCCCCCCCTTCCCTTCGTGCCTCGTACCTGTCCTTCGTCAACTCCCCAACCACCGCTCCAGCGCCTCGCGCCTGGAGCGGCTCACCCGTAGTCGAGCCCCGCCCTTCATCTGCAGTTCGTAGTCGCCCCCGCCTCCGCGATGCAGCGCCTCCACGAGCTCGAGCCGCACGATCACCGAACGGTGCACGCGCATGAACCGGTTCGGGTCGAGCCGGTCCTCGAGTGCCTGCATCGCTTCGCGAATCACGTAGCGGCGGTCCCCCACGTGCAGCTCGGCGTACGGGCCGGCCGCGGTGATGTAGTCGACCTGCGCGACCGGGATCGGCTTTACCTGCCCGCGCATTTCGACCGCGATCCGCTCCAGGTACGGCCCGCCACCGCTCCCCTCTGACCCAGCGTTAGGCCTCGGCGCTCGTTCGGCCTGCTCGCTCTCCAATAGCATCGCTAATAACTGCCCGCGGGCCCTGTCCACGCCCTCGAGCGCCAACACCCGCCGCGCTCGCCGGAGTGCTTCCTCGAACCGCTCGTCGTCGAACGGCTTGACCAGATAGTCGATGGCCGCTACGTCGAACGCCTGCAGCGCGTACTGATCGAATGCCGTCACAAAAATCGTCAGCGGCATGTCCCGCGCACCTACCCCGCGCACCACATCCAGCCCGCTCCTCCCCGGCATCTGCACATCGAGGAACACGAGATCCGGCTTCAGCGCGCGAATCGCCTCGATCGCGGCGTCGCCATCGGCTGCCTCGCCTACCACCACCACGTCGCTCTCGACGCGCAGCAGATCCGCCACGCGCAGCCGGCCAAGCGCCTCATCGTCCACGATCAGCACGCGCACCTGCCGGTCGGCAGCGGCTCGCTCAGCGCCCATGCTCGATCCGGTCCGTGGCGGAGTCGACGCCCCGCACCCGTAACTCGGTGCTGTTGCGCACCGGCACTCGCACCTCCGCCACCGTTAGGCCGGCATGGCGCGTGAGCGTGAAGCGGCCGGCGGCGCCGTAGAGCTGCTCGAGTCGCACCGTCGTGTTGCGCAGACCAATGCCGTCGCGCTCCACTGCCCCGTGGTCCGCGCCGGGTCCGTTGTCGCTCACGGTGAGCACCAGCGCGTCACTCTCTCGTCCCGCGCCGATCGAAATGCGCCCCGGGTCCGTCATCTTCTCCACTCCGTGCTTGATCGCATTCTCCACCAGGGGCTGGAGGATCATGCTCGGCACCAACATGTCGAGCATGCGCTCGTCGACGTGCCGTTCGACGTGCAGCCGCCCCTGGAAGCGCACTTGCATGATGTCGATGTAGCGATCCAGTAGGTCGAGTTCGCGCCGGAGCGTGATCTCCGGCTCCCGCGCGCCTTCCATGCTGAAGCGGAGAAGCTCGCTCAACCGAGAGATCATCCGCCGAACGCCGCGCGGGTCGCGCTCCACGAGCGACGCGACCGCGTTCAGCGTGTTGAACAGAAAGTGGGGGTCGAGCTGGCGACGGAGCGCGTCGACGTGGGCTTCGGCCAGTTGCGCCTGAAGCTGCGTCGCCTGCTCGCGCCGTGCACGGAATCGGAGCGAGTACGCGCGCGCAAACCCGGCAGCGAGCGCCCCCATATAGATCACGAGCGCATTCAGAAATCCAAACCAGAGCGGCGGACCGTGCGGACGGTTCGGGTTGCTGCCTGGAGGCGTGGGGGGGGCCAGCAGCGCGCCGCGCACGCCCTTGCCGATGAGACTGACGCCGAGCGCGATGCCGATGCCCAGGATCACGAACATCGTAACGCGGACAAGACGCGTTGAGCGCGCGGTGCCGGCGCGCCCCGCCAACGACACGACCAGCGGCGTGAGTACCGCCCACAACACGGCCTCTTGCAGCGATACCAACACCCACGCCGAGAGTGGCGTGGCATCCGGCGCGAAGGCGCGCGTGTCGAGTGCGTGGTTCGTGATGTTGAGTAGCGCGTAGATCGCCCAGAACCCAACGATGACCACAATGTCCCGCCGCGAAAGCGGGATGTGGTCGGCCGGCACCGCGATCGCTGTCATCGCACTGCCCCGCACCGCATCGGGTCGGTCAAAAGCGCTCATCGTCACAGGCGAATCATAGAGGCTTCCTGCCTTTGCGCGAGACGCTAATGCACGGTTGGCACACCCGCATGCACGAGTCGCACTCACGCGTCTCGAAAGATTCTCCCTCCCACACGGCCGGCGCACTCGCTTCCTCGGTGCCGTTCGTGACGCAACACGGACGATTCGGAACACGTGGGTGCAAGTCGTGACAAATCAGCAACTTACGCGATTTGCACCCGTATAATTAAGCAGTGGCAAGAGCGGTGGACGAGTACACCGACTGCATTCCGAGGAGCACACGATGAGAAAAAAACTGATCGCGATCGCCATGCTGGCGTTGGCTACAGTGACAAGCGGCTATGTGGTCTATCGGCGCGCGCACGGCGCGATCACGCCAGCGTATCGTACTGCCGCCGTTGAGCGCGGCAATGTGGAGTCGACCGTGTCCGCGACGGGTTCGCTCGGCGCCGTAACCACAGTCCAGGTCGGGACACAGGTGTCCGGGCAGGTCGCTGCCATCTATGTGGACTTCAATTCCAAAGTGAAGAAGGGACAGTTGATCGCGCGCATCGACCCGACGTTGCTGCAGCAAGCGGTCGCCGACGCGCAGACAGGCGTCGAACGCGCGGACGCGACGCTGCAGCAGACCAAGGCCGAGTTCGACCGCACCACGATGCTGCACGACCAGCAGGTCGTGACCGATCAGGAGTTCAACACCGCGCAGCTCAACTATCAGGTCGCCAAGGCGAACGGCACGTCGGCGCAGATCGCGCTCGATAAGGCGCGCCAGAATCTGTCGTACACATCGATCTACGCGCCGATCGATGGCGTCGTGGTCGAACGCGACATCGACGTCGGCCAGACCGTCGCCGCAAGTCTTCAGGCGCCCCAGCTCTTCGTCATCGCCAAAGATCTCTCGCAGATGCAGATCCTGGCGACCGTCGATGAAAGCGACATCGGGCAGATCAGGGAGCAGCAGCCCGTGACTTTCACCGTGCAAGCGTATCCCGGCCGGACCTTCACCGGCACGGTGCGCCAGGTGCGCATCAATTCGACGACGGTCAACAACGTGGTGAACTACACCGCCGTCGTCACGGTGGGAAACCCGGATGGCAAACTGCTTCCCGGAATGACGGCGACGGTCAAGTTCCTCGTGGGTTCGGCGGACAGTGTCTTGACTGTGCCTAACGCCGCGCTCCGGTTCACGCCGGCTGCCGCACCGGCCGCGGGCGGAACGACGCGCACACGGACCGCGGCGCCCGGTACCGCCGGCGCCTCGACCGCGACGCTATGGCAGGTCGATGCGCACGGCGCGCTGATCCCGCTGCCCGTGCACAAGGGACTGACCGATGGGACCCGCACGCAGGTAGCGGGCGCCGGCCTCGCCGCAGGTACGAAGGTGGTCACCGGTCTCGGCGCCGGCGCTGAGGCAACCACGCCCAGCGCCACGACCAAGAATCCGTTGCAGCCGCAGAGCACATCGCGGCGCGGCCCGTCAGGTCCCTTTTAGGCAACGGGAGACACCCATGTCTACACCAGTCATCGAACTTACCGGCGTCACGAAAGTCTACCAGATGGGGGAGACCGAAGTGTACGCGCTGCGAGGCGTGGACCTCTCCGTTTCCGCGGGAGAGATGATCGCGGTAATGGGATCCTCCGGGTCGGGGAAGTCGACCCTCATGAATATCCTTGGCTGCCTCGATGTCCCGACCGCGGGGAGCTACATGCTTGATGGCATTCGCGTGAATGGCATGACTCGCAACGAACGCGCGGATCTGCGCAATCGGAAGCTCGGCTTCGTGTTCCAGGGGTTCAACTTGCTCCCGCGCACGACCGCCGTAGCAAACGTCGAGTTGCCACTGCTCTACGATCGCACCGGGCGCTTCACCAGCACTCGAGCACTCGCCGTCGAGGCGCTCACGCGCGTTGGACTCGGCGCGCGCCTCGAGCACCAGCCGAGCGAGCTGTCGGGTGGGCAGCAGCAACGCGTGGCTATCGCGCGAGCGCTCGTCACGCAACCCACGCTGCTTCTCGCCGATGAGCCCACCGGCAACCTCGATAGCAAGACGTCTATCGAGGTGATGGCGCTGTTTCAGGAGCTCAACGAGCAGGGGATCACCGTGATCGTCGTGACCCACGAACCCGATATCGCGCAGTATGCGCACCGGGTTGTCGATGTGCGCGATGGGCGGATCTTGCGTGACCATGCCGTTGCCGCGCCTCGCCGCGCCGCGGACGATGTCCGAACGATCGATACCGATGCGGATGGGCTGCGTGCCACCGCGTTGCAGGAGGTGGTATGAAAATCAACACGCTTCTCACCATGGCGACGAGCAGCATCCTCAAGAACAAGATGCGGACGATGCTCACAATGCTCGGCATCGTGATTGGCGTCGGCGCCGTGATTGTGATGGTGGCCGTTGGCCATGGCGCGCAGTCGCAGATCGAGGCGCAGATCAAGAACCTGGGCACCAACCTGATCGTCATCACCCCAGGCAGCAGTGCGGCGGGCGGTGCGAGCCAAGGTGCGCAGACGTTCAACCGCCTCACGATCGCCGATGCCGACAAGATCACCGCGGAATCGACGCTGCTCTCCGCCGTGTCCCCCGTCATCGTGACGCGCACGCAGGTGATCACCGGATCGGGGAACTGGCGCACCGAAATCAATGGCGTGTCCACCGACTACCTCACGATCCGCGATTGGAACGTGACCAGCGGCGCGCTGTTCACCAACGACGACGTGGTCGCCAACCGCAAGGTTGCGGTACTCGGCAGCACCATCGTGAAGAATCTCTTCCCGGACAGCGATCCCGTTGGTTCGCAAATCCAGCTCGGCAACGTGCCGTTCACCGTCGTCGGCGTGCTCGCCCCCAAAGGGCAAACGTCCAGCGGCGTGGATCAGGACGACATCGTGCTCGTTCCGTACACCACCGCCCAAGATCGCCTGAGCGGCTTCACCTTCCTGGGTCAAATTCTCGCCAGCGCGCAGTCGCCCACCGACATGACCGCCGCCCAGGACGAGATACGCAGCATCATGCGCGAGTCTCACGGCCTGCCGAACGGCGCTCCCGATGACTTTACCGTGCGCGATCAGACGGCCATTGCGCAGGCCGCGACGAGCACGACATCGGTGATGACCGGCTTGCTCGCCGCCATCGCATCGATCTCGCTCGTGGTGGGCGGAATCGGTATCATGAACATCATGCTCGTCTCGGTCACGGAGCGGACGCGCGAGATCGGCATCCGGATGGCTATCGGCGCGCGCGGCTCTGATGTGTTGACGCAATTTCTGGTCGAGAGCGTCGTCATGAGTTTGTTAGGCGGGCTGATCGGCCTCGCCGTCGGCTTCGGCGGAGCGGCACTCCTCGGCCACCTCATGGGCTGGAGCACCTCCACTCCGCTCATCGCGGTGGCGGCCGCCGTCGGATTCTCGGCTGCGGTCGGCATGTTCTTCGGGTTCTACCCTGCGCGCAAGGCCGCGGCGCTCGATCCGATCCAGGCCTTACGGTATGAATGATCACGCCGGACGGCTAGGTGATGCGGCCCCAACCGTTAGGCGCGGACCTCTCCCGGGCTCGCGGCCGCCGCGATTGCCCGCTCGATGCGCCGGTCCGGCACCAGCCACATCAATGCTACGCCCACGTAGATCAGATCGGCGATCCCAGGCCGGATGAACGCGGCGCCGATCGCGATCACGTAGAGTGCCGGAGAGATCCTTCCCTTCAGGTCTCGACCCACGGCCGCCGCGAGCACCGATTGCGGACCCTGACTCGCGACAATGCTGCGCAGGAGGATCCAGTACGCGATCGCCGCGAGCAACAATACCCCGCCATACAAAGCCGTAGGAACGGCCGCAAAGTGGTTTTCTCCCATCCACGCGGTCACGAACGGCACGAGCGACAGCCAGAACAGCAGATGCAGGTTCGCCCACAAGATCCCGCCGGTCACCCGCCGCGTCATGTGCAGCATGTGGTGATGGTTGTTCCAGTAGATGCCGAGATTCACGAAACTCAATACATAGCTCAGAAAGACCGGAATCAACGGCGTCAACGTAGCGAGCGATGTCCCGTGAGGAACGCGCAGATCCAACACCATGATGGTGATGATGATCGCCAGCACGCCGTCGCTGAACGCTTCGAGTCGTTGCGGGCCCATGTCGCTCGGGGAAGTTCGGTAAGCTCACACGCCTGGAGATCCGTTAGTCGATCGCGTGTACCACGCCGGCGTCCACTCGTAACGCCGCTTCCGTCGTCGCCGATGCCGCCGCGCTGCAGATGTAGGTGATCACCGCGCGGATTACCGTCGCGCACCCATCGGCCGTACCGGGGTCAGCCGCAACCCCTTCTTTCCCGACACCAGGAACATCCTGACGATCCGATCCACTGCCGGACCGCGCTGCTGGATAATAGTACGTACCACCATCGCGCGCGCCGAACTCGCCTCTTTCCAACGCCGGGCGCCATGGTAGTTTCCATCGTTCAAGAATGTCGTTGCAGGGCTCGGCTCCAGCCGAATCCCCCAGGAGGACCGTCGGTATGACATCATCGCGCGCCCGCTGGATTGCCGCGGCCTTGCTCGCCGCGTGCGCCACGACGGCCTGCAAGAGCGCCTCTCCAAGCAAAAGCCAAGCCCCCACACCCGCACCGAACCCCGCCAACGGATTCGGTGAGCAGGGCGACCAGGCCGCCGTCGCTCGCGCCCGAGCGGACAGCGCCCGCTATCCGTACACCGCGGCGGATATTCAATTCATGACCGGCATGATTAGCCATCACGCCCAGGCTATCGTGATGGCCGGGTGGGCACCGACTCACGGCGCCAGCGGCTCCCTGCTCGTTCTGTGCAAACGAATTATCAATGCCCAGCAGGACGAGATTCTGACAATGCAGCAGTGGCTCCGCGATCGCAATCAACCGGTGCCTGAAGCCAAGGCCGTCCCGATGAAGATGATGATGAACGGCCACGAGCAGGAGATGCTGATGCCCGGCATGCTGAGCGAGGCGCAGATGAAACAACTCGACGCGGCGCGCGGTACGGAGTTCGACCGGCTGTTCCTCACCTTTATGATCCAGCACCACCGCGGTGCGATCTCGATGGTAAAGGACTTGTTCGATACCTACGGTGCTGCCCAGGATGAACTGACGTTCAAGTTGGCCTCCGACATCAACGTCGATCAGACCACCGAGATCGCACGAATGCAGCGAATGCTGTTCGCCGTCTCCCTCGAGAGCTCTTCCCAATGATCACCCTGTTGTCGACCGTCCTTCTGCTCCACTCATAAGAGGAATCCGTTATGGCATTCGCGTTTCACCCACGCCCGCTGCGGGGGCGATCGGTCGCTGCCCCCCGCCAGTCGCTCCTGCTCGCAATCACACTGATGTCCGTGGCGGCGTGCGCGCGGTCAATGTCGTCGTCGCTCGCCAACAGTGCGTCGCCTGCCAACGACATGTCCACTACTCCGCCAAACCCTGATCCACGCGTCGGACTCCACGCGGGCCTCATGAACGCTGGAGAAGCCTCGTGGAATCTGAACGTGCTCTCGCAAACTCCGCCGTCGCCGAAGTTCCTGGGGATCACCAATTCCGACCTGGCCTTCATCGGCAACTACGCCATTCAGGGCAGCTACAACGGGTACCAGGTGTGGGATATCTCGAATCCGAGCCGCCCCGTCCTCAAAACGGCATACCTGTGCCCGGCGTCACAGAGCGATGTATCGGTCTACCAGAACCTGCTCTTCGTCTCCGGTGAAGGACTCTCCGGCCGCCTCGACTGCGGTACCGAGGGCGTCAAGGACACCGTCAGCAAGGAACGCCTGCGCGGGCTCCGGATCTTCGACATCAGCGACATCGCCAATCCGAAGTACGTTGGCAACGTGCAGACCTGCCGCGGCTCGCACACGCACACGTTGCTCGTGGATCCCGCGGACAAAGAGAACGTCTACGTCTACATCTCGGGTTCGGCACGCGTGCGCTCGTCTAACGAGCTCGCCGGCTGCGTGAGCGCCGCGCCGGACAAGGATCCCAACTCGGCCCTGTTCCGCATTGAAGTCATCAAGGTGCCGCTCGCGCATCCCGAACAGGCGGCGATCGTCAGCTCGCCGCGCATTTTCAACGATCTCGTGGCGCCGCCCAAGCACGGCCAGGCATCGGCGGATCTCGCCGAGGTCGCAGCCGCCAAAGCGAAGGGTGCGTTCATCGCGGATGTGATGGGTGAGCAGATGGTCCTGCCGTCGGGCTTCACCAATCGGATGCTGGACAGCGTCGTGAAGGCACGAAATGGTACTGGCGCGCCGACCGGTGCCGACAGCGCCGCCTTGCGCGAAGCGATCCCTGGCATGATCGCGAAGATGATTGGCGCCCAACCGAACGGAAATGGACCCCGTCCTGGTCCCACTCAGTGCCATGACATCACGGTCTATCCGGCGATCGGACTGGCCGGCGGCGCCTGTGAGGGCTACGGGATGTTGCTCGACATCCACGACCCCGCACACCCGGTGCGGCTCGACGCGGTCTCCGATTCGAATTTTTCGTATTGGCACTCGGCAACGTTCAATAACGACGGCACCAAGGTGTTGTTCACCGATGAATGGGGCGGCGGTGGCCAGCCAAAGTGTCGTGCTACCGATCCCCGTGATTGGGGCGCCGACGCGATCTTCACGCTCGTCGATGGAAAGATGAAGTTCCAGAGCTACTACAAGCTGCCGGCACCGCAGACCTCGCAAGAAAACTGCGTGGCCCACAACGGCTCGCTGATTCCCATTCCTGGACGTGATGTGATGGTGCAGGCGTGGTATCAGGGCGGCATCTCGGTGTTCGATTGGACCGATGCCGCGCACCCCAAAGAGATCGCCTTCTTCGACCGCGGTCCGATCGACTCCACGCGCATGGAGAGCGGCGGCTCGTGGTCCGCGTACTGGTACAACGGCGTCATCGTGAGCTCCGAGATTGCGCGCGGCCTCGACATCTTCGAGCTGAAGCCCAGCGGATTCATCTCGCAGAATGAGATCGATGCGGCAAAGTCCGTGCACCTCGCGTACTTCAACACGCAGGGCCAGCCCAAGCTCGTCTGGTCGCCCAGTTTCGCGCTGGCGGGCGCCTATGTCGATCAATTGGCACGCTCGAACGGACTCGGCGCAGACCGGATCGCCGCTGTGCGCTCTGCGCTCGCCGGCGCCCAGAAGGCATCTGGCGCGCAGCGCAGTGATGCGCTGACGGCGCTCGCGTCGCAGTTGGACAGTGAGGCCGGCGGCTCGAGCGATGCGGCCAAGGTCAAAACACTCGCCGGCGCCGTGAGAGACTTGGCCGGCACGTCGCGCTGACAAGCGGTCCACCCGAAAGCTGCCCGTTAGGCGCCAGTGCGTTTGCCCATTCGGGGCGTGCACGGGCGCCGTTCGGCGCGCACCGTATTCCCCGACGCATGAGGTTCGCAATGTTCCGTCGTACCGTCCCGTTACTCGTTGCGGTCGCGCTCGCCATGCTCACGTCGCGTACCACGGCGGCCGGCCAATCGTCGCGAATGGCCGAGGGTGTGTCGCCGTCCATGCTTCTGAGCCCGCCCCTCGACCTGGCCGCATTGGACAGCACCATCCGGGCGTACATCACCGCGAAGCATCTCGTGGGACTCTCGGTGGGTGTGGCGCAGGGGGACAAGATCGTCTTCGCCCGCGGCTACGGTCTCTCGAAGCTCGCAACGACCGATACCGTCTCGCCGCAGACGATGTTCGCCATCGGATCGGTCACCAAACAGTTCACCTGTTCGCTGGCGCTGCTGCTCCAGCAAGACGGCAAGCTGTCGATGAGCGATCCGGTGTCGAAGTACTATCCCAAGTTGACGCGCGCCGGCGATATCACGCTGCTCGACCTCGGGCAGCACGTCTCCGGATATCGCGACTATTACCCGCTGGATTTCGTGGATCGCGAGATGGGCAAGGCCGCGACCGCCGACGCGATTATCGACGAGTACGCCACCCGGCCGCTGGACTTCGAGCCTGGCACGCGGTGGTCGTACAGCAACACGAACTTCATCATCCTCGGCCGCGTGATCGAAATGGCCGGCGGAAAGCCGTACTCGACGCAGCTCGAGGAGCGCATCCTCCATCCCCTCGGTATGTCGCACACGCGCTTCGATCCGTCGCGAACGGGGCCCGACGCCGCGCACATGGCGTCGGGCTACACCACCTTCGCGCTCAGCGGGCCCGTGCCCGCCACTCCGGAAGCGAACGGTTGGGCAGGCACCGCCGGCGCCATCTGGTCGACGCCGAGCGACTTGCTGCAGTGGGATCTGGGACTGGTCGATGGCACGGTGTTGTCACCGGCGTCGTACCACGACCTCACGACGGCGCGCCGCCTGAGCGACGGCCGTTCGACCGGCTACGGCTGCGGCGATGGAGTGAACGACCGCGGCGAAGCGATCGTACTCTCGCACGGTGGGGCCGTGAGCGGATTCGTGGCCCAAAACACAGTGATTCCGGCCACGCGTTCCGCGGTCGTGATGCTCGCCAACACGGACTTCGGTGCGTTAGGCGAGTTGAATGCAGTGATCGTGGCCAAGCTTATGCCGCGAGTCGACGTGCCCCTGATCGCCGGCCCGCCGGCGCTCAGCGCAGCCACCGCGATGCTCGCGCAGTTGCAAGCGGGGGCCGTCGACCGTACGACGCTTGGCGACGACTACAGTGCCTATCTCACTCCCGCATTGTTGGCGGGCGCGCGCCACACGCTCGCCGGTCCGATCACCGGCCTCACGCTCGCACGCACGGCAGAACGTGGCGGCATGGAAGTGACCGCGTTCCGCTTCGCGCTCGGCGCGCGACCGGCCCAGGCGCTCATGTACCGCACACCGGACGGCAAGATCCAGGAATTCGCCATTTCCGTCCCGTAGCACGGATGCCGGCGTCAGAACCCCGGCGGCGTCTCATTCCGTACGCCTAACGCACGTTCGAGCGCCAGTCCCGCTCGCGCAACGGTTCCTTCATCGAACAACTTCCCGATGAATGTGACGCCGTGCGGTACGCGCCGCGGCGGCGAGAACTTTGGCAGCGGATGCGCCGGGTCGGGGGCCCAATCGCTGCGGGCCTCGTTGACTTCGACGAAGCCGGTGCGCAGGGTCAGGGATGGATGGCCGGTGAAGTTGGAGATCACCAGCATCTCGTCGCGCAGCGATGGTACGAGGAGCACGTCCACGGTCGTGAAGATGCGCGCCATCTCCTGCGCCACCTTCCGCCGAAACCGATCCGCCTGTACAAAATCCACCGCCGACAGAAAGCGTGCGCTTCGGAACAGGTTAGGCCATGCGTCGGGCGTCTGAACACGAAGCTGGCTCATCTGTCCGCTCAACGTCAGTTCCTCGAACGCGGCGGCCGCTTCGGCGAACAGGATGACGTTGAGCGAGTCGTACGGCCAATCCGGAAGCGCGACCTCGGTCGGCACCATGCCCAACTTGCCAACCGATTCCAGTGTCGCGCGGTCCACATCGGTGGCGGGGCTCTCCTTCATCCACGCGGGGATGTAGCCCACGCGCAGACCCTTCGCCGATGCCCCGGCATCGAAGTCCAGCCGGCTGGGAACACTCTCCACGTCGCCGGCGTCGGGACCGGAAATGGCATGCAACACGAGCATGGTGTCCTCGACGCTCCGTGCCATCGGGCCGAGTTTGTCGAGCGACCAACAGAGCGTCATGGCGCCCGTGCGCGGCACCCGGCCGTACGTTGGGCGCAGACCCGTCACGCCGCAGCGCATACTCGGGCTGACGATGCTTCCTCCGGTCTCGCTGCCTATGGCGAATCCGACCAATCCTGCTCCGGTCGCGGCGCCGGGTCCCGCGCTCGAACCGGATGAGCCTTCTTCCAGCAGCCACGGGTTCATGGTCTGCCCGCCGAACCAGATATCATTGAGCGCGAGCGCGCCCATGCTCAACTTGGCCACTAACACCGCCCCAGCATCACGCAACCGGCTCACGACCGCGGCATCGGCTGTGGGCACCCGGTTTCTGTACGGCTCGGCACCATACGTAGTGGCGATGCCCGCAGTGTCCAACAAGTCCTTTCCACCCCAGGGAATCCCGTGCAGCGGTCCGCGATAGTGGCCGGCCGCAATCTCCGCATCGGCCTTCTTGGCCTGCGCGAGCGCCAGATCGCGCGTGAGCGTGATCACACAGCGCAACCGAGGATCGAACCGCTGTAGTCGCTCCAGATAGATGTTCGTTAGGCGCTCGGAGCTGAGCCGGCGCGCTTCGATCCAGCGCGAGAGTCGAGTTACGGGCGCGAAGGCGATCTCCGCGTCGCTGGATGGCAGCGGACCAGGATCGGCGGTGCCGCGAACGAAGCGGTCGCGTCCGGAGGCAGGCCCCGCATGGTCGCTCGCGAGCACCGGGTCCCAGCGTGTCGCCGGCGACACACCCGGTTCAAGCGCAATCTTGCGCGGACCCGTGCGTCGCTCGAGGTAGGGCGCCATCGCTTGCGGCCAGCTTGCCGCGGCCATGGTCCGCTCGGCATCGCTCAGCTCGACCTGCGACAGCTTTTCCGCCTCCAGGAACGTTGCGGGCGACACCTTGGGCCCAACGGCGGGCGCCGAGGCAAAGGTCGGCGGCGCGCCGGCGGGAGCCGCACTAGCCCCACTAGCCGCACCAGCCGCGCCGGCAGCGTTAGGAGTGGGCTTTTCTGCCTGGTCACGACACGCGATGGCCGCACTCAGCAGACCAAGCGGCGCACGGATCAGAAATTGTCTGCGCGAATTCACGGCACCTCTCCAAGTAACGTTCTAGTCAGGCAGAACGATACCGTGGTGGCCGGCCGTGTGCGAGCGCCAAATGCAACGCGCGACCTCGAGGCGTCGGCGGATTGAGGAGCCGAGGTCAGCCAACGCGCGGCAAGGCGCCGCGCACTCGTCCCACCTCCGCGACGCGCGAGCGCAGGGCATCTGACGCCGCACCCCACGTGAAGAGCTGTTCGAGGCGGTGGCGCCCGATCGCCACCCACCGCTCGAAGGTCGCCGAGCCGCGTACGGACACTCCGTGTAGAAGCGGACCGCTGTACGCGCCACGACCGCTGCCCAATCCCCGGACCCGGCTGCTGTCGTGACCTGCGCGGCGTCCACCCGCAGGTCGGCATCGCACGAGAGAAATACTTCGCTCTGCCGAGCCGCGATCGCGTTGCGCCCGAGTACGCGCCGAAGATGAGACAGCGCATCGCTCAACGAGTGGCGAGCGCGATCCTCGTCCTGATCTCCCCAGAACATTTCCGTCAACTGATCGCCCGTCAGGGGCACGACTGGGCGCAGCACGGCGCGGAAAACAACCGGCGTGCGCAGGCCCGGGACTATCCCAATGTCATCGAGGCAATCACCGCCGCGCGTGGACGGTGGCACGTCTCACGACGCTGGTTCGCGTCTTCAGTTCGTGCATTCACCCCGTGAAAAGTGCGATCGTGAAGCCGTCGTAGCCCTTGCTCCCCACGGTCTGGATCGTCGTCGCGCTCACACGGGATTCGGCGCGGAGCAGTTCATTGAAGCGACGTACTCCCTGCACGCGAGCGTCATCGCTTGCGTCGTCGATCACGGCACCGTCGCGGATGACGTTATCGACGATAATGAGACCGTGAGGAGCCGCGAGCTCGAGTGCCCACTCGAAGTACGCCGGAATGTTCTCCTTGTCGGCATCGATGAAGATCACGTCAAACGGGCCGGTCCCTTCGGCCGCGAGCCGCGGGAGTGTTTCGAGCGCCGCGCCTAGGCGCACGTCGACGAGCGACGCAAGCCCCGCCCGCTCGATGTTCCTCCGCGCAACAGCGGCGTGCGTCGGGTCGGACTCGAGCGTTATCAGATGGCCGGCCGGCGGAGGAGGGAGCGCTCGCCCGAGCCAGATCGTGCTGTACCCGCCTAACGTGCCGATCTCCAGAATCCGCCGGGCGTCACGCGTCCGCGCCAGCAGCTGCAGCAGCTTTCCCTGGTTTGGTGCCACGTTGATCTGCGGGAGACCGGCCGTAGTGCTCGCGTCCAGCGCCGCGTCCAGCGCCGCGTCTGGTGGTACCAGCATGTCCGTGATGTAGCGATCGACTGCGGTCCACTGCTCTTGGGTCATCCGACGGAGTGCGGTGGGGGGCCAACGAAGAGCCCGGCTGCCACCGTTGCAGCCGGCCTCATGTGAAGAGATGCCGCCTGCCTCGAATACTCGCAGATCGCCCGCCTGGTGGCAAACTGCGACACCACGCGCGGGCGCTGCTTCGGGCAGTATGCGGTGCGCGAGGCCATCAGGCGCATTGGACTCAACTGCATATGTGGCAGTTGCCTGGAACATGCGCGGTGAGTCCTTCCTGCACGGGCGGTGCTCCTCTTGCACCTGCGGCAGCGGGAATCCTCGAGTCGCGCACAGAAGAGGCGTGCGATTCGGGGTGGTTCCGCACTCGATCTCAAGAGGTTGCCCGAGGGACGCTCGCTGGATACTCCCGCGAACGCCGACCGCTGGGCTTCTGGAGGCCGTGCATGCACCGAGCGAAGACAATGAGTCGCGGCCAACGGCGGCGCGGCTTCACGCTAATCGAGATGTTGACGGTGGCGGTCCTTATTGGGATCCTCACCGCGTTCGTCGCGCCGCGCATCGACTTCACATCCTATCGCGTGAACGGTGCCATGCGCGGCATCGGTACCGGGATGCTCAGCGCCCAGCGACTCTCGGTCACGCGCGGGTACGACGTCGTCGTCGAATTCGACGCAACGGGCAAGGCCGTGCACGTGCTTGACGACGCAAACAACAACGGTGTGGCCGATGCCGGTGAGCACGTTTCCTCGATCGCGCTCGGCGATCTGATCGTTTTCGGCCGCGGCGCGGCGCCCTCGATCGATGGAACAGCTGGAGCCGTGACGTTCGATCAGATCAAAGGCGGACTTCCCTCGGTGACGTTTCACCGCGATGGCAGTGCCAGCCAGGCAGGTACGGTCTATCTCACGTCCGCGCGTGCCATGAATCAAGGGACCGCCAACGATGCACGAGCAGTTACCGTCGACCGCGCCACCGGGCGCGTGTCCTGGTACGCATACAACAGTGGCACCTGGGTACGGGGGTTCTGATGCGACGCAGCGGATTCACTCTCATCGAGGTCATGATGGCGCTGGTGATCCTGCTTAGCGTCATCCTGGGCGTTGCCCAGATCACCGCGCGGATGGTTCACACGGTGGTCACCAGCGACCAGCAGCTTACGGCCGTGCAGCTTGCCGAGGACCGGCTGGAGCAGATCCGGCTCGATCAGGACTACACTGATCTGGAAACCACGTACGACGGTACCGAGACCAGTTTCCCTACGCTCACCGGCTTCACACGCACGACGATCATCACGCACGTCGGGGGCGCGGGGAAGGCGTCGGACTACAAGAAGATCACCGTGACCGTCAGCGGTCCCGGCATCCTCTCGCCCATCGCGCGTTCCGTGACAGTGGGGGCGCCATGACGACGCGTTCGCAACTCCGGCGCGGCGTCACGTTGCTCGAGTTGCTCGTGGCGCTGATCGTGTTCGGCGTTGTCACGGCCGGCGCGTTGCGCTTCATGAGTTCCCAGTCCGGCGCGGTCCGATTGGGCAACGACCGCATGGGCGCACTCCAGAATCTGCAGTTCGGGTTGGGCATGCTGGATGACCAACTGCGCACCGCCGGCAGCGATGTGCCGGACAAGCAGCCGTACCTGGTGTACGCCGGCGCGAACGTCATTGCCTTCAACGCGGACTACGCGAGCAATGTCGCGGGCGACCCCTATTCCGTATACGTCGATCCGGACGCGCCGAATGGCACCGTGAGCGCCATGACCACGGGGCAGCAGATCACGATTCCCAACACGACCTTCATCTACCCGACTATCAACTACAACACCTCTGGTGTGAATAGTCCGGCCGAGACGATCATCTTTTTCCTCGCGCCCGACACGACGACGGCGCGCACGGACGACTACGCGCTGTACCGGCAAGTGAATAACGATCTGCCCGAAATTGTTTCGCACAACATCCTCGCGACGACAGGGCTGCCGTTCTTCCAGTATTCGCGCGTCGTGGCTGACGCCAGCGGCGAGTTATCCATCGCACAGGTGCCGGCGGCGACGCTGCCACTGATGCACTCGGTGGCACTCCACGGCGATGCGGCGGACACTGGCACGGCGTCCGTCATCGACAGCATTCGCGCGGTGCGCGTCACGTTCACCGTGACCGACGGCAACACGGGCGTGAAGGAGCACAAGCGCCAGTTGTCGCGCTTGATCACTCTGCCCAACGCGGGCCTCCCCGTGCGGCAGACGTGTGGCGATCCCCCGATCCTTGGAGTGGCGCTCACCGCGATCGAGCAGACGCTCCCCAGCGGAGACAAGGCTGTTCAGCTCACGTGGAACGCTGCGGTGGACGAAATCGGTGGCGAAAAGGACGTGATTCGCTACGTGATCTGGCGCGAGCTGTCTACGGCCACCTCGTGGGGCGATCCCTATCTCAGCATTCCAGCGGGCGCGGCGCCGTACACCTACACCGACGCGGCCGTCGACACCGGCAGCACGTACAAGTACAAGCTCAAAGCGCAAGATTGCAGTCCGTCGCTCTCCACGACCGAGGCCGTCTCGGCGTCGGTGACGATCGCACCATAAGGAGCTACCATGAGGCACGCCCATCGTCTCAAGCCGCGTCGCGGTATGGCGCTGATCACCGTGTTGCTCATCTCGCTGGTGATCACCGCGCTGATGGTCACGGCCGCGATGCTGGACACGAATACGTCGCTCATCAACAAGTACCATCAGCGGTCCAGCCTCCTGCGCTGGGCGGCCGATGCCGGCATCGAAGAAGCGCGCACGGAACTCAATGCTAGCAAGACGCTGTATCCCGCGAGCGGCTACGTAACGCTTGAAGCGAACGTGCCGGTGCAGGACGCGTCCGGGACGGTGATTCCCAATGTCACACGTTCGACATACGCCGGGCCCACGGGTATTACATCGGGTCAGTATGGTGTGTTCGGAAGCATTGTGTCAGTGGTGAAAGACATCTATGGGAACCAGATCGTGCGGCGCGGCGAGATCGTGCAGGAGAGCTTCGCGAAATACGCCTACTTCACCGATTTCGAGCCGTCTAACATTGCGTTCGGCAACGGGGACCAGATCTTCGGTCCGGTGCACTCGAACGACTACATCAAGATCTACTCGTCAGGTGCCACGTTCTTCGGCCCGGTGACAACCTCGCAAACCGTTGTGGGTGCGTCGTACGGCACGTTCAAGAAGGGCTTCACGCAGCATGCCGCCACCATTCCGTTCCCACAGACGGCGGACCTCTCGAAACTCCAGACACAGGCGGCGGCCGGCAACATGTCCATCGTTGGGGATAACAACGGCACGGCCGGCCAGGCGACCACCCGCATCGAATTCGTGTCGATCGACCTCAATGGCGACGGCAACTTCACGGACTCGAACGAGGGATTCATCCGCGTCTACCAGTCCACCGATCCAGCCTGGGTCGTAGCAGATAGACCGTCTGACTTCAGCACCAATGGCTTGCGCAACTCGATCAACTGCGGACACGTGGATGGCACGACCTTCGTAACCGCCAAGGCGCATGGGACCACGGGCAGCGACAGTTGGCTGAACGCGCTCGAGAGCAGCTCGCGTCGGTGTTACCTCGGCGGTGCGCCGGAGCTCAATAACGGCTTTGTGGCAACCGACGCTAAGGGGAAGTGGCTCCCGTGGCCTGGGACAGTTAGTCCGTTAGTCGCCGGGCGTCCGGATGCGCAGTATCTCTGGCCGATCAGCCGCGACCTGAATCCGTCGTTCAAGGGCGTCATCTATGTGAGTGGCAACGTGGCGATCAGCGGTGTGCTGAACGGAAACGTGACACTGGCCGCCACAGGCAACATCGTAATTCCCGACGACATGACGTACGCCGTTGATCCGGGCAAGGGCACGTGCGCTGACATCCTCGGCATCTTTTCCGGGAATGACATCGTTTTGGCCGACAACACGATCAACTCGCCCATCCAACCGAAGAGTTCGGCCAGCTACTATACCTATGACGACACGAAGGACGAGTTCGTGCAGGGTGTGTTGCTCGCGCTCGACATCTTCACCGTCGAGAACTACGACCAGGGCTCCACGACCGCCGAGGCGTGCGAGTCGAAACCGTGGGGGCGAGGCTGCCTCTACCTTACGGGCGGAATCATTCAGAACACTCGAGGCGCCGTTGGCACCACGTCCGGCACGGGTTACGTGAAGCGCTACTCGTACGACGCGTGCGCCTTCACCAGTCCGCCGCCCTACTTCCCGACCACTGGTCACTTCGCGCGGGCACATTATTTCGAAGTCGATCCCACGAACTTCGACATCTCCACGTACTTCGCGTCGCTCTCGCCGCACTCCTGATCCGGCGTACCTTCCGGGCGCTGGGATTAGGCAAGGTCGATGGCTCATAGCGCACTCCGACGATGAATCGTCGGAGTGCGCTATGCCATACTTGCCCTGGGGAGACCCGACTAATACGACCGGGGTGGGAGGCCAATGCATTGCCCCGTTCGCTCTCCTGCCGTAGCATGGATGCATGCCCCCTCGCGCCCCGATGCGGCGGGCGGGCCTCGCCCGCCTCAAGCGCGGTGCCGCGCGATGTGCGGAACGATCTGCCTTGCTCGCCGCGGCGTCGC
>JANWIF010000012.1 GCA_025450035.1 Gemmatimonadaceae bacterium
AGCGCCGACTGCCCCGCGGCAGTCATCGCGAGCAGGAAGGGGCGCTTCACGGTGCCGTCCAGGAACGGCCGGATGACGCGGATGGGCTCGCCGCCGTGATAGAACGCGGCATGGATCCGACTATTACGCCGTTGCACCAGTTCGGCGACATCCTCCACTCCGGCGCGCGTGGGAAGAAATACGCCCACGCCCCGCCGTTCCCGTTGCACGCGCGTGAGAAACGCCTCGTCGAGAAACTCCAGGGGCTGCCGCTGGACCACCAGCACCTTCGCGGCCTTCGCCGGGTCGAAGGCAGTAGTCTCGAGCACGGCTTCGGAGCCCAGATAGCGCTTATAGAACGTTGGGTCGACGGTAGCCGAGAGCCAGATGAACCGGCATCCGACGCGCTTGCCTAACGCAAGGCACAGCTCGAGCTCTGCCGACGTCTGATGGATCTCATCCACGACCAGCGTGTCGTGCGGCAGGATGTCGCCGTCCTGAAACCATCGGCGGGCGATACCGGTCGTGATGATGACGACGTTCCACGTTGGTGTTTCCGGCGTGGCTTCGCGTTCGCGGTTCACGACGCCCACGCGAAGATCGGTGCGGCCGAGTATCGTCTCGGCGATGGGACGAATGCCTAACGTCTTCCCGGTCCCGGTGCCGGCCACGATGCCGAACCCCTTGCCCTCGGCGGCCAGGTCGCGAATCTGGCGCCCGTGCTGCCGCTCCAGCAGCGTATCGAGGTGCAGGCCGAGTGCGATCTCGATTGTTTCGCACGCAGCGCGCGTGGGGGCAATGATGAGCACCCGCCCGGTAAGCGGCTCGGCCGAAACGAACGCCTGATGATCTGGAGGGAGGTACCTGTCGTGCGGACGACGCATGAAGAAACGTAACGCGGGTCGGCCACGCTCTGCTCAACGTGGCCAACTTCCGCTTCTCAACGTGCCGGCTTGCGCACTTTTGGCTGCTCGTGAGGCGGCGGTAGGCGAACAGGTGGCCGCTCGACTCGCGGTTCTGTGGTTCGCCTGGGTGGAGCCGGCGCGGGTTGGGCAGGCTCCGCCGGGTGTGCGTCGGTCGAGCGGGGTTCTACGGACCGTGGCTCCGCCGTGCGTGGCTCAACGGTCGGCGGCGTCGCGACCCGCGACCGCACCGAAGTCGCGTCCGTGCCATGCGGCGTGCGCACCTCGTCCCCGAACACCACCCGCGCGTTCGGCGGCCGACGACGAATCGCGGTCGCGCAATCCGTGGGCGCCGGCTGACGTCCCGCCGGTACGCCGTCGATCCAGATACGGCACATCCCGGGCGGTGGCCGGTGCGTCGACGGGACGTCGCTATTGCTTCCCGCTCCGGCCTGCGCACCCAGTGATGTGGCGGCTAGGAGCAGGGTCAAGGCGAGTCGGGCGGAAGTGATGACCATTACATCTCCGGTACTGCGAGTGTCACGCACTGCCGGAACCTGCAGGGTAAGTGCCACGCCCCGCCGCCTGTAGCACAAGCGTAACGCTTTGTCATTAGTGATGTTAGCATTTTGCCAAACCCCGTGTCCGCAACTGGGGTGTCCACCACCCGGGACAGCGGCGTCCGGATCGGCGGACTTTCTGGCCAACCACCCGACCGAATGCATCTAGTCGCCAAACGATATGCCCGTCGCGCGCGCCGTCATCACCACGTCGTGGCCAGGATCCACGCGTTTGGGTGTGGCGAGCGCCTCCGCGATAGGGATGCACACGATGTGGGGAGACTGCAATGCCACCATCTGCCCGAAACATCCCGCCGCGATCGCACGCACCGCCGCACCGCCGAAGCGGGTCGCCAGCAACCGGTCGTAGCCGGTCGGCATCCCGCCACGCTGCAAGTGCCCCAGCACCAGCGAGCGGCATTCCTTCCCGGTGCGCGCCTGGATCGCCCTGGCCAGCTTCTCCGCGATCCCACCCACGCGACGCTCCTCCCCGGGCAGCGACTCGCCTAACGACGATTCGCCGCCGCCGATGGGGAAGGCGCCCTCGGCCGCCACCACGATCGAGAAATACCGGCCCGCGCGGTCGCGGGCCCGAATCTTCTCGCAGACCTTATCGATGTCGTACGGAATCTCCGGGATCAGAATGACATCGGCCGTTCCGGCGACGCCGCTGTGCAGCGCGATGAACCCGGCGTGTCGGCCCATGACTTCCAGCACGAGCACGCGGTCGTGGCTTTCGGCCGTAGTGTGCAGTTTGTCAATCGCCTCGAGTGCGGTATTCACCGCGGTGTCGAAGCCGAACGTCGTGATCGTGCCGCTCACATCGTTGTCGATGGTTTTGGGCACGCCCACGACCTTGAGACCGCGTTCGAACAGCTGCTGAGCGATGCGCAGCGAGCCATCGCCGCCGATCGTGATCAGCGCATCGATTCCCAGCGCCTGCGCACGCGCGACGAGCTCTCCGGAGCGGTCGATCTCGGTGACCGCCCCATCGGCCGAACGTGCTGGATAGTGGAACGGATCGCCGCGATTCGTCGTGCGCAGGATGGTGCCGCCGAGGTGTGCAATGCCGCGCACCGATTCCCGCGTGAGGGGAATCACTTCATCTTCGCCTAACAGACCGGCGTATCCACGCTTGACGCCCAACACGTCCCATCCGCGGTTCACGGCCGACAACACGGCGGCGCGAATCACCGCGTTGAGTCCCGGTGCGTCGCCGCCGCCAGTCGAGATGGCTATGCGCATGCTGGTGGATGGTGATTGGTGATTCGGGCCGGGGGGATGGGCCCAAGGTGTCCGTGGCGGTTTCTCGTTAGGCGGCAAGAATCGGCGCGTCCGGTGGTTGTACCAACCACCGCCTACCGACCACCGACCACCACGCCGATCAGCTTCAGGATCTCGCCCGGAGGCGCGTGACGACCCAGCTTCGACTTCTCAAAAACCGGCGCTCCGTCCAACGTCACCTCGAATCTCCCCCCGCGCGACGGCAACATACGTATGTCCGCCAGAGGGTACCTCGCCCTGAGCTCGGCCGCCAAACTGGTGGCCCGAGGCTCGTAGTTTCAAACGGTGCAGTACTCGATCGTGATCGTCACGCGTCCTCGCAACTGCTGATGTACCCGTGATGTACCCCGCGCCGTCCCAACGTCAGTCGTGCATTCGATCGCCGCTCGCCGCAATGGCTCGATGACGGTCCCCTCCCCCACCCACCCTATCCTCTCGCGCATCGACTACGGAGAAGTCCCATGCGCAACGGACACACACTCTGGGAACTGGTAGCGGCCGCAGCCATCATGGGCTCCATGGCCAGCATCGTCATCCCGTCATTGACACGCCTGCGCGACCATGCCGCCATCCGCGCTACTGCGGCCGCACTCCGCGCCACTATGGCCACCGCCCGCGATGCCGCCCTCACCCGCGCCGCTCCAGCAATGCTCATCCTGAATACCGACCGCACCTCCGCACTGATTCTGATCGATGCCGACACAATCCTCAATCAGCCGCTCGACCCCTCGCCAGAACGACGCTCCCGAATGATCGCGTCGCGCGACACGGTCCGCTACGGCCCTACCGGCCGCGCCTTCGGCGCAAGCAATACCACCGTCATTGTGCAACTGGGATCGGCCGCCGAAACGGTGACCGTGTCACGACTTGGTCGCGTGAGAGGAAGCGGACAAGAGTGACCAGCGTCACGCTAGCTCGCCGCCACGGTGCCAAAGTCGAAACCCGGCACCGAAATCCTCGGGATCGGCTTGCCCAACACTCGCTCGATCAGCCGCACCGTAGCAATCTCGTCCGGAGCCATGAACGTGAACGCGTCCCCAGCCGTCGCCGCACGACCGGTGCGGCCAATGCGATGCACATAATCCTCAGGCTGCGATGGCACGTCAAAGTTGATCACGTGCGTTATCCCGGCGATGTCCAAGCCGCGCTGCGCGATGTCCGTCGCCACCAGCACGCGAACCCGCCCGCTCCGAAACCGCGCCAGCGCCTCGGTACGTTGGTTTTGCGACTTGTCCGCGTGCATTGCCAACGCCTCGATTCCGTGGCGCGCCAGATTGCGCGCTACTCGGTCCGCGCCATGCTTCGTGCGCGTAAACACCAGGACCGAGTCCATCTCCGTCCCGCGCCGCTGCAGCAGTTCCGCCAACAACGCGCCCTTCCGATCGCGCGGAACAGGGTACACAGCGTGCGTCACCAGGTGCGCCGTCTCCGTCCGCCGCCCCACCTGTACGACAATCGGCTTCCGCAAATACTTGCGCGACAGCGCCTCAACCTCGGGCGGCATCGTAGCGCTGAACAGCAACGTCTGCCGATTCGTCGGAATCCGACCGATAATCCGATTGATCTGCGGCGCAAATCCCATGTCAAGCATCCGGTCCGCCTCGTCCAACACGAGCGTCTCGAGATTGGCGAACGATACGCTCCCGCGCTCCAGGTGATCGTTCAAACGCCCCGGCGTCGCAACGACCACGTCGACACCCGCACGCAACGCCCGCTCCTGCGGACCAATCCCAACGCCCCCAAACACATCCGTAACACGCAACGAGGTGTGCGACGCGTAACTCACAAAGCTCGACTTCACCTGCGCGGCCAGCTCCCGCGTTGGCGTCAGCACCAGCACGCGCAACCGCGAACGGCCGTCGAGCAGTCGTTGGATAATGGGCAGCGTGAACGCCGCGGTCTTCCCAGTTCCGGTCTGCGCGAGTCCAATCACATCGCGCCCCTCGAGCACAAGCGGAATGGCCTCAGCCTGGATCGGGGTCGGATGCACATACCCGGCGTCACGAATCGCTTCGAGTACCGGCGCCGCAAGGCACAGGCTCTCGAATGTCGTTGGTATTTCTGTTGTAGGCATGCTCTACTCTCAGGCGTCGGGGCCGCTCACCCGGCTTCGCGCCCAGAGTGGGCGTCCGGGACCGACGCACGTCATTCTTCGGCGTGGCACCATCGTGCCGCGCCTGAACCGCAAAAGCTCCAGTCTCTGGGAGGAGCGAGTCGCGGAAAGCGACCTGGGGCGCGCTCTCGTCTACCCGTCCCGCATGAGGACAGCCTGCGCGAGCGCACAAAACGCAGTGTGAGCCAACAGCTTGACCCACGCAATCTAACGCCTGCAACCGCACTCTGCTACACCCTCACAGTCCTCGCTCTCACTTCTAACCTCCGCCGCCCCCTAAATCAACTCGATCTGACGCCCCAACGTACGCGCAATCAGCCCAACCCTGAACGTCACCTCCGCCGCCACGCTGTCCGGCGTAACACGTGGCTCGAGCGGAAAAATAGGCCACACAAATGGACTGGCCGATCGAAGCGACAATGTCCGCTTCGGCGAACGCCACACTCCACTCTCATCTCTATCGTCAAGAAAACGATCGAACAGCTTCGACCAATTCTCATTGCGCCGCAACAACCCCAACCGAGCCAATATCTCCAACCAAAACAACGCACTCGGCGTGTCCGCGTCGGCAGCGCTTCGATGCGGCAATGGATCCCCAAGCACCAGGTGCGGCTCCTCTACAATCTTCTTACCCACCTGTATCGCCGCCGATGCCCGAGGCACAGGTTGCGTGAGATGCGCGTACAGTCGCTCCATAATGTCGTAGTGCTCGCTTCGGAAATTCGGCATGTACGCGAGCATCGTCAGCATGTAGATCGACGGCGGCGCTGCCCCGGGCGACAACACGTGCTGATTCCCCACTCGCACAAACGGCTTCTGCGCCGCCGGCGACCGGAGGTACACGTCCACCCGCTCCAAACTGCGACGCGCCGCACCGCGGAGTCGAGGGTCAGCCTCGTACCCGGCCTGCGCCAACGTCGCCGCCGCCGCCTCACGCAAAACCCCGCGAGCATGCCGGACATACGCCAACTCAGCGCCGCCAGTCCCGCCACCCCCACCCCCACCCCCACCCCTCGGTGCCAATTCAAACACAAAAGCCGGGTCGTCATCCTCCGCCAACAACCGGAACAACACCCGGCGAGCCCGCACGAGCGGCGGCGATTCCTTGTCCCAGCCATACTCCAACAGGCGCCGCACTGCGCTCGTCGTACCTATCCCCTCGAATCGCTCCGCACGCGACGATGGAACGGCGAGCATAGCACTGTTCCACGTCCCGTCACCACTCTGCTGCAATGCCAACAAAAGTGCCGGCCGATACGAGTACGTCAGCCCCGAAAACGTAGGCGGCAGCGATGTAAGACGGCCCACTTCAATGCTGGCGCGATACTTCAACGGCCCGATCGCATTCTGCAGCATCCACGACAGCGGGAACGAAATTACTTCAGGGGCAGGCGGAGTCGAGGGCACAGGTGTGCCCGGCGTCATCGGAACGGTCACAGCGCCCTCGGTCTCGCAGTAAGTCGTTGGCTGACAACGCGGTGGGTGGCCACGCTTCAGTCGTCGGCGCAGCGGCGCTAACGATACGCAATTTCTGGCCTCGCGCTAGGGGGGGAGTAACCCGAACGCACAGACTTCTTAACGCTGCGTCCGCTCCAACGTCTATCATCACGAACCTGCGCGCACCTCGGTGCGCACAACCCAGATGGGAGGCACTATGCTTCGACTCCACGTAGCGGCCATCGGCGCCGCGATGCTCTTCGGCTCGGTGGCCACCGTTCCCGCTCAAGCGCCCTCGCCGCAAAATCAGCCAAACGTCCAGCAACCCACACGCGATGTTCGCCGCAGTCGCGGCGAAATCCGCCAGGATAAACGGTTCGCGCGACGAGATTTCCGTGATGTTCGCGCCGACCGACGGGAGATCCGATCCGATCGGCATTCGCTAGACAAAAGGCATCTGCGCGCCGATCGTCGCCATCTCCGGAGCGACAGTCACCGATTCCACGCCGATCGCCGCCACCTCCGCCAGGATCGACACCGCCACCACGGCCGCAGCCACTCCCGATTCGACCGCCGAACGCCCTGAAACGGTTTCACGACTCGTCTGGGTCGCTGAGAAAAACCTGGAACACTGCGTGCGCCGAGCCTCGCAAGACGCTCGGCGCACTCAGTCGCGCCGGCGCCGTTGGCTTGTGATCCCGTCGGTAAGCGGTCATCTTGACAGCAAGCCCCTGTCCAGTTCCGGAGCATGATCGACAGCCTCCTTTCCAGACCCGTTCACAAGGTCCCCGATCGCGTCCGCTTCGACGGACGCGTCTTGTTCCTCACCGAGGACCCAACACTCGTTCGACGCCAGTTGGCCGGCGAGGATCTCCCCTTCGATCCCCAGGCGCCGCACGGCTCGCCAACACATCCCAAACTCCGCGACAACATCTCGACCGACGAGATAACGCCCGCGTACATCTGTTACTACTTCGATGAGACGCTGGGCGATTTTCCATATCTCGGACTCAAATGCGACGAAGATTTCCCAATCATCCGCGGCGCCATACGCGCGGGTAACTTCGTCGCAAGTGTCTCGGGAAAGCGTCGCGGGAAAGGCTCGTCCCGCGAGCAGTCCCCGTACGCAGAACTCATGGCCGGCATACGACTCGTCATCGCGGAGAACATCGAACGCATTTATCGCGAGAACTGCCAGAACCTCGGCGTCTTCACATCGACCAACTTCGGGCTGATCGAACGCGTGCGCCGCGGCGAAGAAATTCCACTCTCCGAGTTCACTCACGGCGAAGGCGGCATCTCGCGCGGCATCATCGAGTACGGAGGACTGTTCAACTACAACCTGGCCCGGCTTCAGAACAAAGTGACCGTGCCCGCGGTCAATACGGCCCCGCACCCCATGACCATCGCGGAAAAGATCTTCGCACGCCATTGGGTCGTGGACGCCGCCGCTGGCAAGCTCGGCGTACCAGCGGTACAGCCCTGTGACCAGGGATTTGTGCGTACCGACATCCGATTCAGTCACGAGTACGTCACCCCGATGGCCGCGATCTTCTTCGATCAGCTCGTAGGTCCAAACGAGCCGGTCAATGACCCATCGTCGGTGTTCTTCTTCCGCGACCACCTCACGTTTCTCGACCAGGTAATGCGCCCCGAACACCTCGAGATGGGGTTGCTCGATGTGGCCAACCAGCTCGAGGCCAAGCAGCGCACGTTCGCCGCCGCCAAGGGCATCAAGCTGTACGGCCAGCTCGATCACCGACTGAACCTGCACGGCGCGATCGCGGCTGCAGGATCAGAGGCGATCTGCCACTCCAAGATCTTGGAGGCACACGCGCTTCCCGGACAGATCATCATCGGATCTGACTCGCACACGCCGCACGCGGGCGCGGTGGGCTGCGTGGCGTTTGGCGTCGGTACGACCGCGATCTTCAACTCGTGGATCACCAACGACGTCCGCGTAGAAGTCCCGAAGTCGTTCAAGGTGATCGTGCGCGGCAAGAAGCCGTCGAACATCACCGCCAAGGACTTCATGCTGGAGATCCTGCGCCTTCCATACATCAAGAGCGGCGAGGCGATCGGCCAGATCATCGAGTACGCCGGCGAAGCGGTGGAAGCGCTGTCCGTCGACGAACGGGCCACGATGACCAACATGGCTGCCGAAGTTGGCGCGTTCACCGGGATCATCGCGCCCGACGAGAAGACCGTCGGGTACCTGGTCGCCCAACGCGGCATGACGCCGGCGGCCGCGCGTGCGCTGTGCGACGGACTCGCCTCCGATCCGGGCGCATCGTACGTGAAGATCATCGAGCTCGACGCGTCCAGCATGCGCCCCATGCTGGCACTCCCCGGTGATCCTGGGAACGGTATGTACGTAGATGAGCTGCCGGCCGACGTGCGCGTCGACATCGCCTACGCAGGCTCGTGCACGGCCGGCAAGAAGGAAGACATGGACATGTACGCGCGCGTCTTCCGCGAGGCCCTCGAACGCGGCGATCGCGTAGCGCCGCACGTGCGTTGCTTCATCCAGTGCGGATCGCGCGAAGTATTCGAGTACTGCCAGGCCCTGGGCTACGATCAGGTCTTCGCCGACGTCGGCGCGACGTTCGTGGAACCGTCGTGCGGCGCGTGCATCAATGCCGGACCCGGCGTGTCGCGCACCAAGGTCGAAGTGACCATCTCGGCCATCAACCGCAATTTCCCAGGCCGTTCCGGACCGGGGCAGCTCTACCTCGCCTCCCCGTACACTGTGGCCGCGTCCGCGATCGCCGGCCGCATCGTCGAGTGGACGTCGGGCCACGGTCAACGTGACACCGCTGCCGCGGATGAACTCGTCCACGCCTAACGTGACGCGTCCGCCCCGCGCCGCCCGGTCGTCGCCGCCGGCCCTACCCGCATGACCGCGCATGCGCGGTGAGTTCGTGGATGTGGGGGGGGTGCGGCTGTACTACTACGCCGCCGGTACCCGCGGCGCGGGAGAGCCGGTGGTGCTCATCCATGGCTTCCCCACCTCATCGCACCTGTGGCGCGATGTCGCGCCGCTCATCCCGGACGGACATCGGGTGGTGGTGCTCGATCTGCTCGGCTACGGCCGCAGTGACCCGCCTAACGGAAGGGACCTGAGCATCAAAGGGCACGCCGAGCGGGTGATCGCGTTGCTCGACGCCCTGCGCATCTCGTACGCCGCGATCGTTGGCCACGACCTGGGCGGCGGCATCGCGCAGTACCTCGCGGTGCGGCATCCGACGCGCGTCGCCCGCCTCGCGCTCATCGACTCGGTAGCCTTCGACGACTGGCCGACGCGCCAGCTGAAGCTCGCCCGCACCACGCTCCCCCTCACCCGCTACCTCCCCGCCACCTGGATTCTCTCCATGTTGCGCTCGGAGTTGGAACGGGGCTACGCGCACGAGGACAGCGGCGCCCGCTCGATCGAGATTTACGTTCGTCCCTTCTGCCAACCTGAGGGATGCGATGCGCTCGTGGAGCATCTCGAGGCGCTCAACTCCGAGGAAACCGTGGCCCTTCAGCCGCGGCTCAAGGACATCGTCGCACCCACCGCCGTGCTGTCCGGCGCCCACGACCCGTTCGTGCCGTCCGCCCTGGCTAAGCGGCTCCACGACGCGATCCCCAACTCGTCGCTCGACATGCTGCCGGACGTCCGCCATTTCACTCCCGAGGAAACCCCGGAGACGATCGGGGCGATCCTCGCCTCCTGGCTGCGACGTTAGGCAGGCGCGCGCCACGCTCCCGCTACGTGCTACGTGCGGCTCTACCACACGACTCCCACGCCGACAGCCCCGTCGTGCTAACAGCATCCGAGACGCGCTCCCTAGAGCTTCCGAACCTCGTCGGCGGCCTCGAGCACGTGGCCAATGTCGCGCGAGAGCGCCCGCGCCTCGACAGTCGCGCTGTTCACCTCGCCGATCGCCGCCTGGACCCCAGACGATCGAAGCTTGAGCAGGTCGAGCTTGAGATTCTGAAGCGCGATCCCCACGCTCTCCAACTGTCCAGCCAGCCGCTCGCGCCGCGCACCCAGCTGCTGCAACGAGCCCAGTTGCCGCTCGAGGAGCGACAGCCGCCGCTCACGATCCACGGCACCATCCGGCTCCCGCCGGACGGCGGCGATGCGCTCCTCCAGCTGCGCGAGCGCACTCGGTGAGATGTCGCGGTCGAGGTGGTGCAGCATCTGAGCCACCGACGCCGCCCGCTGCGCCAGCCCGTCCACGGTAGGCACGACATCGGGGATCAGATCCCTGTCCTCCGTTCCCAACGAGTCGACGATCGACAGGATCGTGACCTTGTCGGCGGCGGCGCGGCGCACGGCGTCACCATACGGACCCTCCAGCACCTCCCGCGTCCCGAGCTTTGCGGCCTCCATCTCCGCGGCCGATGCCGGCGGCAGCGCCGGATCACCACCCAGATACGAGGCCGCCGATTCGCTCGCGATCGCGCGGGGATCGGGCTTTGTGAAGATCCGCTTCCACGTGACTCCCTCGGCCCACAACCCGCTCCACTGTTTCATCACCGAGGCGCCCATGCCTAACGCTGCAAACAGGAACCATGGGAACTGCGGCGAGGTGAGCATGTTGATGCCGGCCAGCATCGCGACCACGACCCCCGTACTCGCGAGGTTGCGGCGAAACACGGTAATCCGCTCCGCGATTGGCCGCGCCTGCGAGCGATCGTCCCGCTGCAGTCGCGCATAACGGCGCGCATCCCGCCGCGACATGGGCGGCATGGCCCATCGCCAATCCTGGTTAGGCGGTTGGACCGTTCCGCCGGGCGCCGGCGCGGGCGCGGGAGGCGGCAGCCGCGGCGGTGCCGCTCGGCCGCCAAGCAGCGGAGCGGGCGGCGCGCGGCGCGCGGCGACCGATGCGGCGGTATGCTGCCACGGCACAGGCGGCGCCTCGGCACGCATCAGCGCATCGCGAAATGCGGACGCGGTCGGCCACCGGTCTTCCGGCCGCTTCACCAGCGCGCGCGAGATCGCGCCCTCCAGCGTCGGCGGCACGTCGGGGCGCAGCGCCCGCAACGGACGCGGTGTCTCGCTGATGTGCTTCATCATCATGGCCGGCGTGTTGGTCGCCCGGAATGGCAGTTCGCCGGACAGGATCTGGTAGGCCACGACACCCAGGGAATAGATGTCGCTGCGCCCGTCCACTTCGCGCTCGCCTAACGCCTGCTCGGGGGACATGTACGCCGGAGTGCCCACGGTGACGCCGGTGATGGTGAGCCGCGAGTCCGCCTCGGCGGCTCGTGCGATCCCGAAATCCGTCACCATGGGACGCCCACTCTCCCGGTCGAGCAGGATGTTGTCCGGCTTCACGTCCCGATGGATGACCCCGTGCATGTGCGCGTACGCGAGCGCGTCGGCCACGTCGCATAGAATGCGCCGCGCTTCGGGCACCGGCAGCGGACCGCGCGCAAGGCGACTGGCCAGGCTCTCGCCATCCACCAATCCCATCACGAAATACACGAGTCCATCGCGCTCGTCTACCGAGTAGATAGGCACGATGTTCGGATGATTCAGTTGGGCGGCGGTCTGCGCCTCACGCAGAAATCGGCGCCGCACGTCCTCGCGGAACGCCAGCTCCGGAGGCAGCACCTTGATCGCCACCGGGCGGCGCAACCGGGTGTCGGTGGCCCGGTAGACCACCGCCATCCCTCCGCGCCCCAGTTCGGTGTCCACCTGATACGCATCACCAACTGCCGCAATCACGCGGTCGCGCATCGGATCGGTCACACGCGATCGCGCGCCGCGCGCCCCGCGCCGGAGCGCCGCGCATCATCCACACCCCGCACCGCGGCGTCGACATCTTCGGCGAGCGCCCGGGCCCGCTCGGTGAGCATCGTGATCTGCTGGCTCGCGCTCGCCACCCCGCCGGCGCGCAGCCGCAGTACGTCCACTCGCATGCCCTGTAGTGCCAGCGCGCAGCTCTCGAGTTTGGCCCACGTTTCGTCGCGCCGACGACTCCGGTCTGCCGCTGCTCGGCGATCGCGCTTGAGCCGCGCCAATCGGCGCACCCGATCCTCGCTGGCCGCAATCTCCAGCGGATTCGCCTGCGCCTCGAGCGCCGAGATCTCCCGCTCGATTCGCTCGGCCTCGCTCGGATCGATCGCCCGATCCTGTTCGCCCACAGACAGCGCAAGCGACTGCACGCGCCGGTACAACCCCTCAGCGGCGGGAATCACCCCATCCACCAGGCTCTGGTCCGACTTCGGAAGCGACGTCACAATCTGAAGAATCTCGCCGCGGTCGACTCCGGCGCGCTGCACCGTGTCCCCGTAGCGGCCAAAGTCCGCGGCCGGCAATCCCCGCGGCGTGCCGAGCGCAGGAAGCGCGGCACGCTCGGCCTGCGAGCGCACACGGAGCTCGTCGCGCTTGCCGCGATTGAACACGGCCTGCGCATGCTCCATGGTTTCTGATGCCACGTCCACCAGGCGCCGATCTCGCGGCTGCCGGAACACATCGCGCCAATCGTATCCGGCCGACCACAGCTTCGAATACTTGGCCGCCATGAAGATGCTCCAGATCACGGTGACCGAGATCAGATCCGTACTCGTGAACAACGCCGCGACGACAATCACCGCGTTCATGAAAAAGAACTTGGCAAAGCTCGACCGGAATCGCTGCACCTCGGGTGCCGATTGTCGGGCGATGTCATCGGGCGTCGGCGTGCCGTATCGCCCGGCCAATGTCGGGACGCTCGCGCCGCCGTAGGGCGTGGGATACGGCGCCGCCGGGATCGGCGACTGCGCGGGCGGGCCCCAGGGAGGCCGCGGTGCGATCGCGGTCGCCGTTCGCACGGGCATCTGACTCATGTCACCGCTCAGCACGGACTTGAGCGCGGCCGCACTCGAGAATCGCTGCGATGGCTCTTTCTCCAACATCGTCATCACCGCCGCCGACAGATCAGGAGGAACGCCCGGACGCAATTGCTCGATCGGCGTGGGCTGTTCAGCGATGTGCTTCATGAGCATCGCCGCCGTGCTGTTCGCCTGGAATGGCAGTTGACCGGTAAGCATCTGGTAGCCCACCACGCCCAACGAATACAGGTCGCTTCGCCCGTCAATCTCGCGATCGCCCGCCGCCTGCTCCGGCGACATGTACGCCGGCGTGCCAATGGCCACACCCGTGGCCGTGAGGCGGGAGTCCGCTCCTTCCTGGATCGCGCGCGCGATCCCGAAATCGGTGACCATCGCGCGGCCGCTTTCACCGAGCAGAATGTTGTCCGGCTTGATGTCCCGATGGATCACTCCGCGCGCGTGGGCGTAGGCCAGCGCGTCAGCAACCTCGCGCAGAATTCGGCGTACCTCGTCGACAGGGAGCGGACCTTGCTCCGCCACGCGCTTGGCGAGCGTATCGCCATCCACGCACGCCATTACAAAGAACACCAACCCTTCGCGCTCATCGACGCTGTAAATGGGCACGATGTTCGGATGACTCAGTTGCGCAGCGGTCTCGGCCTCACGCAAAAATCGAGACTTGATCTCCCCGCGAAACCCCAGCTCGGGCGGTAGAATCTTGATCGCCACCATGCGCTTGAGACGCCGGTCTCTAGCGCGATACACGATCCCCATGCCGCCGCGACCGAGTTCCCGGTCCAGCTCATAGTTGGCCGTGAGGGCACGCTCGACTAGCGAGCGAAGCTCAGCATCTGAGGAGACGGCGATGGGATCGGGCACCAAGAGGACTCTACGGGAATACAAGATGCTTAGTGTATCATGCACGCGGTCGTCTGAAAAGACGATCCGGTCGTCGTGGCAGCGTCACTACGTCAAAGCGACGGGGGGAAGTTGCAAATCCTGCCTGCTTGGCGTAGGTCAGGCCCGATCCATGACTCGCGGAACCGGAAGTCGCGCAAGGCGGTTGACGTGTCATTGCAGGCCTTTCTCTCAGGACATACGACTATGGCACAGCGTCAAACATTGCCCGTTCTCCCACTCCGCGGCACGGTGATTTTCCCGGGGCAGACCGCGCCCATCGCGGCCGGTCGTCCGGGAACATTGCGGGCGATTGAAGCGGCCTTGAAGGCCGACCGCTTGGTATTCGCGGTCGCGCAGCGTGATAACACTGATGAGCCCACCCCGGAGATTCTGTATGCGATGGGTGTGATCGCGCGCATCGGTCAGGTGCAGCGCGGCCTGGGCGGCGTTCAGTTGCTGCTCCAGGGCGAGCAGCGTGCTACCGCATTGCAGTTCACCACCACCGACCAGTACCTCGCCGCAGTGGTCGTACCGGTGGAAGAGATGAACCCATTGGACGAGCACGATCCAGCGTTCGAAGCGCTGCACAAGGAAGCGCGCGAGCGTGCGGCGGAGCTCGGCGAGAAGCGTGGGCTTCCGGAAGAGGTCGTGAACCAGGTGCTCGATTCGGTTACCGAGTCCGGCCGGTTCGCCGACCTCGTCGCGGGCTACATCGACCTCACCGTGCCGGAAAAGCAGGGCTTGCTCGAGACGCTGAGCGTCGAGGAGCGCTTGCGCCGCGTGCTGGTCCATGTGCAGCGGCAAATCGGGCTGCTCGAGGCCCAGGAGGAGATCAAGTCGCAGGTGCAGGAAGAGTTGGGCCAGCGCCAGCGCGAGATGTATCTGCGCGAGCAGATGAAGGCGATCCAGAAGGAGTTGGGCGACGACGATCAGAGCCGCGAGATCGAGGAGTTGCGCGAGAAACTCTCCAAGCTCGAGTTGCCCAAGTCGGCGCGCCAGGAAGTGGAGCGCGAGTTGGGCCGCCTGGAGCGGTCGGGCCGCGAGTCCATGGAAGCCCAGGTGATTCGCACGTACCTGGAGTGGATCGCCGAGCTGCCGTGGAACACCAGGTCGGACGACAACCTCGAGCTCATGCACGCGGCCGCGGTGTTGGACGAAGACCACTACGGG
This sequence comes from Gemmatimonadaceae bacterium, assembly GCA_025450035.1. GTDB lineage: Bacteria > Gemmatimonadota > Gemmatimonadetes > Gemmatimonadales > Gemmatimonadaceae > JADGGM01. Next base: position 15,153 of record JANWIF010000012.1, read on the forward strand.
CTCCCGGATGTGAAGGACCGGGTGCTCGAGTTCCTGGCCGTGCGCCAGCTGCGCGCGCAGGAGCTGGCGGCCGAGGTGGAGAAGACGGGGGAGTTCCCGGCGTACAAGATCCGTCCGAAGAGCGACGAGGCGACCCCCTCGCTCAACAGCGGCGAGCAGGACGACCGCGCCATCACCGACAAGCGCGAAGCAAAGGCGCGGGCGATGGCGAAGGGTCCGATTCTGTTGTTCGTCGGCCCTCCGGGCGTGGGCAAAACGAGTATCGCGAAATCGATCGCCCGGGCCCTGGGCCGCGAGTACGTGCGTGCATCGTTAGGCGGAGCGCGCGACGAGGCGGACATCCGCGGTCACCGGCGCACCTACGTGGGAGCGATGCCCGGCCGCATCATCCAGGGGATGAAGCAGGCGGGCACCAAGAATCCGGTGTTCCTGCTCGACGAGGTGGACAAGTTGGGCATCTCGTTCCAGGGTGATCCGGCAAGCGCGCTGCTCGAGGTGCTCGATCCGGCGCAGAACGACACGTTCACCGATCACTATCTGAACGTGCCGTTCGACCTGAGCGAGGTGTTGTTCATTGCCACCGCGAACTTCATCCAGAACATTCCCGCGCCGCTGCTGGACCGCATGGAGGTCGTGGAGTTTTCCGGGTATACGGAGCGCGAGAAGGCGGAGATCGCCAAGAAATATCTGATCCCGCGCCAGCTCGAGGAGTCGGGGCTGTCCGGCAAGGGCGTCACCTTCACCGATGATGCGGTGATGACGGTTGTCAGCAACTACACGCGGGAGAGCGGGGTGCGGCAGCTGGAGCGTGAGATCAGCGCGGTGGCTCGCAAGGTCGCGCGCCGCATCGCGTCCGGCGACGCCCAGGGACACGAGCTTACCACCGCCGACGTGCGTGAGCTATTGGGTCGGCCGAAGGTCCATCCCGAGCACGCGGCCGAGGAGAACGAAGTCGGGGTCGCGACGGGGATGTATTACACCCCGGCCGGCGGCGACATCATGTTCGTCGAGGCGGCGGTGCGCCGATTGTACGGTTCGCCTACGCCGGAGAGCATCACGCAGGTCAACGCGTTGGGCACGGTGTCATTGATCCTCACCGGCCAGTTAGGCGACGTGATGAAGGAATCGGCGCGCGCGGCGCTCACGTATGCCGCCATGCACGCCGCGCAGCTCAACATCCCCGAGGACCGGTTAGGCAGCATCGAGGCGCACATTCACGTCCCCGCGGGCGCCATCCCCAAGGATGGCCCGTCGGCAGGCGTGACGATGGCTACCGCGCTCGTGTCGGCGCTGTCGGGGGTTCCGGTGCGCCGCGATCTGGCCATGACGGGCGAGATCACGCTCCGTGGGCGCGTGCTCCCGATCGGCGGCCTCAAAGAGAAGGTGCTGGGCGCGCACCGCGCGGGCATCACCACCATCCTCCTGCCCAAGGACAACGAGGGAGACCTGGAAGACATCCCCGAAGACGTGCGGCAGTCGCTCACGTTTCATCCGGTGACCACGTTGGTCGAAGTATTCTCGCATGCGCTGGTGCCGCCACGCGGCCCCGTCTCGAACGCGCCGGTCGAGGAGATCGAAGAGGACATTCCCGCGGCGGCGCTGAGCGCGAAGTAGGCACGGGTCGAACGACGCACGTGTCACGTGCGTCGTTCGCCTTTCTCCCCCTGAGCCGCGTGTTTTCAGCGCATCCCGATCGGACCCCACGCCCAGAGCGCCCACGCTGCGGCAGTCGTGGCGCCGGGTTGCGTGCCATCGATGAAATACTCGGTATAGCGCTGGTCGGGGGGCGTGCTGTCGTTCGCCGGCGTGCCGAGCGCCCGATCCAACTCGGCGGTAGCGACGCCGGCCGGAACATCGTTCCACGTGTCGCTCGGACTGCTGGCCTGGTAGTACCGGGCGATCATGTCCCCCCAGATCGGCGCGGCGAGCGTGCCGCCCGCCGCGCCGGCCACGATGGACTGGGGCCGATCGAAGCCTAACCACACACCGGCCACCAGATCGGGCGTCATGCCCACAAACCAGACATCCGTATTGTCGTTCGTCGTCCCCGTCTTGCCGGCCACCGGGATGCTATCGGGCACCCATTTGCGCACCGACGTAGCCGTGCCACGAGTGACTACGTCGCGCATCATGTCGCGCACGATGAACGCGACGCGCGGATCGAGCACGAAGCGCGGCGCGTTGGTCGGCGGCACCCACACGGGTCGCCCCGCGCGGTCGTCGATGCGATTCACATAGCGGGGCTCCACCACCGCGCCCAGGTTCGCGAACACCGTGTACGCTGCCACCAGATCGATCGGCCGCACCGCGCTCGCGCCGATGGCGCTCGACGGATACGGCGCGATGGGCGAGTCGATGCCGAGTCGTTTGGCCAGCGCGGCCACCGAGTCCATGCCCACGCGCATCCCGAGCTGCACGGCAACGGTGTTCCGCGACCGCACGAGCGCCTCGCGCATCGTGAGTGGGCCCTCGAACTGCCCGTCGGCGTTGTCGGGACGATAGATCGTTCCGTTAGGCAATGGGATCGCGAGAGCGGTGTCGGAGATCAGCATGTTGGGCGGCAGGCTGTCGCGAAGCGCCTGCGCGTACAGGATGGGTTTGAACGCCGAGCCCGGCTGCCGGAGGGCGTTCACGGCACGGTCGAACGGCGACGCCGCGTAGTCGCGCCCGCCAACCAGCGCGAGCACGTCGCCGGTGTGCGGATCGAGCACCACGACCATGCCTTGCAGGTACGCGGTGCTTCCCTTGGCCCGCTTCGCAAACGTCTCGTGCCCGTACCCCCGCCGCGCCTCCACGCGATCGATGCCGCTGTCGAGCGCCTGCGAGGCATCGCGCTGCAGATCCGGATCGATCGTGGTGATGATCCGATAACCGCCGTTCATTACCGGGATGCCGGCATGCTCGGCTTCCTCCCGCACCAGGTCCACCACGTACGGCGCCGCCGTGGGCATCCCGGCGTCGGGAGCGGTGACCACCGAGTCTCTCGACGCGCCCGCCGCGTCTGCCGCGCTGATGTATCCCTGGTCCGCCATCAGCGACAGCACCAGGTTGCGACGGCCGCGCGCACGATCGGGATGGCGAATGGGATCGTAGATGGCCGGCCCTTTGGGCAGTGCCGCCAGTGTTGCCGCCTCGGCGAGCGTGAGTTGTGGGGCCTGCTTGCCGAAATAGTGGCGGGCTGCCTCCTCGATGCCGTACCAGCCGTGCCCGAAATCGATGTCGTTCAGGTACGCCTCGAGGATCTGCTGTTTGTTGTAGTGCCGCTCCATCTCACGCGCCGCCGCTTGCTCGCGAAGCTTGCGACCAATACTGCGGTCGCTCCGATCGATCAGGTCGGGGTGCATGTTGCCGACGAGCTGCTGCGTGATCGTGCTCGCGCCTCGCGCGTGGCCGCGCAACGCATCTTTGAGCGCGGCGGCAACTCCCACCACGTCCACGCCATCGTGCTGGTAAAAGCGCTGGTCTTCGATCGAGATGAATGCCTGGCCGACATACTTGGGCAGCGAGCGGAGCGACACGCTGGTGCGCATCTCCCGACCAATCTCGCCGATGAGCGATGTCCCGTCGCGCGCGAGCACGAGGCTCGACTGCGCCGGCTGGACGATCTGCCACGCGGCACCTGTCCCGCTGCCGCTCTGGGCGGCAAGCGGGACCGCCACCATGACGCCCAGCGCCAGCACCACCGCCCGGCCGCGATACCGCAGCCGGCGCCCCACCGCGCCAGTCACACCCATGTCGTTCACGAAAGCTTCATCCCGTCTCAAAATTCGACGCCGTCTGTCCAGCTTGTGATACCCGTCCCTGCCTCGAAAGACACACGAGCCAGGGACCGCCAAGATAACCGGGCCCTTTGGAATTTCTGTGACATTGCTCCGCCGAGCCCGTCGCGCCACCTTTTCCTCATGCCTCCGACCATCCATGTCGCTACCGTCCAGCTCGCCCCAAAAAAGGGCGACTACCACGCAAATCTCACGCGCCTGAGCGCGCTGTTCGCCCAACTGGACGCACTCGTGCCCCGCCCGCAGGTGCTGCACCTCCCCGAGACGGCGCTGACCGGATATTTCCTGGAAGGCGGTGTACGCGAGTTGGCGATCACCGCTGGCTCGCAGGCCGCGGATCTGCAGCGCATCTATCGCGCCGCTGTACCGGGTGACCACACGCTCGAGATCGCCCTCGGCTTCTACGAGCGGTGGAACAACACGCTGTACAACAGCGCGATGTGGGTGCGTGTGGGTGGAGACGCGCCGCTCGTTCGACACGTGCACCGGAAGAATTTCCTACCCACATACGGGTTGTTCGACGAAGAGCGCTTCGTCGAGCGCGGTCAATCGTTCCGCGCGTTCGACACGCCATGGGGGCGGTGTGCGGTGTTGATCTGCGAGGACGCGTGGCACAGCCTCACCGGAACACTGCTCGCGCTGGACGGGGCCCGTGCGATCTTTATCTGCTCGGCGGCTCCGGCGCGCGGGCCGTGGCCGCGCGAGGATGGAATTCCCGGCCCGTCGAGCGTCGCGCGCTGGGAGCGTCTGGTCCGCGACATCGCCGAGGAGCACGGCGTGTACGTGTCGTTCGCCAACCTGGCGACGAACGAGGCCGGCAAATCGTTCCCTGGCGGCGCGTTGGTGGCCGGCCCCAAGGGCGACGTCCGCGTCCGCGGCCCGCTGTGGCGTGAAGCGATCCTCCCCGTGTCGTTCGACCTGGATGATCTCACCCGCGCACGCAGCGACATGCCGCTGTTGGCCGATCTACGTACCGCGATCCCGCATCTCATCGAGACGCTGGGGCACATCCGGGCCAACGATCCGACGCCGGCAGTGTTCGACCCCGACGAATCGGCGGCACCGCATTCCCCGGACGCATCGGCGCCGCCGGCACGGGGCGGAGCCGTCGATGTGGTGCGCGGCCCCGACGCCGCCGGCGCGCCCCCGCCGTTGGACATCGACCCCGAGCTCCTGGAGCAGTGGCTGCGCGTGTTCCTGCGCGATGAAGTGACCGCGCGCGGATTCCGGACGGGGATCGTCGCGCTGTCTGGAGGTGTGGATTCCGCCGTCACCGCCTACCTGGCGGCTCATGCGTTAGGTAAAGAGAACGTCGTGGGCGTGCGCCTGCCTTATCGCGCGTCGAGCCCCGACAGTCTGGACCACGCGCAGCTGGTGATTGATGCGTTAGGCATCGAGTCGCGGACGATCGACATCAGCCCCGCCGTGGATGGCTATCTCATCAACGAGGCCGACGCCGACGCCACGCGCCGCGGCACCGTGATGGCCCGGATGCGTATGATCGCGCTCTTCGATCTCTCGGCACGCTACCACGCGTTGCCGCTTGGCACGGGGAACAAGACCGAACGGTTGCTCGGCTATTTCACCTGGCACGCCGACGATTCCCCGCCGCTCAACCCACTCGGCGATCTGTACAAGACCCAGGTCTGGGCGTTCGCGCGCCATCTTGGCATCCCGCACCAGGTCATCGACAAGCCGGCAACCGCCGATCTGGTCGCCGGACAGACTGACGAGGGCGACCTCGGCATCTCGTACCAGAAGGCCGACCTGATCCTCCACTGGCTCCTGCACGGCTACACGCGTGACGAGTTGGTCGCGCGCGGCGTCGTGCGCGCCGAGGTGGACCTGATCTACCAGCGCCTCGAGCGCACCCACTGGAAGCGGCGACTGCCCACGGTAGCGATCGTGAGCTCGACGGCGATCGGGGAGAGCTACTTGAGGCCGGTCGACGGGTAGCGTGAACCGGATCACAAATCCGGGTCATCACGACGGGCGATCGCCGTGGGGAGTAGTGTGATAGGGGCGCACGTGGGTCGACTCCCGCCACTCGCGCCTCCCTGGTGTCCCGACCCTCACCGTCCGGGGAGATCACACGGTCGTTGTTCTCCGACGCTCCCGCTCCCCACGCTCCCGCCACGTGCCACGTGCGTCTCTATTCCACTACTCGCCGCGACGGCACCGGGCCGTGCTACCACAATGCGGGATGCGGTCCACTGAGTTCCAGTACCACTCGCGCCCTCCCCACCTCCACCTCCACTTCCACTTGCGTCGACGTCACGGCGTACTGGGTGGGTCCACCGGGGGCGGGGGGCGAGAGTGTGAACTGCGAATCGGGGCCGAGGAGTCGGGGGAGCACGTTACCGCAGATCACGTTCGCCATCTCGCCCAACGCATCCCAGCGCCAGGGCGCGGCGTCGGGACCTTCCAGGCCCAGCATGTTCTCGGCGAGCGCGCGGAAGATGTTGTCACAGACGCGCAGCGTTAGGCGACCGGAACGCGGGCCGGTGAACGTGACGCAGACAGCGGCCGGAAGCGCGGCGGGATCGGACGGGAGTTCGACGGGCGCGCCCACGCAGAGGAGGCCGAGCTCCTCGAACGACACGGTGGCCGCCTCGCGCAGCGCGGTCGCGTTATCGATCATCGGATTCCTCGCCCAACACCCGCAGCACCGCGTCGCGCAGTTCCTCGGGCGCGAAGGGCTTGTGGAGAAACCCATGACCTAACCGGAGCACCTCCGCTGCCCGCGCGTCACTGCCATCCGATGACACGACGATCACCGCCGGACGGGCGCCGGCCCCCCGCGGGCGGCCGCGCGCCGGCCGGCGCGACCGCGCCAGCATCTCCAATCCGTCGAGCGCCGGCATGTTGATGTCGACGAGGGCCAGCTCGATGCGGCCGCGCGTCAGAATGCGCAATCCGGTCGCACCGTCGGCCGCCTCGTGCACATCACCGAGCGGCAACCCGGTGAGGCGCAAAGTCCGGATGATCATGGCACGCATCACCGCGCTGTCGTCCGCCACCAGGACCGTCATCGGCCGGCGGGCGTCCCCGCTCTGCCGCGCCCGCGTCGCTCGCTGAATCATAACTCACCCTCCCGGTCGCCAGACTTGAGCCACACGCGGCCGGTCGCGATGTCCAACGACACCGTGCGCCAGACGCGGACACCGCCCACGTCGTGTGCATGAATGAGCACGCCGTTCTTCCAGAGCAGCTTGCGCAGCACGATCAGGTTGCGTTTCCCGATCTGGAATCCATCCGCATCCACGTCACCGGCAGACGCGCCGCCCACGACAGCCAGGCGCAGGCGTTCCTTGCGGGCGCCGAGCCGGTAGCAGTCGCGAAACAGCGCCGGCACGGCCGTGTCGACGTAGGTGAGCGGCCGCTCGTGCGCCCTGGCGGGGTCCGCCGACGACGAGGGAAGCGGCACGTGCAGCAACCCGCCCACGCCGGCGATGGGGTCGAACACCGACACTCCGAGACAGCTGCCTAACGCATGGGCGACCAGACGGTCGCCCGCCAGGTTCGAGACGCACAGGTCGCCTAAGCCCACGACGCGCTCTCGCGTCGCCCCCGTGATGGTCATGCTAGCGGACGTAGACGGCGGGTTGCACGTACCGCAAGCCGTGCGTCATCGCGCCCAAACTTTCCGAGTGGCCCACGAACAGATGCCCGCCCGGCGCGAGCAGCGCCCAGAAGCGTTCGATCAGCCGCTGCCGGACGGGTGCATCGAAGTAGATCATCACGTTGCGACAGAAGATCGCGTCGAACGGGCCGCGGAGCGGCCACTCGCGCATCAGGTTGAGCCGCGCGAACCGCACGATGGCGCGCAGGTCCGCGCGCACCACGAACCGGTCGCCGTTGGGCCGCGCGTCAAACATGCGCCGGCGCAGTAGCGCCGGTACGGCGGTCAGTGCCCGCGCGCTGTACGTCGCCGCGCGTGCTTTCTCCAGAACGCGCGACGACACGTCGGTGGCCAGGATACGCGCCCCGGCATACCGGTCGGCGGGCAGATGCTCGCGCAACAACACGGCGAGCGTGAACGGCTCCTCGCCGGTCGAACATCCTGCGCTCCATACGCGAACGGGTCGCGTACCCGCAGCCAGCGCGGGGAGCAGCACATCGCGCATATACTCGAAGTGCGCCGGCTCGCGAACGAACGCGGTCTGGTTCGGGGTGAGCGCATCCACGAGCGTACCGAGTTCCGCGTAGCGTCCCGCCGCGACGTCTCGCTCCACTGCGTCGAGGTACGCGCCAAAGCTCGGTGTTCCGGCGTCCATCACTCGGCGACCGAGTCGCGAGCGGACGAGCTCTTCCTTGCCCTGCCTTAGACGAATGCCACAGGAGCCATAGAGGAGCGCGCGCAGACGGCGGAACTCGTGCGGGCGAAGCGCGGGAATCAGTGCAGCGACGAGCGCGACCGGAGCATCCGCCGCTGCGGAATCAGAACTCCTCGAGAACGTCGTCATCGCCCTCGTCGAACGGGAGACGGGCGGTGGGTTGCGGCGGCGTCGAGACGGCACCCGACACTCGACGGCCGCCACCGTTCCCCGGGTCCAGCGGCCGGATGGGCGATGGACCGGCGGGCACTCCTCGGTTAGGCGAGCGAGGCGCTCCGCGAGACGCCTCGCGCCGCGGCGACGCAGCCATCGACGCGAGCTGGAAGTGCCCAACCAGCGCCTCCAACTTCTCCGCCTGCCCCGACAGTTCCTCGGCCGCGCTCGCCGACTCCTCCGCGTTCGCCGCGGTCTGTTGCGTGACCGAGTTCATCTGCTCGACACCGGTCGCGATCTGTTCGATGCCCTGACTCTGCTGTTCCGAGCCGGCGGCGATCTCCGCCATGGCCACGCTCACCTTGTTCACGTGATCGGTGATGTCGGTGAAGCTCGTCATCACTTCGCGATTGATGGCCACGCCGCTCTCCGCATTCTTGATCGATTCCTCGATCAACGCCGCGGTACTCTTGGCCGCCTCGGCGCTGCGCATGGCCAGGCTGCGCACCTCCTCGGCCACAACGGCGAAGCCGCGGCCCGCGTCCCCAGCGCGCGCCGCTTCGACCGCCGCGTTGAGGGCCAGCAAGTTCGTCTGGAACGCGATCTCGTCGATAGTCTTGACGATGCGCGCCGTGGCCGACGACGCGTTCGTGATGCGATCGGTGGCATCGGCCAGGCGCTTCATGCTCTGCGCGCCCCGCGCTGCGCTCGCGCGCGCCGATTCGCTCATCTGCGTGGCGTCGCGCGCGCTGATCGCGTTCTGGCGGGTCATCGAGCCCATCTCCTGGAGGCTGCTGGAGACTTCCTCGAGCGAGCTCGCTTGTTCCGCGGCGCCGTGGGCCAGCAGCTGACTCCCCGCGCTCACCTGTCCCGACCCCGCCGCCACCTGCTCGGCCGCCATCGCCACTTCCGCCAGCGCTTCATCCAGTTGGCCTAACGCCTTGTTGAGCGCCTGCTTGATACGCGCATGCTCGCCGCGGTACTCGCCACGCATCCGGGCTCGCAGGTCGCGTGCGGCAACGCGATCGAGCACCGCCGCCGCCTCGTGCACCGGCGCGGTGACCGCATCCAGTGTTTCGTTGAAGCCCGCCACCAGATCGTGGAACGCCCCGCGATAGGCCGCCGCATCTCCGCGGCGCGTGAGGTCGCCGGCTTTGGCGGCATCGATCAGCGCGCGCACTTCGCGGGTGAGGCCGGCGAGGGCGTCGACCATCTCCTGGAACGAATGACTCAACACGTCGTGATCGCCGCGCGGCGACACCGCGGCGCTGATGTCGCCGGCGCCGAGGTGTCGCGCGACATTCGCAAATTCGCGTTGCGCCTCGATGATCCGGCGCAGCCCCTGGGCGAGATCGCCCATCTCATCGTGCGAAGTGATCCACACTTCGACCTCCACTTCACCCTTGGCGATGAGATCCATCTTCGTGCATAGCTCCGACACCGGCCAATTCACCCCGCGCTCGAGGATGAACGCCGCGATAAGCGTGGCCAGCACGATGGCCAGCGTGCCCCAGAGGAGCGCACGTTCCGCCACCGCGTCGCGCTCCGCGCTCGCCGCGCGCGTCGCCGCCAGCGTCACCCGCTCGCGCACAATGCCGGTGGCGATCAGTTGACGCATGTCATCGAGCTGCTTCTGTTCGCCCACTGCCGTGCCGTCGTTCGCAACCGCAGCGCGACGCGCACGGAGTGCCGGCGCCAAGACGCCATCGTGCATGGCGATGCCGCGCTGGCGGAGCTCCTCCCACCGATCGTGCTGCATCGCATCGCCGGCCGAGAGCGCCAGGAGCGAATCGACCCGCACGCGGAACGTCGCCCATCCGGCGTCGAACTCCTGCTGCGCCGCATCGCTCGCGGTGAGCATCGTGCCGCGATAGCCGTTCTCCATGGTGAGCAGCGACGCCATCGCCTCGTTGGCGCCATCGATCACGCCGGACACGTGCTGCGTCTCGACGCGAGAGCGCACCCCGGCGGCGATCGAGCGATCGGTGAGGACACTCTGCGTCAGCACGACGCTGAATACGGCGCTGAATGCCACCATCAGCTTCCAGCGCATGCGCAGGTTGTAGAACCAGTTCATCGTCATGACCGTCGTTCCGAGCTTGAGGTGAATGGCATCGTATCGGTTAGGCGACGCCCGGAGATGTAGCGCCGGACGAGGGGTCGGATGGTGCGGCATCGTGTGCGGCGAGTTCGCGCACGCCAAGGACGCGGTCGATGTCGAGCAGCAGCCGCACCCGCGCGGCTGTATTGGCGATGCCTATCAGGTAGTCGGTGTGCGCGCCGGCGCCCAGGGTGGGCGGCGGTTCGATCTGGCCATCGGCGATATCGGCCACTTCGGACACCTGGTCCACCAGCAGGCCAACGTGCGCGTCGTTCGCGCGGACGACGATGATGCAGCTGCGGGGGCCGGGGTCGGCCGGCGCCATGTCGAACCGAAGGCGCAGATCCACAATCGAGATCACCCGGCCGCGCAGATTCACCACCCCGCGGACGAACGGCGACGTGCGGGGGACGCGCGTGATCGGCAGCACGCCGATGATCTCGTGGACCCGGAGAATCTCGATGCCGAATTCCTCGGCACCGAGATAGAAGGTCAGGTATTTGCCGGCGGCGGCGGACGTGGTCATGCGACCGCCTGGACGTCGGCCACTGGCACGCGGCGCGCCATGTCCATGAGGCGTGGAATGTCGAGGATCAGGCCAACGCATCCGTCGCCGAGGATCGCCGCGCCGGCGATGCCCGGCACGTCGCCGATGCCCGCCGTCGCCGGCTTGGCCACGACTTGCTGCTGCCCAACGATCGCATCCACGAGTAGCGCGCATCGCCGCTCGCCCGCGCTCACGACCATCAGCAGCGCGGCCGTCGGGTCCTCGCGCGCACCGGCGACCCCGAGCAGTCTGTGTAGGCGCACCACCGGCAGCACCTCCTGGCGCAGCCGGGCCATCTCGCCGCGCGCGCCCACCGTGAACAGTGCGCTGCGCTCGGGCCGGACGCTCACGACGATATTCGTGGTCGGGACGATGTACCGTTCCTCGCCCACGCGCACGAGCATCCCGTCGGTAATCGCAAGTGTGAGCGGAACTCGCATCGTGAACGTCGTGCCCTCGCCTAACGTCGAACGAATGTCCACGCGCCCGTGAAGGGCCTCGACGTTGCGGCGCACGACATCCATGCCCACCCCGCGCCCCGAGACTTCGGTGACGTGCTCCGCCGTCGAGAGGCCCGGCGCGAAGATCAGATCGAGGATGTCTGCGTCGGCGAGCTGTTCGTCCGCGTGCACCAACCCCCGCGCGCGCGCCTGGTCCAGGATGCGCTCGCGCTGCAACCCCCGGCCGTCGTCGCTCAGCTCGATGATCACCTGGCCATTCACCTGCGTGGCGCATAGCGCCAGGCGCCCCACCATCGGCTTACCGAGCCCGGCACGCTCCTCCGGCAGCTCGAGCCCGTGGTCGATCGCGTTGCGCACCATGTGCATCAACGGATCCGCCACGAGCTCTACCATGTTGCGGTCCAACTCGGTCATCTCCCCCTCCACTTCGCAGCGCACCTGCTTGCCCGCCTGTTGAGCGAGGTCGCGCGCCAGACGTAGCAGCTTGTGGCATGTGGCGCGCAGCGGCACCATGCGCATGGCCATGCTCATGTCGTGCAACTCGCGCACGAGCTTGCCCGCGTGCGCTACCTTCCGCGCCAGCTCGGGATGAGCGCGTCCGGCGTCCGGATCCTGCGCGATCATCCAGTGCGCGACAACCAGCTCGCCCACCAGATCGACCATCGCGTCCAACCGGTCGAGGCGTACGCGCGCGCTCGATGCTCCGCCTGCATCGCGTACCGGGGAGCCGGCGCCCTCCGGCGCCCCGCCCGCCGCTGCGCCGCGTCGAGGACTAGGCGAGCCATCGGCGTGCCGCAGCGCGGCGAGCAGTTCCTGGAAACCCGGCGGGTAGACGAGCGGCGCCCCCTGCCGCGCGGCGTCTAGTCGTCGCACGAGGTCCGACAGCGTGTCCAACGCCTGGAGCGCAAGATCGGCAGTGTGACCGGTGAACGCGATGTCGCGGCGGCGCATGTCGGCCAGCAGCGTTTCCCCATGGTGGGCGAGTGCCACAACCCCGTCGAGTTTGAGAAAACCGGCCGTGCCTTTGATGGAGTGGAACGCCCGTAGCACCACCTGCGCCGCCTCGACATCGGACGGATCGCGTTCCAACGCGAGCATCGCGGCCTCGGCGCTCTCGAGGTACTCGCGTGCCTCGTCGAGAAAGTCGCCGAGCAACGCACGATCGCTTTCCTCGGGGAGTGTGAAGGGCGTTAGCTCGCCGGTGCGTTCGGCGTCCGATCGCGACTTCCGGTCGGCGTCGCCGATCAGGTCCGACGTGCGCGGCTGCAGCGTGGGCGAGTTCTCAGGAACCCCCCGCATGATCGCGAGCGTGGAACGCTCCGGCGATTCCAGCAGCGCCAGCCGATCGCGGAGCGCCGGCGACGTGAGATACTTGCGCACGGCGTCGAGCAATGCGTGCGCGGACTGGTGCAACGCCGGCTGCCGTGGCCCGCGATCGCGATCCGACCGGAACGCCTCGGCGACTAACCGCAGCGAGACGCACGCGCGCGCTTCGCGCGCCGGAACACGCGCGATAAGACGCATGACGTCGGCGCGGAGCGCGGCGCGTGTCACGAGGTCGGTTGCTCCGAGGGTGCGGAGCGCGACACTCACACGATCGAAGTGGGCGAGTAGGGCGCGGGAGGGTCGGGGCACAGGGCGACCCGGGATGGTGAAGGAACCGATGCCGGCGCGACCGAGCGATGCGCGCCGGGATATTGCATCGACGCGCGCGCTCGGCCGGACGCAACGCTAGTGCCGCGTCACCACGCGTTGCGCGGCAAATGGATGCTCGTCGCTCAGGGACCCATGGACCTTCCTCGAACGAAGGAGCAGCAATGTCGAAGACGGTGCTGGTGGTCGAGGATTCCGCGCTGTTCCAGAAGGCGTACGCAGCCGCGCTGCAATCCTACGCGCGAGATTCACTGGAAGTGCTGTACGCATCGAACGGCCAGGAAGCGCTCGCCCAGGTCGAACAACGGCCGGCCATTGACCTCATCGTGCTCGACGTCAACATGCCGGTGATGGATGGCCCGGCCTTCCTCGAGCGGCTGCGCCGCGACTACGCCTCCCTCGAGATCCCCGTCATGTTCGCCAGCACGCGCGCGTACGCAATGCGCGACACCATCGGCGACTCGGCGGGAGTCGTCGCCTACCTACAGAAGCCGTTCGCGCCGCGCGAACTGCACGCGCTGCTCGACGGCATCTGGTCGTGAGCCGGCGGCGCCCGCGGCCCTGGGGTGGGGCCCCGGCGGCCCCCCCCGCCGCCCCACGACACTCAGGCTGCGAAGGCGAGGCTCACCGCGCGCCGCGCACCCCGTTTGAGCGCGCGATGCACGACCCGCGCATACGCCAAGAAATTGAGGCCGGCCGCGGGATGCCGAATGAAGAACTCATGCGGCAGCATGTCCCCCTTCATTCGATTGCAAGGTGCGCACGCGACCACGAGGTTGCCGGGGGCGTGCGCTCCGCCATGAGCAAGTGGGTACACGTGATCGATGGTGGCGATCGACAGCTCGAGCAGCGCGCCGCAATAGACGCAGCGCCGACAGCAATCGCGCATCATGGCGCGTTTGAGCGCGCGTTTCTCCTCATAGCAGCGAGGGTGAAGGGGTTTACGGGAAAGCCCGCGTGGAGAACGCGGGAAGGCGATGCGGTGAAGAGCATGTCGTGACATTGCACCTCGCCGAAAAGCAGCGACGCCCAGCATCGGGGATCTCCCGAGCTGGGCGTCGCTGGATAACGAGACACGCCTGCACGCTCTCGCGATGGTGCATCGGTCTCGACGTCCGTTCGACCCGTGGATGGCATTCGTCGCGGATCGTGCGTGCTCATGATCCTCCGATAAGCGTGACGCGACAACTCCGCCGTGCGTCACACCATTGCATTCGGAGCACCGTTCGCGCAAGAGCTTCCGCTCGTCCCTGCCCGCCCATCGCGATGACCCGCCCCGCTCCCTTTCTCCACGCCTCCGCCGCGCCAACGCGCGCGCGGCCCGGCGACCGATGACAGCGACCGCCGCCGAGGCCGCCGTCGCACTCCCCAGCCGTCCTTCGTGGCTCACCGATGAGATCGTCCGCCGTCTCGTCGTCACGTTTGCCGCGTTCGTCGTCCCGATAGGCTTCGCGCTGCACCAGTACGTGCGCCCATTCCCGTGGTTGGGCGCGCTGTTGCTGTTCTTCGTTGCTGCCGCGACGCGTGCCTTCGGCATTCCGCTTCCCGGGAAGGGCTTCGCCAGCTTCGCCGTCGGCGCCGGGATCGCAGCCGTCATCGCGTTGGGCTGGGCCGCGGGCGCGCTGGTGTCCGGGCTCGGCATCCTCGTCGGCGATCTTGTGGTGCGCCGTCTGCCGCTACGCAACGCCGTGGGCAACGCGGGTCACGTCACCACCGCCTGCAGCATCAGCGGGATCGCATACTACTGGATCGCCAGCGGTGCGCTCGGCGCGAACGTGTTTGCATCGTCGAATTCGTGGCGCCTGGGGCTGTTCATCGCGCTCTTCCTCGGCGTCGTGAACGCGACGTTTTACCTCCAGCTCAGGTTGTCGCCGGCCATTGCCTGGGTCGACGCCCGCCTAACCGCACGATGGGAGAGTACCGTCGCTGTACTGGCCACATTGCTGGCGCTGACGGCGCTGCGGCTCGCGTATACCAAAGTCGACTCGCGTTGGTACTTCGTGGAGGGGGCGATCCTGATCGGCGTTGCCGCGCTCACGCATTGGCTGGTGAAGAAGGGGGCGATCGGAGAAAGTCTGCAAATGGTGCAGCGGTTGTCGCGGGTGATGAGTGCGCGTCCCGAGCTGCACCGCGCGATGGCCGACATCGAGCGCCTCACGCGCTCGCTGGTGCCGTGGCAGGAGATGGGCATCGCCTCGTACGACGCGCGCACGCACGAATTCGTCGTCCTGACGGACACCGAGGGTGTGTTGGCCTCCGGCCTGCGCTACCCCGCGGGCGAGGGGATGCCTGGTCTCGCGCTCCGGTTAGGCCGCGCGGTGACCAGGCGCGATGCGGGGAAGGATCTGCGCGAGCTCGCGCGCCGCGACGGCTCAGAGATCGTGATCCCTCTCAAGTACGGTGACCGCCTGGTCGGACTCTGGACCGTGCGCCATCTGCGCACCGACATGTACCGCGAATACGACGCCTCGCTCCTCGACGCGGTGGCGCCGCAACTCGCGCTCTCGCTATCGCTCGACTCGCTCATCCAGCCGGTGCTCGATGCGTCCGAGCACATGACGCAGCACGTCGAGTCGATCACCGCCACCACGCAGCAGTTGCACGCGTCGTCGCAGGCAAGTGCCGATACGGCGCGCCGGCTCACCTCCACGGTCCGCGCGCTCTCGGACACGCTCTCCAAGGGCGCGGACGAGGCGAGGGCGGCACAGGAAATGGCGGAGAGCACGGTGGTCGAAGGGCGGGGCACGCAGGAGAGCGGCGAGCAGATGTTGCGCGACGCGCGCATCGTACGCGGCGCCACGCAGCAGGCGGCGACGCAGCTCACCGCGGCGGCGGCGATCGTGCAGGAGGGCACACAGGAAGTGACGCGGCTGCAGGACGTGTCGAGTGCGGTGCAGAAATTCGGACAGACCATCACGTCGCTCGCCGACCAGACCGGCCTGCTGGCGTTGAACGCGGCGGTAGAAGCGGCGCGGGCCGGGGCGCACGGGCGCGGCTTCGCCGTGGTGGCGCAAGAAATTCGCGCGCTCGCGGATCGAAGCGCGGCGGAAGCGGAAGCGATGGATCGCGCGGTGCGCGACATTCGCGCGGCCCTGGAGCGCGCGGTGACGCTCATGCAGCGCACGCGCAGCGAGGTGTTAGGCGTAGCCGAGGCGGGCAGCGGCTGGGTGGACGAGCTGGACAGGATCGTGGCCGCGTCGGAGACCGTGGCGGCGGCCGGCTACCGCATCGTCGATGCCGCGAGAGAGAATGCCCAACGCTCCGACATCATGGCCCTCGCCCTCGCCGGCGCCCAACAGGAAGCGTCACACGCCGCGACCGAAACCGACGTCGTCGCCGGTGCCAGCACGCAGCAGGAGAGCGCCATCGAATCACTCAACGACGCGGCGACACGACTCAGCCTAACGGCACATGAACTCGAAGGAGCCGTGACAGCAGTCCGAAACGCGGATTGAAACCCGGAACGTCGCTACAGACAGTGCGAGCGTAGGCAGCCGAAAACGACGCGCGCCCCGCTCCTCACCACGTTCCAACCGAGGCGGGAGCAGCGCCGCGCGCCTTACGCATGGGATCCCTGAGATTCGCGATGATCCTCGCCGCGGTTGCATCGAGCTGCGTCCGGTCAGGCATCACGGACCCCGCGAAAGGCAGCGGAACATCAAATCCATCCCCTACCCGGCGCGGGATCAGATGGATGTGAAAATGGTAAATGTCCTGCCCCGCCGATTCGCCGCTCGACACCACCAGGTTCATTCCGTCCGTTCCCGTCACACGACGGATCACGGGACCTAACTGCATGGCCACCGAGAACAGGTGCATTCCGAGCTGCGACGGGAGGTCGAGGAACGACTCGCAATGTTGGCGTGGCACGACGAGCACGTGGCCGGCGTTCACGGGTTGAATGTCCATGAACGCCAGCGCATCGCGATCCTCATAGCACATCGAAACCTCAGCGGCACCCTTGATGATGTCGCAGAAGATGCAGTGGGCCGTCATCGAGCCTCCCTTCGGTGGATCTCATCCTGTGACGCACAGCCGGTGCCACCACACCGCACAAGGCATTCGCGATCTCCCTTGCTCGGCCGCCTGACCGCTTCTTATTACTAAGCCAATGACAGCCGTCCAGGCCGCGCTTGCCCTCACCTTCCTCCTGCAATCGGCCCCCCCCCTTTCGCGCCAGGGCGCAGGGGCGGCGACACAGATCGTTGCATCGGCGACACGGGCCGTCGAACACGACAGCCTCGCCCAGGCAAGCGCGACCTGGTCAGAACGGCTGCGGCACGACCCGCGCGATCGCGCATCCCTGCTTGGCCTTTCCGTGCTGGCCGAACGCACCTACGATTTTGCGCGCGCCGTCCAATACCTCGATCGCCTCCTCGCCCCCGGCACGCCGCCGGACAGCTACGCGGCATATGGCGCGCTTGAGCAAGCCAAGACCCTGTTCGGTCGCGGACTCTTGGCCGCTGCCGAATCGGCGTATGTCAGCGCCAAGTCACGCTCGAGAGCGGCTCACGACCGCAATGCCGAATTTGAGAGCACCTTGGGACTAGCGATGGCTAGAGCACGCACACTGGGCGCGGCGGCGGGAGCCAGCGCCCTGGACAGCTTGAGACGCGTGATGCCACGCGACGCACGCCTCGAGGCCAGTTGGCGATGCGAACGGGCGTCCCTGGCAGCCCATTCGGGGGA
Source organism: Gemmatimonadaceae bacterium (assembly GCA_025450035.1). GTDB lineage: Bacteria > Gemmatimonadota > Gemmatimonadetes > Gemmatimonadales > Gemmatimonadaceae > JADGGM01. Next base: position 32,873 of record JANWIF010000012.1, read on the forward strand.
ACGCACCGCTGGCGCACTCGCCACGGCAGGTATCGAACTCGCTCGTCGCGCCGGCGATGAGCGACTCGCGGCACGCTGCACCTGGATCCTTGCGCAAGACTACGTACGCGAAGGCGACTTGGGCACAGCGGCATCCGTCCTGGGGCGCGCCGAAACGATGCTCGCGCGCACGCACGAACACGCCGGTCTCGCCGCTGTCCTGCAATGGCACGGCTACCTCGAGGTGTCGGTCGGCAATTTTGGGTCGGCCCGTCAACTACTCGAGCGCGCGGTGCACGAGGCGCAGACATCGGGCAATCTGTCCTCGCTGGCGTGGTCTTACCTCAACTTGGGTCAGATTTCGTTTTCGATGAACGACCTGGTCTCTGCCGAACGGCAGGCGGTGCAGGCCGAATCGTCGTTCGAGACCACGCGCGACCGTTGGGGTACGGCGACCGCCATGGGGCTGCGCGGGCAGGTAGCGTTGGACGTGGGTGACGCGGCGAGCGCGAGCACCCGGTACTCCGAGCTCCTCGACTGGTCGCTTCGGGAGCGCAATCTGCTCTCTGCCGCCGACGCGCACCTGGGGCTCGCCGATCTGGCGGTGCGGCGCGGCGACTGGCGTGAAGCGCAGGGCCAGCTCGATGCGCAACGCGTTGCATATCGCAAGAGCGGAGCGACGGGCTGGTCGCAGGGGCTGGGTTTATTCTACGGCATTCTGGCATTGCATCGCGGCGACCTCGGTGCAGCGGCGCGCAACCTGCGGGCTGACCTCGCCACGCTCGACAGCAGCCAGCATGTGCGCCGCTATCTGTCGAGGGCCACGCTGGCGGAGGTGTCGCTGCGCCAGGGCGACACTGTGGCCGCGGAGCGCGAGTTGCGCGCGGCGAGCGCGCAGCTGGATGCGTGGCGCGCCACGCTGGGTGACCGCCAGCTCCGGTTGCTCGCGTTCCAGGTTCGCGACGCCTTTGGCGGGCGGCCGCCGGCTATCGGCTCCCTCATTGCCGGTATCGCACGGTCTGGACGCGTAGACGCGGCGTTCGATCTGGCCGAACGACGGCGCGCACGCGTGTTGCGCGACCAGCTCGCGCGGGCGGCCGGACTCCGCCGTACCGCCGATAGCGGCGCCGCGACGCCATCGGGAAGCGCCTCCGCCGTGTCGGCACCGGACGTCCAACGCGCAATTCCTAACGACGCCACGGCGGTGTTCGAATACGTAGCCGGGACGGCCGGACAGTCCACCACGCTCTTCGTGCTCACGCGCCGGGACGTGCGCGCGTACGTGCTCGCTCCGCTCGATTCGATGCGCGATGCGATCGCGCGCTACACCGCGCTTCTCGAGAACGGCGGCGATCCGCGCCCGCTTGCCAGGCAGCTTGGGGATGCGCTGCTTGCGTCGGCGTTGGACGGATTGCCCGCGACCGTAACGACGCTGGTGATCGTACCCGATGATGCGCTCTGGCGAATTCCGTTCGATGCCCTTGCCTTACGCAACGGGCGCTGGCTGATCGAGCGCTACGCCGTCGCCACCTCGCCATCGGCGGGAGTGTCGGTCACGCTCTGGCATCGCGCCCTGCACACCGGGCCACCGACGCTGCTCGCGTTCGGCGACCCGAGCTTCGGCGCCGGCGATCGCGAGGACGACACGACTCCGTTGGCGCTCCGGTCGGCCGCGCGCACGGCCTCCCTGCCCCGACTCCCGGGTACGGCGCGCGAAGTGCGCGAAGTTGGGCGCTTTTTCTCGAACCCGATGATCCGTTTGCGTGACGACGCGAGCGCGGCCTATCTCGAACACACGACGCTCACCGGGTATCGTGTGATCCACTTCGCCACACACGCGGTCGTGGATGACAACGGAACTACGGGCGCCGGACTCGCCCTGTCTCCGGGCGACGGCCTCGACGGGTTCGTGAGCGATGGCGATCTCGCCGCCCTGCACCTGGACGCCGATCTGGTCGTGCTCTCGGCGTGCCACACGGCCGGCGGCATGGTGCTTGGCGGCGAAGGGGTGCGTGGACTCACCGCGCCACTGCTCCAGGCCGGCGCGCGGTCGATCGTGGCCAGCGAGTGGCCAGTGGACGACGCGCACACGGTGTCGATGGTCGTGGCGTTCTACACGGCGCTCGCGCGCGGTCTCTCCACTGCCGATGCGCTGCGCGACGCGGCGCTGCGCACGCTCCGCGACGGCGCGGCGCCGCGCGAATGGGCCGCGTTCCGTCTCATCGGCGACCCCACCGTGCGCGTACCCCTGCACGAGCCGCGGCGCTTGTTCGGATGGCCGTGGTGGCGCTAGCATAGCGCATGGCAGATCCGTTCTCGGTCCAGGTCGCTGCGCTTTCCGCCGCGCTTGCCGGCGACTACGTCATCGAACGCGAGATTGGACGCGGCGGCATGGGCATTGTCTATCGCGCGCGGGACGTGAAGCTGGATCGTCCGGTAGCGGTGAAGGTACTCCCTCCACACCTGGCCGATGTGGCCGACGTGCGCGAGCGCTTCCTGCGCGAGGCCCGCACGGCGGCGCGTCTGACGCACCCCAACATCGTGCCCATTCATCGGGCCGACGAGTTGGGCGGGTTCGTGTTTTTCGTCATGTCGTTGGTGGAAGGCGAATCGTTGGCTGAGCGGTTGCGCGCTCGTGGCCGGCTGTCCCCCGACCAGGCGGTGCCGCTGCTGGCCGACGTCGCCCGCGCGCTGGGCTACGCGCACGCGCACGGCGTCGTGCATCGCGACATCAAACCCGAGAATGTCCTCATCGACGCGGGCTCGGGGCGACCCATGGTGACGGACTTCGGCATCGCGCGACTGGCCGAAGCGTCGCCGCTCACGGCGACGGGCCAGGTGCTCGGCACCGTGCACTTCATGAGCCCCGAGCAGGTTTCTGGCGACACGCTCGACGGGCGCAGCGACCTGTACTCGTTAGGCGTAATGGGGTATTTGGCCCTGTCGGCGCACTATCCGTTCGATGGAGCGACGGCGTCCGCGGTCCTGGTGGCACACGTCACCAAGATCGCACTGCCACTCCGCGAACTCGCGCCTAACGTTGGGCCGACGTTAGCTGCGATCATCGATCGATGCCTCAAACGCAATCCGGACGACCGGTTCGCGACGGGCAGCGATCTGGCCCATGCGCTCGACGCGGCGGCGGGCCGCGGCGGCGCGCCTCCGGCGCGGGAGCAGCCGCCGGAGAACGCGTTGGCCGCGCCCGGGCTGCCGCCGGTACTCTCCGAACGCGAAGCAATGGCCGTGTGGCAACGTGCCGCGGAGCTGCAAGCGCTCACGAGTGCCGCGAGCGCGGTGCCCGCCAAACTCGCACCGGAGCAGGCCGAAGCCGCGCGCTCGCTGACCCGCGGCTACCGCCTCGAACACGTGCGCGAGGCGGCGATCGAGGCGGGCATCTCCGAGCCCTACGTGCGGCGCGCGGTCGAGGAGGTATTGCGCGCGCAGCCGGCCGCAGCCGTGTCGGCGAACGCGGGCGCGTCCGCGGGCGAGGTGGCATCGGTGGAGTCGTCCACCGGCAGTCGTTGGGCGAAGATCGCCTTCGGCGCGCCACTCCACATACACCTCGAGGCCCGGGAAGACGGCGAGGTCCCCGAAGCGGACTTCGATGTGCTGCTCGATGCTATCCGCCGCTCCACGCAGGACCCCGGACACGTCGGCGTGTTCGGCCGAACGCTCTCGTGGAGCAACGCCGGCGGTCAGCGCCAGCTCAGCATCACGATCTCCTCGCGTGGCGGCCAGACCACCATCCGCGTGGACGAGCGGGTCGGACCGCTGGCGGGCGCGCTCTTTGGCGGGTTAGGCGGAGGCTTGGGAGGCGGCGGCGCGGGCGGCGTGGCCGCACTCAGCCAATACTTGCTGGGGCCGGGCTCCATCGGCCTGTCCGTGGTCGCGTACATGGGCGGCGTCCTCCTGCTGGCACGCACGCTCTTCACGCGCGCCGTGCGCCGGCGGCAGCGCCGGCATCGCGCGCTGCTCGATGAGTTGCGCGGGCTGGTGCGGGGGATGGTCGAGAATCCGGCGCCCGCAATCGGATCCGGTACGGTGGCCAGCGCGGACCGACGCCTGCTCGGCTAACCGGACATCAGCGCGCGAACGTGAGGGGCTCGAGCACCGAACGCAGCTCGGAGCCATCGCCGCGCCGCGCGCGCACCCACCAATGATACGCCGACGCCGCCGTGAAATGTGCGCTCGCCGGGATCACGAAGCTGGTGTCCCGCGTGGTGTCCCCCGCCATCACGGTACCGCGCGAGTCCAGCACCTCGACAGTGTAGAAAACGGCTCGCGGTACCGCATGCCACCGCAATTCAGATCCGCCCCCTTTGGGCGCGAGAAGCGCAATGCCGGCGCCTCCGCGCGCATCGCCGCGCAAGACGCGGCTGGTCTTCGCCGGTCGGAGCATGATTGTGCCCGCCGTGACGGCAACGAGCGCCGACGCCGCGAGCAGCCACCGGGCGTACGTGCGACGCCGGCGCGCCGCGGGCGACGCCACTCGCAACGCACGTAACAACTCGAGCTCACGGGCACAGGACGGGCACGACAACGCATGATCCAGCGTCTCGAGCCGCTCCTCCTCGCTCCCTTGGCGCTCCACCAGCGCCCACACCCGTTCGGGAGTGGGACACCCGACGGTGCCCGCGGCGCGCCTCGCGCTGACTGCCTCCTGGTACAGCGCCTGCAGCCGTGCATCGGTCATGCGTTCACCTCCGGTCCGATCCCTTTCTCCGTTAGGCGGGCGCGAAGATCCGCCAGCCCCCGATACAACAGATTCCGCGTCCGGGCTTCCGACCAACCGAGCAGCGCCGCAATCTCCTCCCGCGTGTAGCCGGTGAGGTACATGCGCACCACCGGGCGGCGCGCCAGCGCGAGCGTATCGATCGCGGCAGCGACCTGCTGCGCCAACTCGGATGAATCGAGCGTTCGCTCCGGACCCCGCCGCTCCGGCGCGGCGGCCTCGTGGCCGACATCCTCGAGCGCCGCCTCTCGCGGACGGCGATGGCGCCGTATCACATCGAGCGCAGCCGACACCGCCGTCCGGTACAGGTATGACGACCCCACCACCGAAATCTGCTCACCAGCGTCTGTCACTGCGTTGGGCGAGACCCGCGTACCTTCGCCGCGAGCGTGCCAGAGGCGGATGCGGACCTCCTGAAACACCTCGTCGACTTCGCTCTCCGACAATCCGTGCCGAAGCCCAACGCGCCTCACCATCGCCGAGAAACGCATGAGTACCGACTCGATGGCGGGTGAGATCGGGTCGGACGTACGCGGCGCGCTCATAGGGCGAAGCTAGTGGACGCCATGTCGGTGTGCAAAGCACGATCGAGAATCGCGACCGTGTGCGTGCGTCTATTGGGATGCGCCAGCGATCGGATAACCGCCCGCGAGATCACGGCGCATCCGGACTCGTGCACATCCTTCACTCGGGAGCACCTATGCGTACGATCACCCATGGGCTCGCCGCCGCCGCGCTGGCAACGCTCGCCATGGCAGGTGGATTGCATGCGCAATTCACGACCCCGTCAGGATACGAGCAGCCACACAAGTTGCGCATCGGATTCGGTGGCGGGGTCGACGTGCCAACCAGCAACGCCGGCGACGCGTTCAAGAACGGCGTGCACGGACAGGCATTCTTGCTCGTGTCGCTCGGCATGCTGCCAGCGCTGCGATTCAATCTCGGGTACTCGAAGTTCAACCTCAAGGATGCGCTGAACGGTGGCGGGTCGGGCGACTCGCGCATCCTCAGCGGCACGGCCGGAATGAAAATCGACCTCCTGCACGGGCCAGTGCGCCCGTACGTCCTGGCCGGCGTCGGGGCGTTCAACATCAAGAATACTTTGACCGCCTCCGACAGCACCGGCAGCGCCAGCGAAACCAAGTTCGGCGTCGACGGCGGGGCGGGCCTGGCGTTCAGGGTCGGCCGCATCGATGCGTTCGTCGAAGGCCGGGTGCAAAACGTGTTTACCAACAAGGGCGTGATAAACGCGAGCACGATTCGGACGGTGCCCGTCAGCTTTGGGATAATCTTCTGAAGAGGGAAGATCAAAAGGGAACGAAGGGAGAGGGAACAAGAAAAAGGAATGATTGAGTCGTTCCCGTTCTCCCTTCCCCCTTCCCCCTTCCCTTGCTGTCCCCCGGTGACCGTCATCGGATAATTGTCGCCTCCTTTGTAGGCAGGAACTCGTCGAGCCCCGCCGGACGGGAGTATGTGCTTCTCTCCCCAGGCCTCAGTGCTCATAGTATCTTCAGGTGTACTTCACACCTGGGATCTAATGGCTACTCAAACACGTGCCGAACGCAGAGGGACTGCGGGACTGAGCCGCGAACAACTGGTGGGCGCGTTCCGGACGATGTACTTGTCACGGCGGCTGGATGACAAGGAAATCCAGCTCAAACGGCAGAACAAGATTTTTTTTCAGATCTCCGGCGCTGGGCACGAGGCAGCGCTCACTGCGGCGGGAATGGTTCTGCGCGGTGGGCACGACTGGTTCTTTCCATACTATCGCGACCGCGCGCTCTGTCTGCAGTTGGGCATGACACCGTCGGAGATGCTGTACGAAGCGGCGGGCGCGGCCGTCGACCCCAACTCCGGGGGCCGGCAGATGCCCAGCCACTGGGGTAGCAAGCGGCTGAACATCGTGTCCTCGTCATCCCCCACCGGCACGCAGTTCCTTCACGCCGTGGGGTGCGCTGAGGCCTCGCTCCGCGCGTCACTCCTGTCGATTACCGAGGGGTTCCAGGCGGATGAAGTCGCGTACGTCTCGGCCGGCGATGGCACGACTAGCGAAGGAGAGTTCTGGGAGTCGATCAACAGCGCCTGCACGCTCGGCCTTCCGGTCGTGTATCTCATCGAAGACAACGGCTACGCCATCTCGGTGCCCGTGGAAGTGAACACGCCGGGCGCTAACATCTCCAAGTTGCTCTCGGCGTTTCCAGGTCTGCTCATCCAGGAAGTCGACGGGTGCGATTTCATTGCCAGCCACGCGGCCATGTCGGCCGCCGTCGAGTACGCGCGGGCCCGCCGCGGACCGGCGCTGGTACACGCGCACGTCATTCGCCCGTACTCGCACTCGTTGTCCGACGACGAAGTGATGTACCGGCCGCCCGAAGAGCGCGAGTCGGAAGCGGCGCGTGATCCGCTCCTCACCTTCCCGCGGTGGCTGCTCGAGAAAGGCCACATCACCGAAGATGCGCTCGCGACACTCAAGGAAGACGTGGACGGAATCATCCTCGCCGCCACGGACGACGCGCTCGCCCAACCGCAGCCCACGCCGGACACGGTGCTGTTCGCCGTGTACTCGCCCGACGTCGACCCCACGAGCGAGCAGTTCGATACCGAGGACGATCCGCAGTTCGCGGGCGAGCCCACCACGATGGTCGACCTGCTCAACAGTTGCATGAAAGACGAGATGCGGCGCGACGGCAAGATTCTCGTGTTCGGCGAGGATGTGGCCGACGTTTCGCGCGCGCAGTATCTGGACAAGGTCAAAGGCAAGGGCGGCGTATTCAAAGTCACATGGGGACTGCAGCGCGAATTCGGCGGTGACCGCGTGTACAACTCTCCGCTCGCGGAAGCCAATATCGTTGGGCGCGCAGTGGGGCTCGCGCTGCGCGGCTTCAAACCGGTCGTCGAGATTCAATTCTTCGACTACATCTGGCCAGCATACATGCAGATCCGCAACGAGCTCGCCACCATGCGCTGGCGCTCGAACAACGCGTTCAGCTCACCGGTCGTCGTGCGCGTGACGTACGGCGGTTACATCCGCGGCGCCATCTACCATTCGCAGACCGGCGCGGCGTTGTTCGCGCACTGTCCCGGATTGCGCGTGGTGTGTCCGGCTACCGCGCTCGAGGCCAACGGCCTGTTACGCACCGCCATCCGCTGCGACGACCCGGTGCTGTTCCTCGAGCACAAGCACCTCTACCGCCAAACGTACAACAAGGGGCGTTATCCGGGTCCGAACTTCATGATCCCGTTCAGTAAGGCGCGCGTGGTGCGCGCCGGCGCTGATATCACTGTGGTGACGTACGGGGCCACGGTGCAGCGCGCGCTGGTGGCGGCAAACCAAGTAGCCGAGCGCGGCATCGACGTCGAGGTGATCGACCTGCGCACGTTGTCGCCGTGGGATCGCGAGGCGGTGGTAGCGTCGGTGCGCAAGACGTCGCGCGTGATCGTGGCGTACGAGGACTCGCTCTCGTGGGGCTACGGCGCCGAGATCGCTGCGTCGATCGCGGACGAGTGCTTCGCGTGGCTCGACGCGCCGGTAAAGCGCGTCGCGTCCGAGGACACGTTCGTCGGCTACGCGCCGTCGCTCGAGGACGCCATTCTCCCGCAGATCGACGACTTCACGCGCGCGTACGAGGAGCTGGCGGCGTTCTGAGCAGCGGCGCTCGGCAGCGCTACTCCTCGGTACCCGAGAACTGCGCGGCGATCGTCGTCGGCGCGATGACGACGCCGTTGGCGGTATTCCATGAACATGGCAGCGTTAGGCCACCGGTGAGCGCCAGCGCGCCACCGGACACGGCGCCATCCATGATGCTCGACACGGCCTGCGTGAAGTCGCAACCGGGCAGCAGCGTCTCCAGGTAGGCGAGCGCCTGCAACGGCGTTTCGTTCGGATCGCCGAAGTGGGTGATCGAAACCCCACCGTTGCCGGCCATCGTGCCGGTGACGGTGCCCGAGCCGCCGTTGTTCTGGAGCGCGAACGACCCCACGAACGATCCATCCTCGGCCGGCGCGCCCAGGGTGACGGTACCGAGCGCTTGCTGCAGCGACTGCGTGCTGCTGATGCTCGGCGCGCTGGCAGTGAAGTTGAAGAACGTGTCGTAAGTACCCGCCGCCGGCGGCGCATCCGGACTGGTCAGGCCGCTGCATCCCGCGAGGAAGACCGCTGCACGCACCGCGATGAGCCCGCTTCTCATGCTGATGGCCCCCGTTAGGCGAGGAGATTCACTACCCGTGACGGGAGACTGATGGGTCGGCGCGAGGTAACGCACGGCCCAGCACGGTGCGCCGCTCGTTGGCGTTGATCGCATCGCCCGGCGCGAACCGGACGGAGCCGATGCCGCGCTCAGGGCCGCGAATACATCTGTACGCCGCCCACGAACGTCATCATCACGTGCGCGTCGCGAATCTGGTCGGGTGGGATACGCGTGAGATCTTTGTCGACGATCACGAAATCGGCCAACTTCCCGCGGACCAGCGATCCTTTGATCCCCTCCTCGAACGACGCGTACGCCGCGCCCGTGGTGTACGCGCGCAATGCCTCCTCGACGGTGATCTTCTGCTCGGGAATCCAGCCACCGGGATGCGCATCATCCAACGTCCGGCGCGTCGCGGCCGCGTAGATCCCCTCGATCGGCGTCGGCGGCGCGACGTCCCAGTCGGAGCCGAACGCGAGATGGGTGTGGGCATCGAGCAGCGACCGGAACGCGTACGTGGTCCGGCTGCGGTCGTGACCGATCACCCGCTCGGCCCACCGGCCGTCGTCGATCGCGTGGTACGGCTGCATGCTGGCAATCACGCCTAACTGGGCGAAACGCGGGATGTCCGCCGGCGCGAGGTGCTGGGCATGCTCGATGCGGAAGCGGCGGTCTCGCGGACCGTTTTCCTGCTCCACCCGCTGGTAGATGTCCAACTGGAGGCGGTTCGCCCGATCGCCGATCGCGTGGACGATCACGTGCAGGCCTGCGCGGTCGGCGCCGCTGGTCCACCGATAGAGATCGGCCGGCGTGTTGACGAGCAGCCCCGTATCGTTAGGCGCGTCGGTAAAGGGCGCCAGCATGGCGGCCGTGTGCGAACCCAGCGAGCCATCCACGAACCCCTTGAGAGCGCCGATTCGCAGCCACGCGTCGCCGCGGCCGCGCGCGGCGACAGTGTCGCGCAGCCGCTCCCAGGTAGCCAACGGAACCGCGGCGTAGATGCGCGTGCGCAGCCGCCCGGCCACCCGCGCGCGCTCGAACACCGCCAGGTCGTTCCACGTCCCCATGTGGTCGACGGATGTCACACCCTGCGCAGCCACGTACGACATGGCGGCATCCAACGCGCGGTCCTCGATGGCCGGAGACGGATCGGGAATCGCATGGTCGAGCAGACCCATCGCGTTGTCCTTGAGCACGCCCGTCGGCTCGCCCGCCGCGTCGCGCACGATCGTGCCACCGTCCACATCAGCAGTGGCGCGCGTAATTCCCGCGGCCCGCAGCGCCGCGGAGTTGGCCAGTCCCATGTGGCCGTCAAGCCGTTGGACCCACACCGGATGATCGGGGGTCACGGAGTCGATCCAATCGCGCCGCGGCAGCTCGCCGCCCCACAACGTGTGGTCCCAGTCGCCGCCCATGATCCACGTGCCCCCTCCCCGCCCCTTGGGCACCGTGGCCGCATAGGCCTTGATGCGCGCGATGAACTCGGCAGGCGTGCGCGCGTCGCGTAGCTGCACCGACGAGAGCGTGAATCCGCCGCTCAGAAAGTGCACGTGCGCGTCGATGAATCCCGGAGCGACGAATGCACCGTGCGCATCGATGATCCGCGCGTCGCCGGCGGCAAGCTTGCGAATTTCCGCGCTCGATCCCACGGCAGCAATCGTGTCGCCGCTCACCGCGATGGCGTCAGCCCACGGCCGCGCCGAATCGCCGGTCCAGACCCGTGCATTCACCACCGCCAGCTGCACCGCACGCGCAGACGGCGGATCGGGTAACGCGGACGTCATGAGGAGCAGCAGAGTGAGTAGCGCGATGGAGCGCGCGGGCACTCAGCGACGCTCCATGGCATCGCGAATGTCCAACAGAATCTCGAAGTACAGCTGCTCACGCCGGTAGGCGAAGTCGAGCGTGGACATCTGCGCCTGGTCGCCTCCAGTCTTGGCGCGCTCGAACGCCTCGCGGTACATCTCGTCGAGGTTGGACAGGATGCGGTCGCGGGAACGGGACATACGGATGCTCTCGAGGGCTCTGAGGATGAGACGTGGCGGCTCGATCTCGGCGGGCGGCCGCAGGTTCGCATCTGCACGCGCGAGAAGGAATCGTTTGGCCGCCCCCATGAGGGCGCGCCGGGGTGGAATGGGCTCGGGCAAGAATGACAATAAAGTCGGGACGGAAGAACGGGGGAAGAAGCGAAAGGTAAGAGGCGGGAGGTAAGCGGGGATAGTAGCGCTTCCGCTCCATCTTCTCTTACCTGTCTTTATTATCTCCCGGCGGAGCCCGGTACTTGTACGCTTCTACCACACGGCCGCCGATAAGATGCTCGCGCACGATGCGCTCGGCGCCGTGCACATCAACGCCCGCGTACCACACATCGTCGGGATACACCACCACCATCGGCCCATGGCCGCACTGGTTCATACACCCGGCGTGATTGACGCGTACGATTCCTTTGAGGCCCGCGGCTTTGACACCCAGCTTGAGCGTGGCGTGCACCGCGTCCGCGCCTTGGGTGGGGCACGTCGCGCCTGAAGTGCAAACAAATACGTGACGGCGATATTGACCCATCTCGTAAGATAGGGTCGGCCGACACGCCGGGTGAGGGTCGTCTTGCCCGGCACACGGCGCGTACACTAGCGTTCGATCATGGCCACCTCAATCGAACCCTGGCTCCGCGGCCCCGTCGCGGGAGTCGATCCATACTTGCAGCCGGCGGCACACGCGCTGCTCCAGGCGTCCGAAGACATCGAGCGCGCGGCACGCGACCTTACCCCTGATGAGCTCTGGGTCAGGCCCGCTGGGGCCGCCTCGATGGGGTTTCACCTCCGACACGTCGCCGGCAGCATCGATCGTCTGCTCACGTATGCACGAGGCAGCTCGCTGAGCGATGCGCAACGCGCCGTGATCGCGACCGAGCGCGTGCCCGGCGATCCACCGCCCGATGCCGCAACGTTGATCCGTGACACACAAGCGGCGATGGCACGCGCGATCGATGTGCTGCGGGCCACTCCGCGCGATACGCTACTCGAACCGCGCGCGGTGGGTCGCAAGGCGCTGCCGTCCACCGTGATCGGACTGCTGTGCCACGTTGCCGAACACACGCAACGACATGTCGGCCAATGCATCGTCACGAGCAAAGTGGTGCGCGCGTGGCGATAGTCGATGACTTTCTCTCCCTCGACATTCGTATCGGCACCATCATCTCGGCCGAGCCGTTTCCCGAGGCTCGCAAGCCTGCGATCAAGTTGCGCATCGACTTCGGGCCCGCGCTTGGCGTGAAGCAATCGAGCGCGCAGCTCACTCTTCATTATATACCGGACCAATTGGTTGGGCGGCAGGTCGTAGCGGTGGTGAATTTTCCACCGCGCCGCATCGCCAGCTTCGCGAGCGACGTGCTCGTACTCGGCGCCATGCCGTCGGAACAAGAGGTCGTGTTGCTGGCCGTGGACCGTCCCGTGGAGAACGGCACCCGGATTGGCTAGTGCGCAGAGCGCGCCGCATCCTTGACTTCGATCGTCCACCGGGGTACTTGTTGAATCATGACGATCAACACGCATTGCCCATGCAGCATGGTCTGTATGATGTGCTGCGCTGCGGCTACCCATGGGTGGCCGGGCGGACACGTGCATCGCCACTGTTGACGTTCACCGTGACGACGTGCATTCCGACCGGCCGCTCCCGTAGCGGTCGGTTTTTTTGTCCCGGGGTGCGAACGCGCGCCGGCGCCCGCTGAGAACCTTTCGGACAGCGCACGCGTTCGTCACCAGAGCCCATCACCACAAGCACGAGGACTGACCAATGGCAACCGCAACCGCTCCTGTACCGGATCAGACGATTCTCGCCAAGGGATACGTCCACCCGGAAGTGCTGGTGTCCACTACCTGGCTCGCGGCGAATCTGGACAACCCATCGATCCGCATCATCGAGAGCGATGAGGATGTGTTGCTCTATGACATGGGGCACGTCCCGAACGCGCAGAAGGTCGACTGGCACGCCGACCTGAATGATCCCGTGGTACGGGACTACGTGAGCCGCGAAAAATTCCAGGAGCTGCTGCGCTCGCGCGGCATCGACGAGACGAAGACCGTGGTGTTCTACGGCGACAAGAACAATTGGTGGGCATCGTATGCGTTCTGGGTGTTCCAGTTGTTTGGCTTCGACAACGTGCGTCTGCTGGACGGCGGGCGGGTAAAGTGGGAGCAGGAAGGGCGGCGTCTGGTCACCGATGTGCCGAGCTTCCCGCGTACCAACTACACGGCGCCCGAGCGGAACGACACGCGCATTCGCGCCTTCCGCGAGGATGCGCTCAGGCATGCGCAGTCCAAGCGCCCGCTCATCGACGTCCGTTCTCCCGACGAATTCACGGGAAAGAAGACGCATATGCCCGAGTATCCGCAGGAGGGCGTGCTGCGCGGCGGACACATTCCTGGCGCCAAGAATGTTCCGTGGGGACGCGCCGCGAACGCCGACGGTACCTTCAAGAGTTCCGCGGACCTTCGTGCGATCTACGAGAAGGAAGTCGGGCTGAAGCCCGCCGATGACGTCATCGCGTACTGCCGCATCGGCGAACGTTCATCACACACCTGGTTCGTGCTCCGGTACCTGTTAGGCTACGACACGGTGCGCAACTACGACGGGAGTTGGACCGAGTGGGGCAACTCGGTACGTCATCCCATCGAGATCGGCGCGTGAAAACGGTGGGAGATCCTTCCGCCCAACCGGCGGCCGCGGCGAAGCATGCACCCAACCGCATCGAAGTGAACTGGCGCGGCGGTCATCGCTTCACCGCGGGCCGGCCGGGCGGCCCAACGCTGCAAGTCGACGGGGACGGCGTGGTGGCGCCGGGCCCTGTGGACACCATGCTCGCATCGCTCGCCACGTGTGCGGCGGTCGACGTGGTGGACATTCTCGCGAAACGGCGCACCCCCGTGGCCTCGATGCACGTCGAGGTCGTTGGGACGCGCGTGGAAACCACCCCGCGCCGCCTGCAGCACGTGCTCCTTCGCTTTCGCCTAACTGGCGACGGCATCGACCCCGCCAACGCCGAGCGCGCCGTGGCGCTGTCGGTCGAGAAGTACTGTTCGGTTCGGTCGTCGCTGGATCGCGACATCAACGTGGAATGGGAGGTGGAGGTGGGATGAAGCAGGCACCAGGCGAGGGCACGAGGGAAGACGTAGGAGCGGGGAATCAGCAGTTGGAACACTCGCCCCTCGCTTCTCGCTCCTCGTACCTCCCGCCTCTTACCTCTCTTCTCACCTCTGTTGTCGTATGACGCTCTACCCTGCGTTTTCCATTTCCTCGGCCATCGGCCGCACGCCGATGGTCCGGCTTCAGCGGGTTGTGGAGCCGGACATGGGCGAGATCTGGGTGAAGGTTGAAGGGACGAACCCGGGCGGGTCGATCAAGGATCGGACAGCACTCGGCATGGTGGTCGACGCCGAGGAGCGGGGGGTGTTGGCGCCCGGCGGAACCATCGTCGAACCCACATCCGGGAACACGGGCATCGGGTTGGCGCAGGTGGCGGCCGCGCGCGGCTACCGGTTGGTGCTTTGTTTGCCGGCGCAGATGAGTGAGGAGCGAAAGCGCACGTTGCTGGCGTACGGAGCGGAGCTCGTGCTCACCGACCCCGAGCGCCGCATGCTCGCCGCAATCGAGGAGGCGGAACGCATTCGCGACACGACAGGCGCGTGGATGCCTAACCAGTTTTCGAACCCGGCCAATCCGCGCATCCATTACTTGATGACGGGGCCGGAGCTGTGGGAGCAGATGCATGGGCGCATCGATGCCTTCGTCTACGGCTCTGGCACCGGGGGCACGATCACCGGCGTTGGACGCTTCCTGAAGGAGCGCGATCGTCGAATCCAGGTCATCACTGTCGAGCCCGCCCGCTCAGCGGTGTTGAGTGGCGGCCAACGCGGGGCGCACCAGTTTCAAGGGATGGGACCGGGTTTCATTCCTGACAACCTAGACCGTTCGGTGATCGACCGTGTGGTCACGGCGTGGGAAGAGGACGCATTTCCGCTCGCTCGGCGGCTCGCGCGCGAAGAGGGCCTGTTCGTGGGCATGTCCAGCGGTGCGATTGCCTTCTGGGCGCGGCGCATCGCGCGCGAGCTCGGTCCCGGCAAGCGCGTGGCAATGATCGCCCCCGACTCCGGCGCGCGATATCTGTCGACGGCGCTCTTCGAGGACGCGGAGCAGACATCGGGACTCGGGACTGTGGATTAGGGATTCTGGACTCGCCCCGACGAGTACGGCGGGCCGAGCGCCTTGCGCCGTATCCAGGCGGTTACAGATCGAGTCCCGCCTTCCGCAGTTTCGCCAACACCTTTCTTCGTATCAGATTCGGCGCCGGATGTTCGCGACGCGTGGCGGCCACGGCATCGAGAAACGTGCGCTCGAAGTCGAACTGCGGATAACACTGCCGGCACTGGGCCAGGTGGCGATGAATTCGCGCCATGGCCTCGTCGGTCAGCTCGCTGTCGAGATAGTCCCAGAGTTGTCGCACGACTTCGAGGCAGTCCATGGCAAATCGTCCTAACTGACCCCGGTGCACGGGACGCCGCTGGTAACGACGAGGCCGGCATCGCGGGCGTATTCGATGAGGGCTTCCTGCAGCAGGCGTCGGCCGCGAAACAGGCGCGAACGAATCGTGCCCACGGGAACGCCGAGAATCGACGCTGCTTCATTGTACGCCATTCCCTCGACATCGACCAGCACGACCGCCGATCGAAAAACCTCTGGCAGTTCGCCGATGGCGCGTTCGAGCGCCGGGGCGAGATCGAGCCGACTGAACAGATCTTCCGCTCCGTCTCCAATCGCGGCGACGCTCACCCGCACCGCGGCCAGTGTTTCCAGCTGTGCGTCGTCGCCACCGCAGTCGACGCGCTTGCGTTCGCGCTCGCGCACGCGGAGAAAAACATTGCGGCAGATCGTGAACAACCATTTGCGGCATTCGCTGCCGGGCTCGAACGTATGCCAGGAGCGGTACGCGCGCAGGAAGGTCTCCTGGACGATGTCGTCCGCGTCGGCCTCATCGCGAGTCATGGAGAGCGCGAAGCGGTAGACGTCGTCGAGCCAGGGCAGTGCTTCAAGCTCGAAGCGTTTGCCGTCGACGCGATGGGGCTGGGATTGTTGAGTAGTTTGCATGATAGGAGTCCCGTCGTTTCCAGCGCGGTTCCGCGGGCCGTGTTGACTTCGCGACCCAGCGCCGCCAGATGTTACAGGAGTACCCGGGTCTGCAGGAGGAGTGCCGTGGCGATTCACCTCCTATCTTCCGTCGTAATTCGCGGCCATCGGCTGAACGGATGGCCGCGTGAATCTATCGTTAGTCGTTCGCCACATGCGGAATGTCGTTCACCATCTTTCTGCCGTCATCTGCCTCATCTTCACCGCTTGGCTCCACGGCGAGGACGTGATTTCTTGACCCTCATGCGGCCGGACAGGTGCATGTAACAATTCTCGGATCCGCCGCCGGCGGCGGCTTCCCACAGTGGAACTGCTGGTGCCCCACGTGCCGCGTCGGGCGTGCGGACCCGGCGCGCGCCCACGCGCGCACGCAATCATCGGTGGCCGTCAGCGCCGACACGCGTCGATGGTTTCTGCTCAACGCGTCGCCGGATGTTCACGCGCAGATCGCGCGCCTGCCCAGCGCTCGCGCGAACGAGGTGCGGTACGTGCCCGTCGAAGGGATCGCACTCACCGATGCCGAGCTGGATCACACGCTGGGCATCGCGCTGCTCCGCGAAGCCGGGGCGCTGCATCTGTACGCCACGTCTTCTGTGTTAGGCGTGCTCGATCACGATTCACGCGTGCTTCCCGTGACGCGGGCCTTCGCGTGTGTGGACGTGACGATCCTCGAGCTCGATGGATTGCCGGCTCCGCTCCGCTATCAGGACGGCTCGACCAGCGGGCTCTCGATTCAGGCCGTCGAGGTGGCCGGCGACCCGCCGCGCTTCGCCAGCGAATTCGTTCCTGGACACACAGTGGCGCTGGTGGTGCACGACGGCGCGACTGGCGGGACGTGCGCCTTCGTTCCGGGGTGCGGCGCGCTCGACGCCGCCCTCCTCGCGCGACTCGCCACCGCCGATCTCGTCGTTCTTGACGGCACATTCTTCACTGACGACGAGCTGCAGCGCCACGGCATCGGCCAGCGCACGGCGATGCAGATGGGGCACCTGCCCATCGGCGGGCCTAACGGGACGCTGGCAGCCTTCGCCGGCCTCCCGTGCCGTCACAAAGTGTATTCACACATCAACAACACCAATCTCGTCCTGCTCGAGGATTCCCTCGAGCGCCAGGCCGTCGAGCGCGCGGGCATTCTCGTAGGCCGGGATGGAATGGAGTTTCAGATCTAGTATGTCTTCTCTCCTCGATAGGCCCACGCTCTCCGCGCCGCCGCCGCCGCCGATCCCGGTGCTCGATCGTCCGCTCGCCGGCGCCGAGCTTGCCGCTGCACTGCGCGCGTTCCATTCGTCGTATTACGTGGAGCATCCATTTCACCAGCTGATGCACCAGGGAAAGCTCACGCAGCGCGAGCTGCAGGGATGGGTGGCCAACCGGCTCGTCTATCAGCGCGCAGTGCCGCTCAAGGACGGGGCGATCCTCTCCAACTGCCCGATTCCCGCGGTGCGGCGTCAATGGATTCAGCGCATCATCGACCACGACGGCGCGCGCGAGGGGGAGGGCGGCATCGAGATGTGGGTCCGCCTGGGTATCGGGGTAGGCCTGTCGCGCGAGGAAATGGAGGACGAACGCCACGTGCTCCCCGGCGTTCGCTTCGCCGCCGAGGCCTACATCACGTTCTGCAAGACGCATCCATGGGTCGAGTCGGTGGCCGCGTCGCTCACCGAGCTGTTCGCGCCCGACATCATGCGCCGCCGGTTGTCCGCGCTCCCCGAGCATTATCCGTGGATTCGACCCGAGGCGTACGACTACTTCAAAAGCCGTCTTACTCAAGCGCCGCGCGACAGCGCGCAGGGCCTGGAGATCGTGACGGCGTATTGCACCACGGTCGACACGCAGCGCAAGGCGTTCGAGGCGCTGCGCTTCAAGATCGAGATGCTGTGGGCGATGATCGACACGATCTATCACGCGTACCGCGACGATTAGCCATGGCATTCACGTTGGCCTCCCGACCAATGCTCCTGCGCTTCGCCCGCATCGACTACGACCCGGTGCGGCAGCGGCGCGTGCTGCTCTACCCTGAAGGCGCGGTCATGCTCAACGATACGGCCGCCGAGATTCTGGCCCTCTGCGACGGCCGGCGCACGATCGATGACATTGCCTCGACGCTCGGGGAAAAGTACCACGCTGACGTCACCGATGACGTGCTCGAATGTCTCGTTAAGTTAGGCGAGACCGAGCTCGTGCGGGACCTGAGCGTATAGCGCCGCGACGCCGACCGAGTGTCAGCGCACGCGATCCCGCAGGCGGTCTTTGCCGCCATTGTTTCCATCGCCGCCGATGCGATCGTCACGGTAGACGAACGCCACGCCATCGTGCTGTTCAACGAGGGCGCGGAACAGATTTTCGGCTACGTGGCCGCCGAGGCCGTTGGGCAGTCGCTCGACCTGTTGCTTCCTCCCGAGCTCGCGCAACGCCACGGCGAACACATCCGCCGGTTCGGGCGAAGCGCCGTCATCGCGCGGCGCATGGGCGCGCGCGAGGAGATCGTTGGGCGGCGTAAGAACGGTGAGATTTTCCCCGCCGAGGCGTCCATCTCGCGCGTCGACGTCGATGGCACGCGATATTACACCGCCGTCCTCCGCGATGTCACCGAGCGCGATGCCTTACTCAAGCGCGAGCGGTCGCTGCGCGTTGCGGCGGAGGAAGCGGAGGCGGACAACGCGCGACTCTACACCGTTGCCCAACAAGCCATCCGCGCACGCGACGAGATACTCGCCGTGGTGTCGCACGATCTCCGGAATCCGCTGAGCGCGATCACGATGTGCGCCGGTGCATTGCGCGAGCCGGAACCGCCGCGCGCCGAGTCCGTGCGGGAGTTAGGCGAGACCATTGCCCGCGCTACCGAGTGGATGGATCGCATCATTCGCGACCTGGTGGATGTGGCCAGCATCGAAGCCGGCCGGCTCTCGCTGCGGCGCGAGCGCACGACGGTGGGCGCGATCGTCGAGCAGGCCGTTTTGCTTCTGGAGCCGCTCTGCGAGGAGCGGCAACTGTCGTTGGGCCGCGAGATCGCGCCCGACCTGCCGATCGTAGCTGCCGATGCCCAACGCATCGTGCAGGTGCTGTCGAACCTGGTGGGCAACGCCTGCCGGTTTACGCCTCCGGGCGGACGCGTCACCGTGCGCGCCATGCGCGACGACGGCGGTGTGCGCATGTCGGTCGAGGATACCGGCGCCGGGATTCCGGCGGAGGACCAACCGCGTGTGTTCGATCGCTACTGGCACGCCGACCGCGGCACGCGGCGCACCGGCAGCGGGCTCGGCCTGGCCATCGCGCGCGGGATCGTCGAGGCGCACGGCGGGCGGATGTGGCTGGAGAGCCAGGTCGGACGCGGAAGCGCGTTCTTGTTCACGCTGCCGGCCATCGGCGCTGTGGCATAAGGCGCGCGGCGGCTACCCGGAGTCGGCAGCCGCTGATGGTTCCGCATCCCTGGAGCGCACGCATCCGTGATCCGAGTGTATGATTTCTTCGAGGCCCAAACCCGAGTCCAGACGCCCGACCGTGCTTCCTTCACATCACAACGCCGTAACATGACCCGTCCGTATGTGCTCGTCCACCTCGCCGCCATTGCTGCACTCTGCGTCGCACCGGCGCTGCTTGGTGCCCAACTGACCACGCCACGCACCAGAGCGACGTCCACCTCGCTCACCACGACCGCGGCGTCTGTCCGGGCGACGCTCGAGAAAGTGATTCACCAGAAGACGCTGGCGAACGGACTGCAGGTCATCGTGATCGAGAACCACGGCGTGCCCCTGGCCACGGTGGAAATCGACGTCAAGAACGGTGCCTTCACGCAGAGCCCGGAATACGAGGGGCTGGCGCACATGTACGAGCACATGTTCTTCAAGAGCAATGCGGACTATCCCGAGCCGGAGCAGTTCGTGCAGCATGCGGCCGACCTGGGTGCGATCTTCAACGGCAGTACACGCGAAGAGGTGGTGAACTACTACCTCACGGTGCCCGCCGACAGCGTGCGCGCGGGCCTGCGCTTCCTCGCCTCGGCGTTTCGCAGCCCGCTCTTCCGCTCCGATGAGCTGGAGAGTGAACGACAAGTCGTGCTCGGTGAGTACGACCGACAGGAATCGAGCCCGTTCTTCCGGTTCACCGACGAGATGAACCACCACCTGTGGCGATCGCAGTACAGCCGCAAGAACATGATCGGCAATCTCGATGTCGTACTGCACGTCACACCGCAGCAGATGCGCGAGATCCAGCATCGCTACTATATCCCCAACAACGCGGCGCTCATCGTGGCCGGCGACGTCCAGCCCGACAGTATCTTCGCACTGGCTAACCGGACGTTTGGCAATATACCGCGGGGCCCCGACCCGTTCGTGGCGAACCCCATCCCGGATGTACCGCCACTCCCCCACGATGACGCGTTGATCGTCGAAGAACCGGTGAGTACGGTGTTCGTGATGGAGCAGTGGTTAGGCCCGAGCGTGCGGAAGGAACCCGAGGCCACGTTTGCGGCCGACGTGTTTTCCGACGTGATGAACCAGGATGGGTCCACGCTCCAACGGCGGCTCGTGGACAGCGGGCTCTGGCATTCCATCGTCGTCAACTACTACACGCTGAATCACACCGGACCCATCACCATCAGCGGCGAGACCACGCCCGACAAGCTGCGCCCAGCGTTAGCCGCGCTCGACGCGGAGATTGCCAAGTTCGACACGCCGGGCTACTTCAGCGCGGCGGACGTCGCGCTACAAAAGCAACAGCGCATGGTGGGCACCGCGCTGGGTCTCGAGCGCGCGTCAGGCTTCGCGCACGAGCTCGGGTTCTGGTGGTCGGTCGCCGGACTGGACTACTATCTCGGATACGTGGACAACATGGCGCGGCAAACGCCCGACGACCTTCGCGCCTACGTGCGCACGTACATCGCCGGACGACCGCACGTCGTCGGCGTGCTCATCTCACCGGAGGATCGCCGGCAAATCAATCTGACGACGGCCGATCTGCTTCATACCTCGGCGGCCGCGGGCGCGGCGCAGGCGCACCCATGATCGCGCGCTTGGCCATGACCGCGCTGGCGCTCGCCGGCGTCGCCGCCCAACCGAATCCCCGTCTCGACCACTCGGCGCGGTCCGAGGCCATGGCGACGGTCGCGCCAGCCCTGGCGGACACGCTCACGTCCAGTTTCGACATCTCGGGGGTCCACGTCATCCTGCGCCGCAACGCGGCTAACGACGTCGTGGCGGTCAACCTCTATTTGTTAGGCGGCACCCGCGGCCTCACGGACAGTACGGTGGGCGTCGAACCGATGATGCTGTGGGTGTCGGAGCGCGGCACCCGCCACTACTCGCGCGATGCGCTGCGGCGCAAAACGGCGGAAGCGGGGAGCACGATCCTCGTCGAGCCGCACCCCGATTGGACGATGTTCGGATTCCGCGGTATTCGATCTGCATTCGACAGCACCTGGATGGTGTTCGCCGACCGGCTCATGTTCCCGACGCTCGACTCGGCGGACGTCGAGATCACCCGTGCGCAGGTGCTGAGCGCCGTGCGCCAGCGCCGCGATTCGCCCGACGATTACCTGGAGTATCTCGCCGACAGCGTCGCCTTTGCCGGCACATCGTACGGGCTCGCGCCATCGGGCACGGAACGGTCGATTGGCGCGATCACAGCACAGCGCCTGCGGCGCTTTCGCGACTCGGCGCTGGTCACGTCGCGCATGCTGCTGGTCGTGGTGGGCAATGTCGACCGCCGCCAACTGGAGCGCGACATCTCACGAACGTTAGGCAAACTCCCAGCCGGTAGCTATCGCTGGACGCCACCGCCGACCGACACATCCGCCGCCGTCGCAGCGACTGATCCGGCCCCGCCGGCGCAGGTGCCGGCCGCGGTCCTGGAGCAGCGGCCGCTCCCCACGAACTACATGCTGGGCTACTACACGGGACCCAGCGCCGCGAGCTCGGACTACCAAGCACTGCGCGTCGCCACCGCGGTGCTCAGCGGCCGGCTCTTCGCCGAGATCCGCTCGCGTCGCAATCTCACCTACGCCGTGGAGGCGCCGTTCATCGAACGTGCCACCGCGGCCGGTGGACTGTACGTCACCACGGTGTATCCCGACTCCGTGCTCCGGCTCATGCACGCCGAGCTGCGCGATCTCCAGCAGGGACTCGTGGACCCCGACAATCTGCACGTGATCGTGGCCCAGTTCCTCACCGAGTACTTCCTGAACACCGAGACGAACGCCGAGCAGGCGAATTTCCTCGCCCGCGCCCAACTATATCGTGGCGACTGGCGCGCGGCCAACAACTTCGCCGCCGAGTTGCAGCGCGTCACGCCGCTGGACGTTCAGCGCGCGGCGCGACGGTATATGCACGACATTCGATTCGCCTACATTGGGGATACCACCAAAGTGTCGCGCAGCGTGCTCGCCAGTTTTTAGGGCTGGCGATTGCCGGCCGGGGACGATCGCAGTCCCCAGGCCCAGTGAATCACCGTTTCAGAATCTCGGCCGGTCTCGCGAGTGCCTCTCGACACCGACGAGTCGCGGGCGATCGATAGGAGCTGCCCGGAGCGCGGTCATCGGGCGCAGCACGGCGTCGCACGACGAGTGGCGACGCCTTGTTGGAGCGGATGCGGCGGATGAAAACGGATCGCTTCAGGCGGCGGGCAGGAGCGCGCGTAACGACGGATCATGAAGAACACCCACGGGGCACCCAACGCCAGGCAAAGCCCCGATGCTACACCTCTTGCATCAGTTCCCTTTCATACGCCCCCAGCACGTCTGCTCGACTCAGAATCCCGACCAACCGCGGATGGGATTCACTCTGCACTACCGGAATGACATCGATCGCGCGCGCGTTCATCTTGCGCAGCGCATCGGCGAGCGAATCGCTGGGGAGCACGACTTCCGTAGGCTGCGCGAGGTCGGCGGCAACCACGACAGCCGCGAGCTCGCCCCGGTCGAGCATTGCCTGACGCAAGTCGTCGTACGTGATCACGCCGAGCAGCGTGCCGTCCAGATCGATCACGGGAATCGTGGGATGCCGTGTTTGCCCGGCGGCGGCAATGACATCGGCGAGCGTGTCGGCAGGATGGACCACCACGGGATTCGCCTCCAACGCCTCCGCCGTCCGAATGCGGTGCATGAGCGCACGGTCCGCGCCGTGCGCCAGGTGCTCGCCGCGCCGCTCCAACCACCCGTCGTACAAGCCGTACGGCGCGAACCGGCGGGCGACAGCGAACGCGATCACCGACACGATCATCAGCGACGGCACGAGCTGATAGTCGTTGGTCATCTCGAACACCATGAAGATGGCGGTGATCGGCGCGCGGTTGGCGCCGGCCACGAGCCCTGCCATCCCCACCAGCGCCCACGCCTCGGGATGCAACCCGAAGTTGGGTAAGGCCAGATGTGCCAGCCGCCCCATCGCGCCGCCAAGCGCGGCGCCGATGAACAGGGTGGGCGTGAACACGCCGCCCGAGCCGCCGGAGCCTAACGTCACGGCGGTGGCCACGGACTTTGCAAGAGCGATGCCTAACAGCAGGTACCAGGCGATGCCGCCGAAAATGGGCGTCGGAATGGCGAGGTGCCCGTTCCCGACCAACAGCCCGCCCGACGCGTACACGATGAGACCCACGAGAAGGCCGCCGGTCACCGGCCGAACCCACTGCGGGCCGGGAAATCGCTGAAACAGGCTGGCGGTCCCGAAATACGTGCGCGTATACAGCGCCGACCAGAGCCCGCACACGATGCCTAACAACGGATAGAACAGCAGAATCGCGGCCGGCCGGATCTGCCCATAGAGCGGGATGTGGAACGCGGGGTGCGAGCCGAGGAACGGGCGGATGGTCAGCGCGCCGGCCACGCTGGCCACGACCACGGGGCCGAAGGCACCAATGGAGAACGAGCCGAGTACTTCTTCGAGCGCGAAAAACGCGCCGGCGAACGGCGCGTTGAATGCGGCGGCGATGCCCGCGCCGGCGCCGCAGCCCACGAGGATCTTCAATCGTCGCTGCTGCAATCGGAGCAGCTGCCCGATGAGCGAGCCCACGCCAGCGCCAACAACCGCCGTGGGACCCTCGCTCCCTGCCGAGCCGCCCGAGCCTAACGTGATCGCGGAGGCGAGCGTGCGCAGCGCGATGGGACGGATCCGCAATATTCCGCCGCGCTTGGCGACCGCGAGCTGCACGTCCGCGACGTTCTGTCCCTCGGGAATGCGACGCACCAGCGCCCACGCCGCCCACAGGCCGAGCGCGGTGAGCACCGGGCGGTATGCGACGTGTGTCGTGACGTGCAGCCGCGCCCCCACCCATACGATGAAGAAGTCGTACGCCGCGTCGATCAGATGATAGAATCCGACCACGCCTAACCCGGCGCCGACGCCGATCACCAGGGCGAAGGCCATCAGCAGGGCGCCTTCGTCCCAATCCGAGCGCGCGAACCACGTGACGACGCGCGCCCACGGCGTCTCGAGCCGCGACAGCAGAGCGCCGCGCAGCTGGAGCGGCCCAACCCGGTCCCTCATCCGCCGTCCGGTCACCAGGAAGGCGCCTGCGCCTCGAGCTCGGTGAACAGGTGGCGATAGCTGTCGTACCGCTCGGCGCTCATCGCGCCCGATGCGACCGCTGCGAGAACCGCGCAATCGGGCTCTTCACGGTGCCGGCAGTCGCGAAAGCGGCACTGGCCGGCGAGCGACCGCATCTCGATGAAACAGTGGCCGAGCTCGGCCGGCGTGAGATTCCACAGTCCGACTTCGCGCAGGCCCGGCGTGTCCATCACGTACCCACCGTCGGGGAGCGGATGCATCGTCGCGCCGACGGTGGTGTGCCGTCCCTTGTCCACCGATCGGCTGATCTCCCCCACCCGCAGCGACAGACCAGGATACATCGCGTTGAGCAGCGATGATTTGCCCGCGCCCGACGGACCCGTAAACGCCGAGACGCGTCCACGGAGGACATCGTGCAGCGCATCGAGCCCCGCGCGCTGCACGACGCTCGTGGCGTGCAGCGGATAGCCGGCGCGCGCGTAGTCGGCGAACGGCGCCAACGGATCGCCCGATACGAGATCGACCTTGTTGATCACGATGCGCGATGGAATGTCGTTGGCCCCAGCGATCACCAGGAACCGGTCCAGCATCCGCGCGTTAGGCTCCGGGTGCGCGGCGGCGAACACCACGATCACCTGGTCCACGTTCGCCGCCACCACCCGCTCGCCATACGCACCGCCCGGCGCCCGCCGCGCCAATCGCGAGCGGCGCGGCAGAATCTCGGCGATCGCCCACGTGTCGCCCCGTGCTTCGCGCTCCAGTCGCACGTCGTCTCCCACCGCCAGCTTGGGCGCATCGCTCTGCTTGAGTCGCCCGCGCAGCGACACGTCGTACTCCACTCCATCCGCGTCGCGCGCCCGCCAGATGCCGCCCGTCCCGCGCAGCACGACCGCGTTCACGGCTGCTCCGGCGGCACGCCGCTCACGATTCGTTCTCGTCGCGCATCACATCCCACCACGGCCGGCCGGCGTTAGGCGTGTGCTCCGCGATGAGCGCGTCGAGGATCTCCTGCGCCCGGGCAAGGAGCATCGCGCCCACGCGCGCCCGCGCCTCGTCCGCCCCAGCAGCACGCTCGAGAAAGTCGGTTTCCAGATGGCCGCTGATCCGCGGCTCGCCAACGCTCCACTGCACGAACAACAGATACGCGCCCGCCGGTGCCACGGGGTCGCCCGTGTCATCGGTCTCGATCGTAACGCTGTAGGAACGCCCATCGCACCCCTGAAATGCCGCGGGCCTGTCGTGGACGGCCATGTACCCGCCGAGCGTTCGCTCATCGCCTTTCGACGGATCGGGAGGAAGGAACCTACCCACAGCGCGGCTCTCCGGGCAACTGTGGCATCAATGTCGACCGGCCATCAGCTCGCGGACCATGTTCCCCGTGATGAACGCCACGTTCGCGGGACGCTCGGCCAGGCGACGCATGAGATACGGATACCACTGCGTGCCGAACGGCACGTACACGCGCATGTTGAACCCCTCGCGTACCAGCTGCTCCTGCACGTCACGGCGTATCCCGTATAGCATCTGAAACTCGAACCGCTCGACTGGAATACTCTCGGAGCGCACGAAGCGCTTCACGTCGCCAATGATGGCGGGGTCGTGCGTCGCGATCCCCGGGTAGTGCCCCTGGGCAATCAGCTGATGCATGCAGCGCACGTAGTTCGCGTCCACATCCCGCTTTTCGGGAAACGCAACCGTAGCCGGCTCGTTGTACGCTCCCTTGCATAACCGGACTCGACACTTGAGCTGGACCGCCCGCTCTACATCGGCCTGCGTGCGATACAGGTAGCTCTGCAGCACGATGCCGACGTTCTCCGGATAGTTCGGGTAGAGCCGGTCCTCGAACAAACGCAACGTCCGCTCGGTGTACTCGCTCGACTCCATGTCCAACCGGACAAAGGTGCCGTACTCGTGCGCGCGATCGAGGATCTGGTGCACGATCTCGACGCACAGTTCCTCGCTGATATCGAGTCCCATCTGCGTGAGCTTGACCGAGACGTTGGCATCGAGCCCCGTCTCGTGAATCCGATCGAGCATGTGCAGGTAGTCACTCCCCGCCGATCGCGCTTCCACCTCGTTGCGCACGCTTTCACCTAACAGATCGAGCGACGCGCGAATCTTCTTGGCATTGAGCTGGCGCACCGCATCGAGCGCCGTGTCCAACGTCTCGCCGGCCACGAAGCGCGATGCGAATCGCTTGGCCATGCCGTTCCGGCGCACGAAGCGAAAGATATGCGGTTGATTCGAGAGGTACAGAAAGGTTCGACGCAGCATGTCGCGCGCGCTCAGAGGCGGAAGATGGAGAAAGAGCGGCCGCCGATGCGGCGACGCCCATGCGATGCCGACACCCGCGTCACGGGCGCACGGCTCCAGACAACGGGCCGGCCACGCGAAGAATCGGAAACTCTCCACCGCGGCTCAACTGTGCGTCGAACACGTTCCACGTGGCCAACCCGTCGTCGCTCTCGGGCTCCAGCAGGTAGAATGCAACGATGCCCAACCGTTGCGAGACCGGCACGACGAACGAGCCCGCCGGAATCGTGCGGCGGTCATCGCTCCACCGCCCTTCGAGCCGCACCTCGTGGTGCCCCTGGAACGGCCGCGCTGCGACGATGACGCTGTCGATCAGGAACCGTTGTACCGGCGTCTGCCACTCGCTCCGCACCCGGCCGACGAGCACGCCATGAAGGCGCAGGATGCCGACCGCGGCGCTGTCGGCCGCGGGAATCACGTACCCGTATGGCAGCGAGCGTGTGAGCGTGGCGTCGAATCGATCGTACACCGGCATCCGCTCCTCGCGGAAATGTCCCGTGCGACGCAGGCCCCGTGGTACGCCGGGCTGCGTGAGCGATGAATCGCCGGTCCGCACCAGGTCTTCAGTTCTCACCACGTCGTCGTGCGGATGGCGCGTGAGGTCGGCGCGCAACGAGATCTGCGGCGCCGCGGCCGGGTGTTCGCCCCACGCTCGCACGCTCGAGTCGGCGCGCGCGGACAACGCGGCGATGGCCGCACCGCGCTCGGCCACGAGCGAGAGCACTTCGTGAACGAACGCGTACGTCGCCCGCACGCGCCGCTCGAACGGATCATGCGAGAATGCCTCGCTCAGAATCCCGATGCGGCCGCGCAGCCCAACGTAGTTAGTACCGTAGCGTGGAAACGACTCGTAGCTGTACCAGCCGGTGCGCACGGTGTCGGTGTCGTAGTCCCGGCCGTACTCCTGGCTGAAGTTTCCGTAGTCGAACGTTTCGAACCCGTCGCGCAGCCTCATGCGCCGGCGCAGCTCGGGCAGGAGGGAGTCGCGCGCATACACGCCGCCAAACAGTGCGGCCGGGTTGAGCGACGGCGCGTACGTGAGCGCGTATCCGTGAAAGCTGCCGTCGGTGGTGTGCAGGTCCACGAACACGTCGGGATCCCACGCCGTCATCGCGGCCAGCGAGGCGCGCGTCTCGGGCGCCTCGGCCTTGACGTAATCGCGGTTGAGGTCCAGCCCTTGTGCGTTAGGCCGTTGGCCCACCAGTTCAGGTCCGTTCTGCTCGTACCGGTTCTTACTCTGCGGCGCGAACCGTTCGTTCCCATCGGCGTTGTAGATCGGGTTGGCGATGAGCACGATCGAGTCGAGCACGTTGGGCTGTCCGCCCGGCGCGAACCAGAGATCCCGCATCAACGCCAGCAGCGCCTCCTTTCCTTCCACTTCACCCGCGTGGATGTTCGCCTGCACGTATACGATCGGGCGGCCGAGCCGTCGCGCCTCTTCCGACGTGTTCACCAACGGGCGTGACAATATCACGATCGGAATCGGCCGCCCTTCGGTGGTGTTGCCGATGCTGCGCCATGCCGGCGCACCGGCGCCGTGCAGACTATCGAGGAAGGCGATGACGTCGTCGTAGTGCGACGTCTCGGCGTACTCCGTCCGCTCGGCGCGCGTGCGCGGGAGGGTGGCGTTCGCCGATGGCGATGAGGCGGCCGGCGGCGGATGGCCAGCGGCACATCCCGCCGCCATGGCGCACATCACCAACACCCCGCGCGTCATCGGCGCACGGCGTCCGCCGGCGCGTCCGCGCGCTCACGTTGTTCGCCTAACTGTTCCTCGATGAAGCGCGTGAGTGTCTCGTAGAGCTGGTCGCGCGTGTTGCCGCCGGCAATGGCGTGCGTGCGATTGGGATAGACCATCATCTGGAAGAGCTTGCCGGCCTCGATCAAGCGATTCGCCAACCGAATGGAATTCTGCGGATGGACATTGTCGTCGCCGCTCCCGTACACCAGCAAGTACCGCGCGCTCAACCCATCGACGTATCGCAGCGTAGAGCTCACGTGGTAGCCGTCGGGATTGTCGTTGGGCGTGCGCATGTAGCGCTCGGTGTAGATGTCGTCGTAGAACCGCCAGTCGGCCACCGGCGCCACCGAGATCGCCGCCCGAAAGAGCGGGCCACCCCGGAACGCGGTCATCGCCGACAGGTACCCGCCATAGCTCCATCCCCAGATCCCGATATGTGCCGCATCCACCCACGGGCGCGTGGTCAGCCAACGCGCGGCGTCGATCTGGTCCTGGGACTCCCGCAATCCCAGATGGAGATACACGGTGCGCCGAAACGCGCTGCCTCGACCGCCGGTGCCGCGGTTGTCCACGGTCACGATCACAAAGCCCCGTTGGGCGAGCATCTGGTACCACGCGTACTCGGCGCCGCCGAACGCATCCAGCACCGTCTGCGATCCTGGGCCGCCATACGCGTACATCAGCACGGGGTAGCGGCGCGTGCTGTCGAACGACGGCGGTACGATGCGCAGCGCATCCAGGCGCGTACCGTCAGGCATGGGAATCTCGAAGAACTGTGGCGGCCGAGCGTGAAGGGCTGCGATGCGGGCCTCGAGCGTCGTGTCCGTTGCCAACACGCGCCGCGATGTGACCGCGGACAACGACTGCAGCGTGACCACGGGCGGCGCGGCGGCGGTGCTGTACGAATCCACCAGATAGCCGGCGCCGGGCGCCATCGTGACGTCGTGCGTGCCCGGCGCATGCGTCATCTGCGTGCCAGAGCCGGCGCGCGAGATGTCGTACGCCCAAAGCTGCCGCTGCGCCGGCGTTGGGCCGGCTTCGATCACGTAGGCGAGGCCGCGATGCGCATCGACATCGACCAGATTCGTCACGTCCACGCCATCGCGCGTCACGCGTCGAACGAGCGAGCCGTCGCGCCGAAACAAGTAGTACTGCCGCCACCCGCTGCGCTCGCTCGGCCACAGAAACATCGTGTCGCCGTTGACCCAGCGCGGCGCGTCCTCGGCGACATCCACCCACGCCGAATCGGCGCGCTCGGTGAGTACCGTACGCCCGCGGCCGGTCGCCGCACTGCGCATCAGCAGATCGATGCGGTCCTGACGGCGTGGCAACTGCTGCAGCGTTAGGCTGTCGTTGCCCACCCAGCTCAAGCGCGCGACGTAGCCGCCAGTCGTGGCGCCCGTGTCGGATCCCAAATCCATCCACGTCACCGACCCGCTGCTCGCGGTGACCACGCCGATGCGAACCACCGAGTTAGGCTCGCCCGCTTTCGGATACCGCACGGGCACGATCGTCGGATACAGGGTGCGGTCGTCGAGCAATGGGTACACCGGGATCTCCGACTGATCGAACCGCCAGAACGCAATCCGCTTCGAGTCCGGGCTCCAACGAAACGCGTCGCGCAAGTCGAACTCTTCCTCGTACGCCCAGTCGGTGACGCCGTTGAGCACCAGCGCGCTCCCATCGGTCGTCAGGGCCCGTTCGACCCGCGTGGTCAGGTCGGTGACGTACAGGTTGTTGTCGCGCACGAACGCCACCTGCCGTCCGTCCGGCGAAAAGGTCGCGAACATCTGCAACCCCGCATTACTCGACAATGGGGCCAACCGGCGAGTGGCGAAATCGACGACCTCGTAGATCCCCCGTGTGTTGAGCCGCCACACGCGCTCCGAATCGTGGAACAGCATCGCCTTCGTGCCGTCTGCCGAGAGCGTGAGTCCTTCAATCACGATCGGCCTTCCGTCGCCATGCACGAGCGACGATGCCGGAACGAGAACGGTCGATGTGCCGGTGGCCGCGTCCACGTGCACCAAGTCGTTACCGCCTGACGCGGTGGGTCGAACCTCGACCCATGCCGTGCCGCTGGACAGCCAGTGCATCTCGGGCGATTGCTCGCCCGAGAATTCGTAGTCTCCCCAGATCTGTCGAACGGTGAGCGCCCGACCGGCGCTCTGTGCATGAGCGCTGCCGGCGCACAGGACGAGTGCCGCGCCCGCGGCGATGCTGATGCGCATGCGAGATGAGTTCGTGAAGGGACCGTGTAAGGTACGTCGCAGGCCGGCGGGCGGTCTAGTAGAAACGTCGACCCTGAGCGGCACGTTCGACGAGCAGTCGCGCCGGTTCAAAGCGCGGCGCGAACCGCCCGTGGTAAACTTCGAGTTGACGGACGATGTGCGCGATGCCCACGGCGTCGACGTATCGGAACGGGCCGCCCCGGAACGGCGGGAACCCGATCCCGAACACGGCCCCAACATCCCCATCGCGCGCCGAGTGCAGAACGCCTTCTTCCAGACAACGCGCCGCCTCGTTTACCATGGCAAGCACGCATCGCTGCTGCAGCTCCAGCACCGGGATTTCGGTGCGATGTACGCCCGTGGGGAGCAGCGCGTACACGCTCTCGTCCACGCCACCTTTCCGGCCGCCGGGCGCGTCATAGCGATAGAATCCGCTGCCACCTTTCCGTCCCTGGCGCCCGGATGCCACTACACGTGCCAGCGCTTGCGACGGCGCGAGGCGCGCACCGAATGACTCGCGCAGCACCGCACCCACCTTGGCGCCAACGTCGAGCCCTACTTCATCCATCAGCGTGATCGGCCCGACGGGAAATCCGAACTCGACGAGCGCGCGATCGAGCACATCGATGGCTACGCCTTCATCCAGCAGGTATCCGGCCTCGTTCATGAACGCGGCGAGCGTACGCGTAGTGTAGAATCCGGGGCCATCGCTCACGACGATGACGTGTTTGCCCAACTGCTTGCCGTACGCCACCGCGGTTGCGGTGGCCACGCCGGACGTGCGCGGCGTCATGATCACTTCGAGCAGCGGCATCTTCTGCACGGGAGAAAAAAAGTGCATGCCAAGCACTTGCTCCGGCCGCATCGACGACGCCGCAATGCGGGCGATGGGAATCGTGCTGGTGTTCGAGGCGTAGATCGCATCGCTCGGGATCACGCGCTCGGCTTCCTGCAACACACGCTCCTTGAGCGCGCGGTCCTCGAACACCGCTTCGATCACCAGGTCGACGTCGGAGAATCCCGAGTAGTCGGTAGTGCCGCCCACCAGGACCATCTGGTCCTCGAACTGGCGGTGCGTGACCTGCTTCTTTGTGAGGCGTTCGCGCAGCACGTCGCTCACCGCCTTGAGGCCCTTGGCCACGCGCGCCGGGTCGGCATCCTTGAGGCGCACCACGGTGCCCTGCATCGCCGCCACGGCGGCGATGCCGGATCCCATGAACCCGGCGCCGAGTATGCCTAACTTGCGAACCGGGCGGGGCGCGATCGGCACCGGCGTGCCCGGGTCCTTCTTGAGCGCACTCGTGGCGAAAAACAAAAATACCAATTGGCGCGATACATCGGTCATCGCCATGTCGCCGAACAGCCGGGACTCTTCGGCGTACCCGCGATCCGACCCCAGGTCGAACCCGGCCTTCACGGCGTCGATGGCGGCCAGCGGAGCCGGATAATTGCCGTGCGTCTTGGCCAGCGCGCCGGCGCGCGCCTGGCGGAACACGAGCGCGCGGCCGAGGGGATTGCTCTCAAGCACGACGCTCGCGGCGCTGCGCGACGCACGGCGTTGCCGTCGCGGAATCGTGCCGTCGGCCAGTTGCCGGGCGCGATCGAGCGCGACGTCGCGCAAAATCGCTGGGTGGACCATCTCATCCACCAGGCCCATCTGTAGCGCTTTTTTTGAACGCACGTTCCGTCCGGTGAGAATCATGTCCAACGCCGCGCGCAACCCTACCAAACGCGGCAGCCGTTGCGTCCCGCCGGCGCCGGGAATGATACCGAGCTGAACTTCGGGAAGCGCTAGCACACTCTTTGGATGGTCGGTGACAATACGATACGCGCTGGCCAACGCCGCCTCGAGCCCACCGCCCAGGCACGCGCCATGGATCGCGACCACGACCGGCGCGCGCAGCGTCTCGAGTCGGCGCAGCAGCGACTGACCGGTCCGGCTGAGCGCCTCACCGTCCTGCGCGCTGCCCAGGGCAACGAACTCCTCGATATCGGCGCCGGCGATGAAGTTCTCCGTCTTTCCCGACATGAGGACCACCGCGCGAATCGTCGTATCGCGCTCTACACGATCGAACAGCGCGGCGAAGTCGCTCATCACCGCGGCGCCGAGCGTGTTGACCGACGCGCCCGCGACGTCCAGGGTCGCGACGGCAATGCCGTTCTCGATGACGACGGAGAGGGCGCCGCTACCGTTAGGCAGCGAGGTGTCAGGGGCGGCGGCGCTCACGAAGCGTTCTCCAGCACCATCGCGAACCCCATACCGCCGGCGGAGCAGACGGTCATCATCCCGAACTGTCCGCCCCGGCGTTTCAGCTCGTGGGCCAGCGTCATCGTGATGCGCGCGCCGGTCGCGCCGAACGGATGGCCGATGGCGATCGATCCGCCCATCACATTGAGCCGCGAGCGGTCCACTTCGCCTACCGGATGCGAGAGGCCGGCCCGCTCGGCCCAGGCCTGGCTCTCGAAGCCGTTGAGGTTTGACAACACCTGCGCCGCGAAGGCCTCGTGCATCTCGACCAGATCGATGTTGGCGAGTGCCAGGCCGGCCCGGGCCAGCGCAGTCGGCGCCGCCAGGACCGGCGCCTGCAGCAGCTGCTCACCGGGGTCAAGGGCTGCGTACGCGTATGAGCGCACGAACGCTAACGGCGCATAGCCTAACGCACGAGCCTTCGCCTCGCTCATGAGGATCACCGCCGCCGCGCCATCCGTGAGCGGCGAAGAGTTGCCGGCCGTCACCGTCCCGTACCTCCGGTCGAACACGGGCTTGAGCGCCGCGAGCTGCTCGAGGCTCGTGTCCGTGCGCACCCCGTTGTCGGCCGACAACCAGGTATCGTATTTCGGCGGCACGTACAGCGTCATCATCTCCGCCGCGAGCCGGCCATCCTGCGTCCCCGCAGCAGCCAACCGGTGCGACCGCAG
This sequence comes from Gemmatimonadaceae bacterium, assembly GCA_025450035.1. Lineage (GTDB taxonomy): Bacteria > Gemmatimonadota > Gemmatimonadetes > Gemmatimonadales > Gemmatimonadaceae > JADGGM01. The sequence goes on from JANWIF010000012.1 coordinate 66,655, forward strand.
CGCGAACTGATCCTGTTCCTCGCGCGGAATGTGGTTGAGTTTGGCCATCTTCTCGGCCGACTGCCCCATCGTCTCGCCGGTGGACGGCTCCGCAATCGCTGGCGTGACGGGCACCAGGTCGCGCGCCCGCACGCCCGCGAAGGCACCAACCCGCCCGCCTAACGAGCGAGCTCGGCTCGCCTTCATGAGCGCGTCGGAGAATCCCCGCGAGTGCAGGATCGGCACGTTGGACAACGACTCCGCACCGCCCGCGATCGCCACGTCCGCGTGGCCGAGTACGATCTGGTCCGCCGCGTCCGTGATCGCTTGATTCGCCGACGCGCACGCCCGCCCAACGGTGTAGGCCTGTATGCCCTTCGGCAGCATGGGCAGCAGCGCCACCTCGCGCGCCAGGTTGGGCGCGAGCACCGATGGCACAACGGTGCCGAACACCAGGAGATCGATCTCGCGCGGATCGAGCGTGGTCCGCTCCAACAACTCGGCAACCACCGCGCGCCCCATCTGCTCCGTGGTCATCGCCTTGAGCGCCGAGCCGGCCTTTGCAAACGGCGTCCTGAGCCCGCCGACAATCGCCACCCGCCGACCGCCACTGCTATAGCTTTCCATACACGTAAACTTAGAACGGCAGATGGGGCGGGACTAGAGCGGGAACGAAGCGGGATGGTTGATGTTCTTCCCCTCTAGTGGGCTGCGTCCACTGACCCCACTATCTTCTCATCCCCCCGCTCCATGCCCGTCGCCTTTTCCCCGTCCTCCCGGCCCGCCCTCGTCTCCGCCCTCACCACCACGCCCTTCGACGTTCTCGTGATTGGCGGCGGCATCGTCGGCGCGGGCACAGCGCGCGACGCCGCATTGCGGGGGCTGCGCGTCGCGCTCGTGGAGCGTGAGGATTTTGCGAGTGGCACGTCGAGCCGCTCGTCCCGTCTCATCCACGGCGGACTGCGCTACTTGGAGCACGGGCAGCTCCATCTCGTGTTCGAGGCGAGCCGGGAACGCCGGACACTCATGCACGTCGCGCCGCACCTGGTGCGTCCGCTGCAGTTCGTGTGGCCCATGTTCGACCACGCACGCATCGCGCCGTGGAAGGTGCGCGCCGGGCTGACGCTCTATGACGCGCTGGCGCTCTTCCGCAACGTGTCGCGCCATCGGGTGGTGAACGCAGGGGCCGTGACCGCGATCGAGCCGGCGCTCCGCCAGAGCGGCTTGCGCGGTGGCGCGGTCTACTTCGACGCCACAACCGACGATGCCCGCCTAACGCTGGCCAACGCGCGGGCGGCACACGATGCGGGCGCGACGGTCGTGAGCCGCGTCGAAGTGAACCGCCTGCTCCTCGACACGGGCGCGGTGCGCGGCGCCTGCGCCCGCGACGTGCTCACCGGACGCACGATCGACATCACCGCGCGCATGGTCGTCAACGCGACCGGCCCGTGGAGCGATACCATTCGCCGGCTCGCCGACCCGGACGCCACGCCCTCGGTGCGCGGCACCAAGGGCGTGCACATCGCGCTGCCGCGCGCCCGCGTGGGCAACACCGGTGCGCTCACGCTCCTGTCCCCGATCGACGGCCGCGTGTTCTTCGTGCTCCCGGCCGGACAGACGACCATTGTCGGCACGACCGACACCGATTACGACGGATCGCTCGACGCGGTGCGCGCGACCCCTGCTGATGTCGCCTACCTGCTGCGCTCCGCCAATGCGTACTTCCCCGCAACGGCGCTCGTGGCCGCCGATGTCGTGGCCGCGTGGGCGGGAATCCGTCCGCTGATTGGCGGCGATGCGCACCACCCCGATGCGTTGTCCCGCGAACATGCAGTGACGTTCACTGCGCCGGGGCTCATCACCGTCACCGGCGGAAAGCTCACCACGTACCGCGTGATGGCGCACGACGTGGCGAACGCCGCCCAACGCGCTCTCGGCCAACCGGTGCGCCCCGCGGACACGGCGCACCTCCCGCTTCCGGGTGGCGCGATCACGTCGATGGACGCCGAGCGCGACGACGCGGAGCATCGCACCGGATCGCGCGACCTGGCCACGCACCTGGTGTTCCGCTACGGCACGGAATGGCGCGACGTGTGGTCGCTCGCCGAGCACGATCGCGGCCTGGCGCGCCCGCTCGCATCGCCGCTGCCCGACATCGCCGCCGAGCTCCAATGGGCGGTGGATCACGAGATGGCCCTCTCGTTAGGCGACCTGTTGATTCGCCGCCTCCACCTGGCGTTCGAGACCGCGGATCACGGCCGCGCCGTCGCGCAGGCGATCGCCGCGCAGTTTGGGTGGCAGAACACGGAGGTGGAGCGATACGCTGCCGAAGCGCACGCGATCTTCGGCGTCTAACCGAGCGGCGGCCTTACCGTCCCGCGCGCTCATGAATCGTCGCCAGCTCCATGATCTGCAGCTGTCGCGTCGACGCCGGAAGCTTGAGGAGCGTGACATCGCCCACGCCCTTCCCCACCCACGCGCGCCCGATCGGCGAGGACATCGTCACGTGCCCCTCCTCGAACTCGACGGCGTCGCCGAACACCAGGTTGTACACCTCGAGCGTGCCACTCTTGACATCCTTCACCGTCACGCGCGAGCCTAACCCAACTTTGTCGGTCGGAATCTGGCTAATGTCGATCTGCGACAGCTTGCTCAACCGCTGGCGCAGCTGACCCAGTCGCGCCTGTACGAACTGTTGGCGTTCGAGCGCAGCCTTGTACTCGCTGTTCTCGCGTAGATCGCCCAGCTCCACCGCCTTCCGAATCTCTTGCGGGAGCACGACGTTCAACTCGTGCTGCAAGCGCTCGACCTCGCCGTGCAGCTTCTCCTTCAGCTCTTCGATCATCGGACCATCACGACGCAAAAAGTGGAGCGCCCGGCCACCGGGGCCGGGCGCCTGTCCTCATGCCTGCTGCCGCCCTCTGCCTACCGGGAAAAACGTGTCGGTCCACGACGCGCACCTGGGCGCGCTCCACGGCGCGCCCGCGCCGACGGCGCGGATCCAAACACTCGTCCTCGAAGGGCAATGCGGCGGCTCATATCTCCATACTAGGCGCCGAACGCGACGGTGTCCACCCTGCCAGGCGCGCACCCGCCGGCGTACACTACGGCGATGCTTCGCCTCGAGATGTACGACGACGTGACGCGCGTCGTGATGTCGACCGCGATCAGCCGTTCGATCGGCTACGAGGTGAGTGCGTATCTCGTCCGCGGCGTCTTGATCGACGTGGGCTTCCCGGCGGTCGCGCGAGAACTGGCGGCAGTCCTCGAGCAGGCACGGCCGTCAGGCGCGATGATCACGCATCATCACGAGGACCACGCCGGCAACGTGCAGCTCGCCGCCCATGCGGGCCTGCCCATCGCCGCGTCCGAGGCGACACTCCACCTGCTGCGCGCCCGTCCGCGGCTCGCGCCCTACCGGCGCATCATCTGGGGCACCCCGCCGCATCTGCTCGCGCCGATCATTCCGTTCACGAGCGAGACGCTCAGGCTCGTGCCGACGCCCGGCCACGCCGCGGACCACCATATCGTGTGGGACGCCGAACGCGAAGCGATGTTCGGTGGCGACCTCTTTCTCGGCGTGAAAGTTCGCGCCGCGCACGCCGAGGAGCATCCGCGGCAGCTGGTCGCCAGCCTGCGCGCCGCCGCGGCCCTTCGCCCAACGCGGCTGTTCGATGCCCACCGAGGGCTGGTGCGCGATCCCGTGTCGGCGCTGCTGGCCAAGGCCGATTGGCTGGACGCCACGGTCGATGCCGTCGACCAGCGCATTGCCGCCGGGTGGTCCGACCGGGCGATCGCGCGGGCGTTGCTCGGACGCGAGGAGCTCGCGTACCATCTCTCGCGCGGCGCCATGTCCAAAATCAATCTGGTGGCCCGCGTGCGAGCCACGCACCCGTGACCATCGTTAGGCACCTGCGCCGGCGGCCGCCGCGGCCGCCGCCTCGCGGCGCAACGCGTCCATCATCTCACCACGCCGCTCGTAGAGACGCTTCAGCGGCCGCGGCGCGCACCTGGCGAGCGCGTACGACGTGAGCAGCGGCAGCGCGATCGTCGCGTCGGTGTAGCACACCACCGCGTCGGGCAGCCGGTCGGGATCGATCTTCCCCCAACTCACCGCTTCCGCCGGCGTGGCGCCCGATAGACCGCCCGTGTCGGCACGCGCATCGGTCACCTGCAGGAAGAAGTCGTGCCCCTTCTCGTCGATGCCTAACACTTCCTGGATTTGCGGCTCCGTCTGCAGCATGAAATTCTTCGGGCTGCCACCGCCCATGATCATCACCGCACTCTTCCCACCGCCCCGCTTGGCCGCCAGCACGATCGCCGCCGTCTCGTTCACGTCGAGGTTGGGGTCGATCACCAGCGCGTTCCCCTCCAACGCCAGCGCCGCCACGTTCATCCCGATCGAGGAATCGCCCGGCGATGACGTATAGATGGGCACGCTCGCCGAGTGCGCCGCCGAGAGTAGCGAACGCTGGCCTATGCCTAACGCATCCTCGCGCTCACGCACGTATCGCCCGCAGAGCCAGTGAAACTCGCCGCTCGACATCGGCCGCTGAAACTCCGGGCTGCGCATGATCTGCCGGAAGAACGCGTCCGTGGACAGTAACACGTCGTAGTCGAAGAAGATATCATAGATGCGAACGACCCCCTCGGTGCGCAGCACGACGTCGCTCTCCTGCGCGTTGCCGCGATGCATCGCCAACCCCAGACCGTAGTGCGTGTCGTGGTAGAGGTTCGCGCCCGTCGAGACGATCCAATCCACGAATCCCGCCTCGATGAGCGGAATCAGCGCCGCAATCCCTAGCCCCGCCGGTGTCAGTGCGCCGGTGAGCGTTAGGCCAACGGTCACCCCCGGCCGTAGCATCTTCTCGGCCAATAGATGCGCCGCCTCCCGCAACCGCGCCGCATTGTACGCGAGAAAGGTTCCGTCGAGCAACTCGGCGATCGTCTCGGTGCCATCGATACGCCGCGGATCGATGCGCTGGCCACGCAGAAAACGGCTCGTCTCGCGCGCAACGTGCGCCACCTCGCCGCGCTCGCGCTCCTCTGCCTCGCGCTTCTGCGCCGCCTTGGGCGCCGCGGCCGTCGGACCGCCCACCGTACGCTTCGCGCCGCCGGATTTCGACATCGTCATCTCATGACTCGGAAGAAACCATCCACTTGGGGGGCCACTGCGTGTGCCACTGACGTGCCACCGCTCAGGGTCGCGGCGCCGATGCCTGCGCCTCGGACGCGCTGATCACCGCCCGCGCCGCCTCCGCCGGATCATCGGTGAGCAACATCAGCTCCATGTCACCCGGCGAGATCTTCTTTTCCAGCAACACCCGCGACCGCAACCAACGAAACAACCCCGCCCAATAGTGCCGCCCGAACAGGACCACCGGGAATTGATAGATCTTCCCCGTCTGGATGAGCGTCAGCGCCTCGAAAAGCTCGTCGAGCGTACCGAATCCGCCGGGAAAGATGATGAACGCCGATGAGTATTTCACGAACATCGTCTTCCGCACGATGAAATAGCGGAAGTTGATCAGCGTGTCGACGTACGGGTTCGCCCCCTGCTCGAATGGCAGCTCGATATTGCAACCAATGGACCGACCGTGCCCCAGTCGCGCGCCCTTGTTGGCGGCCTCCATGATACCAGGACCCGCGCCCGTGAGAATCGCGAAACCGGCCTCAGCCAACAGTCGCGCCGTCTCCTGCGCCGCCGCGTACTGCGGATCGTCCGGCCCAACCCGCGCCGACCCAAATACCGTCACCGCCTTGTTCACCGACGCGAGCGTGTCGAACCCTTCGATGAGCTCCGACATGATGCGAAGCACGCGCCACGGATCGGTGCGCGTGAAGTCGTACGACGGCTGCGCCCCCGAAGTGCGCAATAACTTTTCGTCTTCCGTCACCGACGGCGGCACGTAGTCGCGAATCGATTGGTCGATCGTGCGCTCATCGAGAATCTTCACCGCGCCCGAGTGTCGCGCGCCGTCCACCCGCGACGGTGGCACTCTGCCCGCAAGCACGTGCCCTTCCTCCGTCCGCTCTCGAAATCCTTCCCTCGCTCCCTGCTCCGCCTCCGCCAGCTGCTGCACGTTTGTCTTCTTCTTCGCCGCAGTCGCGACGACGCCCTTCGCTTTCGACTTTCCAGACCGGGAAGGCATGAGTGTAGTCAGAAGTAGGAAAGACAGAATGTAGCCGCACGTGACATCAACTTGCTACGCATGGGAGCTCACGCTCGCCCGCCGTTCCCACTCACAGTGCACCCTGTCACAGATTTTAGTAGCACGACGGCATCTCGCCATGAAGACACCGTGTCGTGCTACAATAACCTGAGACGCGATTCGCTAGTATCCCCTCCGACCCTGCCCCCCCCCCCCCGCGGTCCGTACCCGTGCCGTTGATTTTCCTCTTACTCGATGGCGCTCGCTCCGATGTCTTCGATGCGCCGTTCGCCGCGGGCGAGCTTCCCGAGCTCGCTCGCCTGCGCAGCGACGGCGGACTGTACCCGGTAACCACAGCCTTTCCGTCGGTCACCGGACCCGCGTACGCGCCGTTTCTCACCGGACGATTCCCCGGCCCCATCGGGTTACCCGGCTTGCGTTGGTACGACAGGGAACATACCAGGTGCCGGCGCCCTCCCCATTGCCGCAGCTATCTCGGCAGCGAGATACGACACGTGGACGGTGACGTGGACGCGAGCGCCCCCACCCTGTTCGAGCTCGCACCGTCGCGCTTCGCCGCTATGAGCATGCTCGCGCGCGGCGCCACCGCACGCGAGCAGATGGGACGCGACGCGCGTCTGCTGTGGCGCATCGCGCGCACGCATTGGCGCGGCGACGCGGCGGCATGGCTCGACATCGATCGAGTCGTCTCGCTCCTCGCGCGCACACACATCGCCCAACGACGCCCGGACGTCAGCTTCGTCGCGCTGCTCGGTCTGGACAAGACCTCGCATGCAACGGGTCACACCTCCCCCGATGCGCACCACGCACTCCGCATCCTCGATGACCTCGTTGGTCACGTACGCGGCGATCTCGAGCGCGCAGGCCGCTGGGAGAGCACGCACCTGTGGATCGGCAGCGACCACGGCCATTCACCCGTGCACACACACGATGATCTCGCCGACGCGGTGCGCGCCATGGGTGACGGCCATCGGGTGCTCGCCCATCCTTGGGTGTTCACCAGGCGCCCCGACGTTGCGGTGATGGTGAGCGGAAACGCCATGGCCCACGTATACCTGGAGCCCGCCCGGCGCGCGCGGCCGTGGTGGCCATCGCTGCGCGGACGCTGGTCCGCACTCGCCGATGCTCTCCTCGAACGCCCGGCGGTCGACCTCCTCCTGCTCCCCCACGACGCGCGACGCTGCGAGGTGCGGGGGCGCGGCCGCGGTGCCGCGTTAGTCGAACGCGTCGGAATGCGCTTCGCCTACCGCCCGCTCACCGGCGATCCGCTCGGACTCGGCGAGCCGCCGCCACTCGACGACATCGAATGCCACGCTGCGTCGCTACCCACCGACTACCCGGATGCCCTCGTGCAGATCGCCCACCTGAGCGGCGCACCGCGCGCCGGCGATGTGATCGTCTCGGCTACACGAGGTTGGGACCTTCGCGCCCGCTACGAACCCATGCCCCACGTTAGCACCCACGGTGCCTTGCACCGAGAACACATGCTCGTGCCGCTGATGGTGAACCATCCCATCGCTCGCACGCCGCGCCGCACCGCCGACGTCATGCCCTCTGCGCTCCGCGCCCTCGGCCTCCCGCAACCGCCGTCGATCGCGTTCGATGGCCAATCATTCATGTGACGACCGGCGCGATCAGGCCGCCGTTGCGCGCGGCCGCCGGAGCAGCGGCGGCACGGACAGCAGCGCCCATGCGACTTCCAGGAGTATGAATCCCCACCGGCGGTCGGCGATCGCGATCCACGCCAACAGCGCCGACCCCACCAGATTCAGTAAGTTGAACGTCCGGTCCTCGCGCGACAGCCAGCCGCGCTGCAGACACATGTAGCCGATCAATACCAGCACCGCCCCGGTGACCGAGACGACTTGATACCCCAGTTGAGAGAGCACGGGCCCCTCGTGAGATTGAATGATGAATTGGGAAGCACCGACCGTTCACCAGAGACACCGCTGACAACCGCCTCCGCTGCTCGCTCGGGCTCACCCTGGCCGCGTCTTGTCGCGACGCTCGCCATACGCGCGATCGCGAGTCCGCGCCTCGCCATCGATCTCGCGCGCGTGGCCTGGCGCTTTCGGCAACGTGCATGGTACCGCCGGCCACCGTTCCTTCCCATGCCGGCGCGCGACTACGTGCGATGGCGAATGTACACCGCGTACGGCGATTACGATGCGGTCCCTCCGCCGGAGGATGTCATACGGTACGCGCGCTGGGTAGGGCGGGCGCCGTGACGGTCCCGCGCATCCCGTCCTTCGAGCATCGCATCAAAGCGCAGGCGTACGGCCTGGGCTTCGACCTCGCCGGCATCGCACGGTTGGGCGTGGCCGACGGCGCGGCCGCGTTCGACGATTGGATCGCCCACGGCTACGCCGGCGACATGCACTATCTCGAACGCCGCGCCGAGCTCCGCCGCGATTCGCGACTCCCCGTTCCCGGCGCCACCTGCGCCATCGTCGTTGCCCTCGACTACGGCGGCCGCCAACCCTCCGGCCCGGTGGCTCGCTACGCCCGCGGCGATGACTACCACGATGTGATGCTCGACAAACTGCGCGCGCTCCACGCATGGATCGAGTCCGAAGTCCAACGTCCGGTGCCCGGCAAACCCTACGTGGACACGGGTCCGATCCTCGAGCGTGACCTGGCCCGCCGCGCGGGACTCGGCTGGTTAGGCAAGAATACCAACCTTATCAATCCAACGCTCGGATCGTTTTTCTTCCTCGGCTCGCTGTTCCTCGCGCTCGACCTCGCTCCAGACCAGCCGTCCGCCACCGACCATTGCGGCACGTGCACCCGCTGCCTCGACGCCTGCCCAACGCAAGCCTTTGTCGCACCCGGCGTACTCGATGCCCGGCGCTGCATCTCGTACCTCACCATCGAGCTGAAAGGCGACGTGCCTGCGGACCTGCAGCCCCTCATGGGAGAACTGCTCTATGGATGCGATGTGTGCCAGGAAGTCTGCCCGTGGAACGTGAAGTTCGCGCGCGAGCTCGCCCAACCCGCGTTCATCGCGCGTGCGGCCGTCGCGGGAAAGGACGCGGGCACGCTCGCGCGGGAGATTGTGTCGATGGACGACGAGTCCTTCCGCGCCGCCTTCAAGGGCTCGCCGCTGAAGCGCGCCAAACTCCGTGGCCTTAAACGCAACGCCGCAGTGGTACTCGACAACCTCGCCCTCACGGCCGAGGCCGCCGCTCCGGCGCGCGCTCCGCATGGGCGCTTGCCGTCTCTCGCGCCCCGGACACATACTCCCTCCGACCAATTGCCCCGTCCTCAGAATCCCAAACGATGACCCGCGCTCTCTCTTTCCGATGGCTGTCCGCCGCGTATCTGACCCTCGGCACACTCTTCATTCCGAGTCGCAGTCCCGCTTCGCGGCCTCCCGTGTCGCCGAGCCTCTACGCTGGCCTCGTGTGGCGCAACATCGGCCCGTTGCGCGCTGGACGCATTGCCTCGGTCACGGGAGCCATTGGTCAGCCCGGTGTGTTCTACGCCGGCCTACCCGAGGGCGGCGTGTGGAAGACCACGAGCGCGGGCGTCACATGGTTCCCCATCTTTGATTCGGTCGCCAGCGTCGCGTCGGTCGGCGCCATCGATGTCGCACCATCCGACCCGAATGTGATCTACGTCGGCACGGGCGACATGCCCACTGGCGGCTCGCTCAATCAAGGAAACGGCGTCTACAAATCGCTCGACGCGGGCGCCACGTGGCACCACCTCGGCCTCGATGCCTCGAGCCAGATCCCATCGATCATCGTGGATCCCCACGACGCGAACCTCGTGTTGGTCGCGGCGCAAGGAAACTATTTCCAGAAGAGCGATGCCCGCGGCATTTTTCGCAGCACCGACGGCGGCACCACGTGGACGAAAACGCTGTTCATCGACGACGAGACCGGCATCGAGAAGCTCGCCCAAGCTTCCGATGACCCGAACGTCGTGTTCGCGACGTCGGACACTCACTACCAGACGCCCGGTGCGCCGCGACGGCGCGGCGCCGTGCCCGACACGGGACGCACGGGCACGTCGCTGTACAAGTCCACCGACGAAGGGCTGACTTGGCGCGAAGTCACCGGCAGTGGACTGCCGCGGCTCTCCGGACGCACCTCCATCGCGGTGGCGATGAACACCCACGCCCAACGAGTCTACCTCATCGGCAATTTCGGGCTCTATCGCTCGGACGACGGAGGCGCGACCTGGCGTCAGATGGACGCCGCCGACCACCGCGTCGGCAACGGACAGGGCGGCTACAATTGCGGCGTGTACGTCGACCCGCAGAATCCCGACATCGTCTACACGATCAACACGTCCAGCTATAGATCCACCGACGGCGGCGAGACGTTCACCGGGTTCAAGGGCGCGCCGGGCGGCGACGACCCCCAGCAGATGTGGATCGATCCGACTAACGGAAAGCGCATCCTCCTCGGCATGGATCAGGGCGCCACGGTCACGCTGGATGGCGGCGCAACGTGGAGCCAGTGGTACAACCAGTCCACGGAGCAGGTCTACCACATTTCCGTCGACAATTCCTTCCCGTACTGGGTGTACGCCACCCAGCAGGATGCCGGCGCGGTGCGTGTCCGCGATCGCGGCAACCTGGGCGAGATCACGCCGCGCGATTGGACCCCGGTGCCCGGCTGGGAGTGGGGCACCATCGTGCCCGATCCGCTCCATCCCAACACCGTGTACTCCAGCGGCTCGGGAATCGTGAAGATCTCCTATCCGAACGCGCAATGGATCAACGTGAGTCCCGCGATGGATCCTCACCTCAAGCTGCGTACCAACGAGACGCAGCCGATGGTGTGGGCGCCGTGGAATCAACACGAGCTGCTCGCCGGCTTCCAATATGTGATGGCGACGATCGACGGCGGCCAGCACTGGAACAAGATCAGCCCCGACCTGGGCGTGCCCAAGAGCGCGCCGCCGCAACTCGCCGGACGCGTCGCGGGAGACGAGCGCGACGCGCCCCCGCCGGGCGGCACGATCGAATCGATCTCCGCGTCTCCCGTGGCACCGGGCACCATCTGGGTGGGCACCACCAACGGGCTGATCCAGGTGACCCGCAACGGCGGCAAGACCTGGACCGACGTCTCGATCGCCAACTTGCCTAACGCAACCCACGCCGACGTCGAAACCATCGACGCCTCGCATCAGGACGCCGGCGCCGCATACGCCGTCATCGATCTGCACGGCATGGGCGACGACACCCCGTACATCTATCGCACACACGACTTCGGCAAGACGTGGACGAAGATCGTGACCGGTTTGCCCACCGATGAACCCAGCGGTAGCTTCGCGCGCGTGATCCGGGCCGACCCGAAGAAAGCGGGGCTGCTGTTCGCGGGCACCGAGAGCGCCATGTACGTCTCGTTCGATGACGGCGATCACTGGCAGTCGCTCCAGCTGAACCTGCCCAACACATCGTATCGCGACCTGGCGTTTCACGGCGACGATCTCATCGCCGGCACGTACGGACGCGGCATCTGGATTCTCGATGACTACGCGGTGCTGCGCCAACTGACGCCGGCCATCGCCCAGGAGCGGGCGCATCTTTTTGCACCAGACGAGACCATCCGCGTGCGCCGGAACGTGGGCGCCGATACGCCCTTTCCACCCGAAGTGCCGCACATGCTCAACCCGCCCGATGGCGTGGTGATCTATTACTCGCTCTCCGCCAAGCCGTCGAGCGACATCACGCTCGACGTGATGGATGCCGCGGGCACCGTCGTACGTCACTTCTCGAGCGCGCCCGTCGCGCCCGTGGCCGAAGCGGCCCAACCGCCCGAGCCGAATTTCTGGCTGGCCACGCCGCAGCCGATACCCACCGCCATCGGCACCAATCGTATGGCGTGGGACCTGCGCTACGACGCGCCTCCCGCGTTCGAACACACGTTCGAGATCAACGCAAATCCCGGTCTCACGCCCGCGTCACCCGAAGGACCGCTCGCCTTACCGGGCGTCTACACGGTCAAGCTCACCGTGGACGGCCGCGCCTACACGCAACTGGTGACGGTTCGCAACGATCCACGGTCGTCGGCCACACCGGCCGCGCTTCGCGCCCAGCACGCGTTGCTCATGACGCTCTACCGCGGCGCCCGGTCGGCGTGGAGCAGCTACCAGCAAGCGGCCACGTTGCGAACCGCGGTCGAGCAGGCCGCGGGTGCACACGCGCCCGCCGACGTGACCGCCGCCGCCGCGGCGTTTCGGGCGAAGCTGGACACCGTGGCCGGCAGCCCGCAGGGCGGACGAAGGTTCCGCTTTCGCCGCGGCCCCGCGCCTCCGCCTAACTTCATGGAAACGAGCGCATCGCTGGTGCGCGAGCTGATGGCGCAGGACGACGCGGACATGGCGCCCACCGCACCGATGCGTGCCGAGCAGACCGGGACGTGCGGCGAGCTCACGGCCGCCGAGGCTGCCTGGAAGCGCGTGAGCACCACGGACCTCGGCGCGCTGAACGCCGTGCTCGCGGGCCACGGCATGCCGGCCGTGCCCCCGCCCGCGAGCCCCCCGACACCGTTAGGCTGCTAACGGCGACCCCACGCGGGGATGCCCGCGCGCGCTCACGGCTTTCGCGGCGCGGTCTGCGATGCGCCGTTCTGTCGCAGCGTCACGCTCGTGGCCGACCCGTTACCGTTGAACGTGAACGTGAGCTGCGCGTCCACTTCCTTGATGAAAAAGCGATCGGGAGCCTCCGGCCAGAGCCGTACCTTCTGCTGCCCGGTAGCCTGAAGGTAGAGCGCGTCGCCGATGCGAGAAACCTGTAACACGAAGGTGGGCGCGAGCGGATAGTCACCCACCACGCGCTCGAGTGCGGCCACGGGAAGGGACACCACCGTCCGATGCACTGGGATCGGCGGCATGTGCAGCGGCACCGATGGATCGATCAGATGGGCGCCGATGTCGTCCACTTGCACGCCCGCGTTGGCCAGCACCACCACCGCCACCTGCCGCGCCGGATCGAAGGCGACGAACGAGGTGAAGCCCCCGGTTTCACCGTTGTGCCACCAGAAGGGAGGGTTCGTCGACCCCTGGATGAGCCACGCCAGCGCGATGCGATTGCCGCCGCCGAAGTCGGCACGCGGCGTCCGCGCCCGCGCCATGGCCCGGCCCAACGGGCCACTTGTGGACACCGTGTCCAACTCGGCGGCGAGATACGTCAGCAGATCGGCCGCGCTCGAGCGCAGCGCGCCCGCGCCGGCGAGCGCATCAAAATGCCACGCGGGCACGGTGTCCATGCTCGCGTCGTGGCCGGCGGCCACGCGGGCGCGCGCATCGGCGGGTACATCGACGAAGGTTTCGCGCATGCCTAACGGGCCGGCGATGCGCTGCGCGACGAGCGCGCCCCACGAGGACGCCCCGGCGCGGCGCACGAGCGCGTGGCCGAGCAGGCCGACGCCGAGGTTGGAGTATTCGGCGCTGTCGCCCGGCGCGCGCGGCAACTGGTACGTGGCCAGAAAGGCGTACAGCCGCGCCGCGGTGTAGTCGGCGTAGGGATCGGCCGGATCGGCCGGCACGAGGTTGGTCGGGAGCCGCGGGAGTCCGGAGCGATGAGTGGCGAGCAGCTCGAGCGTGATGACCTTGCCATCGCGAGACGGCACCGTGGTGCCCGCCGGCAGCAGATCGGCCACGGGCTCGTCGAGCCGCACCTCGCCGCGCGTCACGGCGTCGGCGAGAAGGAGTGATGTGAACGTCTTGGAGATCGACCCGATCTCGAAGATGGTGTGTTCGTTGAGCGGCGGGCGCCCCGGTCCGGCCGAGCCGTACGCGATGTAGCGTCGCTGGCCGTGCTCGAGGATGCCGACCACGATACCTGGGGCCCGCCCGCTGTCTACCCGCTCTTTCAGGATGGAGCGAATGGCGGAGTCGGAGGGGATGGTCTGCGCGAGGCTGGTGCCGGCGACCACGACCAGGAGTGCGGTTGCGGCGGTGAGGCGGGCGGCGTAGCCGAGGGGGAGCGTAGGCATGGCAGCGGGGATCGGGGGCCGGTGTGGGCGTGGCTGTTCTGGTGGACAACATTGTATACTACATTGCGCGCTTCCGCGAGAGCTGTCCGATTGACTTCTCTCGGCGACCTGCCGCCCGGGGACCCGCCGAGCGCTCGGCCAGGCTGGCCCGCAGCAAGGCGCCCGCGGCCCTGTGCGACGTCAACTTCCCGGATGGCATCGCGCATTTCCGTAAGGGAATGCTCCGGCCGCTCACCGTCACCACGGTGGCGAGCGCACTCGACGCTGGCGGCAAGCCGCACGTCATGCGCGGCAATGGTTCTGCCGCTCAGCATTCCATAGGTCGATTCGCCATCCGGCACGCCGACCCAGACGACCGGTTAAGAACGTCGCGACGCGCATCGTCCGCGATCACGGCGCCCCATCGGTCAATTACTCTGGACGGTTCAGCATCGAGCTGAACATCCAACCACGGGCGGACTAACGACGGCCCGCCAACTCAGGCGCCGGCGAAGCGGACCCGCGCCGGCACAGCGGAGCCCCGTTCAGTCGATCGGCTTCAGGTGAGCCATGATCTGCTCGCGCCGCGGCTCCAGAAACGGAGGCAGCGACACGCGTTCGCCAAGCGTCGCGGCATCCTCGTCCACCGCGAAGCCGGGACCGTCCGAGGCGATCTCGAACAGAATATCGTTCGGCTCGCGAAAGTAGAGGCTGTGGAACCAGAAGCGGTTCACTTTACCGCTGTTCGGGATGCGAAACGCGTTGAGCCGATCGGCCCACGCGTCGTAGTCCGCATCCGGTGTGCGGAATGCCACGTGGTGCACGCCGCCCGCGCCCTGGTGCGCGACGCCAAGATCGGGTTGCACCGCGACGTGGAGCTCCGCGGCGGGCCCTCCCGTGCCCATCTCGTACACGTGCACGGTGTGCCGTGAGTTGTCAGGATGCGCGTACTCACGCACCGGCCGCATGTTGATCCCCTGCTGCAACACGTTGTCGGTGGTGGCGAGCTCGGGGACGCTGATCATGATGGGCCCCAGCCCGCGCACCTGATACCTGGCCGGCACCGGGCTGCGTTCCCACGGATACGCCTGGCCGACGCCCCCATCGTCCACCAGCGACAGACGCTGCGCCTCCGGGTCCTCGAAGTCAAGTGTTAGGCGGCCATCGCGCTCCACGATCTCACCGGCGGCCACGCCGCGCTCGCGCAGATGCCCGGCCCAGAACTCCAGCGCGTCCTGCCCATTCACCCGCAGATGGGTCCGCGTGATCGACCGCGAGCCGCGCGTCTCGCGCCGCACCGGCCAATCGAAGAACGTGAGGTCCGTGCCCGGACTCCCCTTGGCGTCCGCATAGAACAGGTGGTACGCGCTCACGTCGTCCTGATTCACGCTCCGCTTCACGAGCCGCATCCCCAGCGTCTGCGTATAGAACCGATGGTTTTCGCGAATCGCCGCCGAGATCGCGGTGAGGTGGTGGATACCGGTCAAATTCATAGGATCACCATCAGGTGTTCTGTAAGACGCCGGGTGTAGCCGGCGCCGTGGTCCCCGGCGCAAGCTTCCGCCTAACGGCTGGCGCCACGACGGTTCCCAGGAGTTCGATCGACCGCATGATCTGCTCGTGCGGCATCGTGCCCACGCTCATCTGCATGAGAAAGCGCTGGTGATGGAACAGCTCGTACTCGAACAGGATCTTGTCGACCACCTCGTGCGGATCGCCCACCAGCAACGCGCCCCGCGGCGACCGCTCGGCGTCGAACCTGCTCCGCGTGGGAGGCGGCCACCCCCGCTCGCGCCCGATCCTGCCCATCACGTCCAGGTAGGGCGGGAACGCATCGTCCGCCGCCTGGCGCGAGACGTCGGCAATGTACCCGTGCGAGTTGATACTCACCGGCAGCGTCGCCGGATCATGGCCCACCCGACGGGCGGTCTCGCGGTACAGGTCGACCAGCGGTACAAACCGCTCCGGCTGCCCGCCAATGATGCCTAACGCCATGGGCAATCCGAGCGTCGCCGCGCGCACCACCGACTGTGGCGTGCCGCCCACCGCGATCCACACCGGCAGCGGCTGCTGCACCGGCCGTGGGTAGACCGCCAGGTTGTCCAACCCCGCGCGATGCTTTCCGCTCCACGTGATGCGTTCGCGGCCGCGCAACGCCAACAGGAGGTCGACCTTCTCGGCGAACAGCTCGTCATACTCCTTCAGATCATAGCCGAACAACGGGAAGGACTCGATGAACGACCCGCGTCCCGCCATGATCTCGGCGCGCCCGCCGGAGAGGAGGTCGAGCGTGGCGAACTGTTGAAAAACGCGCACCGGATCGTCGGAGCTGAGCACCGTGACGGCGCTCGTGAGGCGAATGCGCGTCGTACGCGCCGCCGCGGCCGCGAGCACCACCGCCGGGGACGACGCGAGATAGTCCGGTCGGTGGTGCTCGCCCACGCCGAACACGTCGAGGCCGACCTGGTCGGCCAGCTCGACCTCCTCCAGCAGGTCGCGCAGTCGCTGCTCCGCGCTCACCAGCCGGCCCGTCCGGGCATCCGGCGTGCGCTCGATGAAGCTGTAAATCCCGATCTCCACGAGAGGGTCGCCGCCGTTAGGCCGGCACCGGCCGGCGCGCCAGCACGTTCCCAATGCCGCCAAGGACGCCGATCGCCAGTACTGCCCACGCGATCGTCGGCGTCGAGAGCACCCCGAGGCCGAATACCGCATCGAGGGAGAATCTACCCGGGCCGGTGAGCGCCAAGGCGAACGCGCCCGCCGCATACAGGAGGGGCACCTCGATGCCGTTCGACGCCGCGAATACGCCGTTCCGCCAGTGCATGGTCGAGGCGGCGACGATCATCACGGAGATCATGATTGCCGGTCCAACCGGGCCGAACAGGCCCAGCGCCACCAGCAGGCCGCTTCCAATCTCGCCGGCCGAGGCCAGCGTCGCGAACAGGCGGCCGGGCCG